>JAEWJO010000505.1 GCA_023386455.1 Pseudomonadota bacterium | reverse complement strand
TCGACGCGACCCTGATCGATCAGTTCGTCGAGCTCTTCGCGCGCAGCAACCCGGCGGTGATCCGCGTCGGCTGGGGCCTCGAGCGCAACCGCAATGGCGGCAGCGCGGTCGCCGCTGCCCTCACGCTCCCCGCGGTCGCCGGCAAGTTCGGCGTCGTCGGCGGTGGCTTCACGATGTCGAACGGCGACGTCAACTGGACCGTCACGGCCGAGTCCGCGATCGCCGAGCCGCCGACGTCTGCGCGCACGATCAACATGAGCGAGCTCGGCAAGGTGCTCGCCGAGCTGCGCGATCCTCCGATCGAGTGCCTGTTCGTCTACATGTGCAACCCGGCGGCGACCGCGCCCGATCAACGTCGCGTGATCGAGCAGCTCAAGCGCGAGGATCTGTTCGTGGTCGTCCACGAGCAGGTCTGGACCGACACCGCGCAGCTCGCCGACGTCGTGTTGCCGAACACCGCATTCCTCGAGCACCGCGAGCTCCGCCGCGGCTACGGCACGATCCGCATGTTCGACTCGCCGGCGGTCGCGACGCCTCCGGGCGAGGCGCGCTCCAACAACGAGCTGTTCGGCGCGCTGCTCGAGCGGCTCGACCTCGTCCGTCCCGGCGACCCGATGACCGACGACGAGCTCGTCGCGAAGACGTTCGCCGATAGCCCGCACGGCGCGGCGCTGCAGCAGCAGCTCGCGGAGAAGACGATCGCCGAGCCGCCCCACGGCTCGCATCCGCTCGCGTTCGTCGACACATTTCCGACGACGCCGGACCGCAAGATCCACCTCGTCCCCGCTGCGCTCGATCGCGAGGCGAAGGGCCTCTATGCCTACAAGGCCGACCCCCGCAGCGACGAGTTCCCGCTCGCGCTGATCTCGCCCGCGCTCTCGACGCAGATCAGCTCGTACTTCGGCCAGCTGCGCACCGCGCCGGCTGCGCTCGAGATGTCGCCGGCGGACGCCAGGGCGCGCAACATCGTCAACGGCACGCCGATCCGCGTGTGGAACGCGCACGGCGAGGTCCGCTGCATCGCGAAGATCAACAGCGACCTGCGCGAGGGCGTCGTGCTCATGAACAAGGGCATGTGGCGCAAGCACACGCGCAACGGCTACACGTCGAACGCGCTGATCCCGCCGGATCTCGCCGACCTCGGCGGCCAGGCCGCGTACAACGACGCGCGCGTCCAGGTCTCGCTGGACTGACCCGGCTCCGCTCCGGTCCGCTCTACGGAGCGAACGCGGTCGCGAGGTGCCACTCGCCGAGCACGGTGCGCGCACCGGTGCGCTCGCGCACCTTCGCGATCGTCGGACCTGCCTGCATCGCCAGCTCCGCGAGCGGTCGCTCGCACAGCCCGATCACCGAGCCGTCGCGCTGATCGACAGGGACGTCGCGGATCACCTTCGTGATGTCGTGGTCGATGATGTAGATCTCGACGTCGACGCGCTCGACATCGGTGCGGCCGAACGCGAGCCGCGTCGCGAGGATCTCGGTGTCGCTCGCGACGAGCAGCGTCTTCGTGCCCGGCGGCCCTGGATCGACCACGCAGACACGCTTGCCCTGCGCGAGCAGGCGGTCGACGTCCTCGCGCATCGCGCCGACGTCGTACGTGCCGTGATCGACGAGTCGCCGGCCGTGCCGCGCGACGATGTCGACAAACGCGAGGTCCTCGTCGTCGGGCACGTCGAACAGCGCCTCCTCGAGCGCATCGGCCGCGCCCTCGTCGAGCTCGCCGGTCAGGTACGCGTCGAGCTCGTTCAGCCGGCTCACGACGCGCCCTCCCAGAACACCTTGCCGGCCATGCACGAGCGTAGCGCCTCGAGCGTGCGATGGCGAACCACGCGAACGTTGCCTTCCGTCATCGCGAGTCGCGATGCGATCTCCGCAGCCGACTCGCCCTCGATGAACGCGTACTTGATGACGTCGCGACTTCGCTGCGCGATCTGGCTCAAGCAATCCTCGAGCAGCGCGAGCTGATACGTCGCCTTCGCCGGCTCCTGCTCCATCGACGCGAGCACGCCACCGAGCTCCGCCCACAGCTCGCCCCGCCGCTCCTGTGACCGCACGCGCTCGCGCGCGAGGTTCCGGCAGATGCCGAGCACGAAGCCTCCGGCGCGCTCGCCTTCCTTCACGTTGCCCGCGCGCAGTGTCTGCACGAACCGCAGGAACACCTCCTGCGCGAACTCGTCGACGGCATCGGCGCCACGCAACCTGCGCCGCGCGAACGTCCGCACCGCCGGCGCGAACCTCCGGCACAGCGCGCCCTCCGCCCACCGGTCCCCGGCTGCCGCTGCCGCCACGAGTGCGGCGATCGATGGCTCGTCAGACACAGCGATTGCGGCCATTTGGCCCACCCTATCAGAATCCGTGTAACGAAACACCGGCCCACCGCACTTCGGCGTGCATGAAGAGAGTCCTCAAGCGAGTCGCCATCGGCCTCGCCGTGTTCCTGATCCTCGGCATCTCCGGTCTCGCGATCGCCGTCGCCGTCCGCCAGAACCGCACGTTCGACGCCCCGTATCCCGACATCCATGCCTCGACCGATCCAGCGGTGATCGAACGCGGCCGCTACCTCGTCACCGGGCCTGCACACTGCACCGCCTGTCATGCGCTGGCGTCCGACCACGGCAAGGCCGAGCCGCACCTCGCCGGTGGCTTCGCGTTCGAGCTCCCGATCGGCACGATCTACGCGCGCAACATCACGCCCGACGAGCACACCGGCATCGGCCGCTACTCCGACAAGGAGATCGCGCGCGTGCTCCGCTACGGCGTTCATCCATCGGGCCGCGCGATGTTGCCGTTCATGCCGTTCAACGACATGGCCGACGATGATCTCACCGCCGTGATCTCGTACCTGCGCTCGCGCCCCGCGATCGACCACGCCGTCCCGGCGAGCGACTTCAACCTGCTCGGCCGGTTCGCGAAGGCGTTCCTCGTCGAGCCGGTAGGCCCATCGCATGCTCCTGCGGCGCACGCCAACCCCGCACAGACCGCCGAGTACGGCGGCTACATCGCGAACACGATCGCGAACTGCGGCGGCTGTCACACGCGCCGCTCGCTGCGCACGGGCGAGCAGCTCGGCGTCGCGTTCGCCGGCGGCATGGAGATGGAGTCGCACACGCAACCGGGGACGACGTTCGTGACGCCGAACCTGACGCCCGATCCGGCGAGCGGCCACCTCACCGCGTGGACCGAGGATCAGTTCGTCGCGCGGTTCAGGAACGCGGTCGAGACGCCGAGCCCGATGCCGTGGTCGAGCTTCAAGAACCTCACCGACGACGATCTGCGCGCGCTGTATCGCTACTTCCGCTCGCTGCCGCCGGTCATGAAGGGCCAGGCGATCTGAGCGTTGGCTCGCACGCCGCGTCGGATTACGCTGTCGCAGGTGGACTACGACGACCAGGAGTCGCGCCTCGCGCAGATCATCGAGCCCGACGGCAACCGCAAGGTGATGATCGAGGACGACGGCGTGACCTGCTACGCGTACTACTACGTCGGCGAGAAGATCGCGGCGCACGCGTGGCTCTACAACGTCGAGCCGCCCGAGCCACTCGTCGAGTACGGCGTCGACGAGCCGCATCCGCCCGTATGCAGCCCGGAGTGCGTCGTCGAGGCCGAGCCGGTCCGGCTCGATCGCGAGGTCGAGGTCCGGTGCAGCTGGCGGCAGACCGGTGTCGACATCTACTTCGCAGGGATCCTGACCGCGTCGTTCGAGAACGGCGAGAAGCCCGGCCGCTCGCGGCTCGCGCTGATCGACAGCGGCTTCGCACGACCGCTGCTGCGCTCGTGAGGACCGCGGCGACCTCGCGCATCTCGCGCCTCGCGGTCATCGACCGCGGATTCGCATGTCCGTTGCTGCGCTCGTGATCGCTGCTGCTACTCGAGATCGCGAAGGAGCTCGTCGAGCTTCTCCTGGTTCGGCGCGTGGCCCGCGGCGGGCTCACCGTTGACCTCGCGGAAGATCTGCATGGCTTCGGCCTGGCCTTCCTTGCTCGGCGCGTGACCGCGACCCTGCTCGCCGTTGACCTCGCGGAAGATCTGCATGGCCTCGGCCTGACCTTCCTTGCTCGGTGCGTGGCCCTGGCCGGGCGCTGCCTGCGCCGGCGCTGCCTTCTCTGCGGTCGCGGGCTCCGCGTTCACCTCGCGGAAGATCTGCATGGCCTCGGCCTGAGCTTCCTTGCTCGGTGCGTGACCGCGACCCTGCTCGCCGTTGGCCTCGCGGAAGATCTGCATGGCCTCGGCCTGGGCTTCCTTGCTCGGTGCGTGACCGCGACCTTGCTCGCCGTTGACCTCGCGGAACATGTCCATCGCCTCGGCCTGGCCCTCGGGGCTCGGCGCGTGGCCGCGCGCCTCCTGGCCGCCGCCGCGACTGACGTAGTGCTCGTGGACGAATGCGGCCTGGCCGCCGAAGCTGATCTGGACCCAGCCGTTGCTGCGACCGATCTCCTGCACGGAGTCTCCGCGATGGAGCACGCCGAGGATTCGATCGTTCGTCGACGGACCGCTGCGGACGTTGAGGCCACGCGCGGTCACGGTCAGCGAGCCGAACGCGCGCTCCGAGGCCGTCGGTCCCTGCGCGGCGGTGCCGTTCTCGACCGCCGGAATCGCGCCCCGGTTCGTGAAGCGCGTCCTCGACGGAGTCTCCTGCTCGGCGTGACCGGCGTCGTCGGCCTGCGCGACCTGTTCGTGCTGGCGCTCTTCTTCGCGTGCGTGACCCATGGCGTTGCTCTACGGTACTACGGCGCCCTCGTCGGATCCTTCCCGTTCGACGCTGGCGCAGCTCCGGACGTGCCGGACGCGAGGTCAGGTCAGCATGACGATCGCGATGCCGACCGCCGAGACGACGATCGCCGCGATCGCGATCACGAGCACGCGCTTCATACCGCCGCCCGCCGAGGCCGCGGTCATCGCCTGTGGCGTGCCCGTCGCCGGGCGGACGACCTGCGCGTAGGGCGCGCTCGTCGGATACGGCTGCGCGCCATACGGCGTCTGCATCGTCGACGCACCGGCCGGCATGCCCGCGTCGGGGGTCGGCATGCCGTACCCCGGCATCGGCATGTGCTGGTGCGGCACGCCGCCGCCTTGCATCGACGTGCCGCCGTGTGTCGACGTCGGCATGTGCTCGTTCGGCATATGCGCCGGCATGCCGCCGTACGACACCGGCGTGTTCGGGTTCGACATGCCGTGCGTCGGCATCGGCAGGCGCTGATTCGCCATGCCGTGCGTCGACATCGGTGCGCTCTGGTTGGGCGTGCTCGCGTTCGGTATCGGCGTGTTGCCATGCGTCGACATCGCGATGTTCTGGTTCGCCATGCCGTGCGCCGACGTTGCGATGTTCTGGTTCGACATCGGCATGGTCTGTCCCGGCATGCTCGGCATGCCGGGACCTGCGGGCGTCGATGTCGACGGCGCGATGTTGATGCTCTGATACGGCAAGCTGACGTTCTGACTCTCGAGCTCCGGATCGGGCTGCGCCGCCATGCGCTCGCTGCGCGGCGGTGCCGGAAGCGGGAGGCCACCGGGAGGCGTCGTCAGCTTGCGATCCGACGGCGGTGTCTGCGCGCGCATCGGCGGCGGCACCGTGGCGGCGTCGTTGCGCGAGCCCGGTGGCGCGGTCTGCGCGCGGGGCATCCCACCGGCGGGCGTCGCAGGTCGCGAGACTCCGCCGGCTGGTGTCCGCGTTCGCGACACGGATGGCTGCGACGGTGCTCGACCGACGACGGGCGGCGCGGTCTGGGCTCGTCCCGACGGCGGCGCGGTCTGGGCTCGACCCGAGGGCGGCGCGGTCTGTGCTCGACCGGATGGCGGCGCGGTCTGTGCTCGACCGAGCGGTGCCGACACGTTGCCAACGATCGACGGAGATCCTGGCGTCGGCGCCTGACCGACGGATGGCGGCGTCGGCGCACGACCGACGGACGGCGGCGTCGGTGCACGACCGACCGCGGGCGGCGGCGTGCTCGGCGGTACGCGCGGTACCGTCGTCTCGCCCGATAGACGCATATTCGGTGGCTCGACGTACGGCCCGGCGCCACCGGAGCTCAGTGCAGGCGACGTCGGCGGCTCGAAAAACGGCGTCGACGGTCGCGTCGAGGGATCGCTCGCAAGCTCGCCGAACAGCCGCGGCGTCGGCGGCGCCGGCTCGGGCATCTGCAGGCCCGCGGCGGTCATCGTCGGGATCTTCGTGCCGCGCAGGCGCTTGATGACCGCGCGCACGGCGGCGAGCGTCGGTCGGCCCTCGGGCTCCTTCGCGAGCATCGCCTCGATCAACTGCACGAGCTCGATCGGGAGACCGGGGCACTTGTCGGCGAGCGGCGGAACCGGCTCGTCCTGGTGCGCGAGCAGCGTGTCGATCGAGCTGCCCTTCTTGAACGGCACGACCCCGGCGAGGAGCTCGTACGACATGACGCCGAGCGAGTAGACGTCGGTGCGGAAGTCGACGGCGTCCGACGCGCGCGCCTGCTCGGGCGACATGTACACGGGCGTGCCCATCACCGAGCCGGCGAGCGTGCGGTACCGGCTATTCGCGATCGCGGACTGCTGCGACGTGAGCTTGAGCAGGCCCCAGTCGAGGATGCGGACCTCCGGCCAGCGCCCGGGGGCGGAGACCATGAAGATGTTGTCGGGCTTGAGGTCGCGATGGACGATGCCCTTGTCGTGCGCAGCCATCAGCGCGGACGCGGTCTCGTCGATGATCGAGATCGCCTCGGCGGGGTGGAGCGGACCTCCTCGCTTGACGCGCCGGCGCAGCGGCTCGCCGGTGAGGAGATCCATCACGTAGTAGGAGCGGCCGTCGGCGAGCGTGCCGAACGCGAAGATGTCGACGATGTTGGGATGGCCGATCTGGTTGACCGCGCGCGCCTCCATCATGAAGCGCTCGACGGCGGGAGGATTGCGAGAGAGCTCGGGCTTCAGGACCTTGATCGCAGCACGCTTGCCGATGACGGGATGGGTCGCGGAGTAGACGACGCCCATGCCACCGGAGCCGAGCTCGCCGTCGACGATGTAGCCGCCGACGTCGGTGCCGTTGCGCAGGTGATCGTTGGAGACGGTGGTGACGGTCACGCCGTCCTCGTTCACGCCGTCGTCATCGCCCGACGATCCGTCGACGACGCCATGCGCGTCCGTCGGACGCTCGTCCTCGCTGTCCCGCACCTCGCGATCATTGTATCGCGAGTCACGTGGCGAGGACGACGACGAGCGCGGCCGCCGAGGCCAGCACGATCACGAGCCCGAGGACGAGCCAGACCTGGCTCTCGGAGGCGGGACGCGCGGCCTCGATGGGATGCGGACCTGCGGGACGGGCGGGCGCCGGCGCCACACCCAGCTTGGTAGACGCATGTATGCCTCTGGCGGGCGGCAGGCCCGATGGGCCGGGGGCGTAGCTCGGCCGCTGCGACGGTGGACCCTCGAACGAGAGGTGGGCGCCGGCGCCGGGCCGGATGACAGGCGGTTGCGATGCCGCGGGCTGGCGGGACGGCGGCGGCTGCGAGGGAGGGCGGCGCTCGACGAGGGTCGGCGCACCGC
>JAEWJO010000301.1 GCA_023386455.1 Pseudomonadota bacterium | reverse complement strand
CGACGGGGGCAGGCGCGACGGCGACGGGGGCAGGCGCGACGGCGACGGGGGCAGGCGCGACGGCGACAGGAGCAGGCGCGACGGCGACAGGCGCAGCGATGACAGTCGGCGCAGCGACCGGCGCGAGCGAGTACGGATCCGTGGGAGCAGCGGCGGTCACGGTCGCGCCGCCCTCCTCGGAGGGCCGCGCCTTCTTTTTCTTCTTCGCCGGCGCGGCGAGCACGATCTCCGTGCCGTCCTGCGCGATCAGCGTCACGCTGTCGTCGTCGATACTGTCGACGAGCAGGCCCGCGATCGTCTCGCCACTCTCGGCGACGATATGCGTGCCCTGTGACTTGTCGAAGAGGAGCGCCTGATTCGTGTCGGGCAGCAACTTCACGACGCGCAGCGAGACCCTTTGCCTGCCCGCCTCGGCGTGAGGCGACGGCACGGCGTCGTCGGCAATCGCGACCGATCCACCCAGACCCGACAGCGAGAGGAACAGCATGGCACGGAGGAGCCGCATGGCGCGCGAGGTGTGCAAGGGTCGATCCCGTCGGGGGATTGCAGACACGCACGCGATTTCGCCGACGTGTAGTCGGCCATTCACACGGGCTGTGCTCCGACGAGACGTCGGCGCATGCACCGCGATGCGGGAGGGGTCACAGTCCGTGCGAAGCGCGATGCGAAGCGCGGTACGGACGCTCGAACGACATCTGCGACGGCAGCTTCGCGACGAATTCGCCGACGAGCAGCGTCGAGGAATCGCGACTCGAGCGTCGCGATCCCGGCGAGCCCGGACCGCGGCGAGCCGCAGCGTGTGATCAGGCCTTCTTGTCGAGCTCGGACAGATCGAGGTCCTCGAGCTCCTTGAGATCTTCGGCGGTGAGGCCGCTGCCAGTGTCTGCCGCCTTGTCGCCCTTGCCGTCGTCCTTGCCCGCGCCGGCACCCGCGCCGAGCTGCTTGGCGGACTCGCCCTTGGGCGCCTCGAGCAGGCCCATCTTTGCCTTGAGCTCGGAGAGCGCGTCGTCCTCGGAGCCGCCGCCGCTCTGCTCGAGCTGGAGGAACTTGGACTCGAGGGTGTCGCCCGACAGCTCGCCCGCGAGCTCGGCGCCGGCCTCCGCCTCGGCCTCCATGAGCTGGATGCGCTCGGCCATGCGATCGAACGTGTCGAACGCGCTGGTGTCGCCGAGGCCCTGCATCGTGTTGGCGATCTGCTGCTGCGCCTCAGCGCGCTTCTTACGCGCGATGAGGATGTTCTTCTTGCGCTTGGCTTCCTCGATCTTGTTGTTGAGGAGGCGGAGCGCGTCCTTCAGCTTCTCGACCGCCTGCTTCTGGGCGATCCACTGCTGCTGGAACTGGGTCGCAATCGTCTCGTGCTCCTGCTTGCGCGCGAGCGCCTGACGCGCGAGGTTGTCGTCGCCGGCCCGGACGGCGACCATCGCCTTCCGCTCCCACTCCTTCGACTTGTCAGTCTCCGATGTGTACTGCTTCTGCAGCTTCTTCTCGTCGGCGATCGCGATCGCGACGGCCTTCTTCGCCTCGACCAGCTGCTGCTGCATCTCCAGCAGCACCTGGGTCAGCATCTTCTCGGGATCCTCGGCCTTCGTGATGAGGTCGTTGATGTTCGACTTGATCAGCGTCCCGAGTCTGGAAAAGATCCCCATGGCTTTCATCGAGCGTACGAGATCAATGGGACACCCGCAACGATGACCGCCAGCAGTCTGCCCCGCCACGTGGGCATCATCATGGACGGAAACGGCCGCTGGGCTCAGCTGCGGAATCGGCCGCGACTCGAGGGTCATCGCGCCGGTGCCGAGAGCGTCCGCGACATCACTCGCGCCTCGCGGCAGCTCGGGATCGAGGCGCTCACCCTCTACGCGTTCTCGTCGCAGAACTGGGCTCGCCCGGCCGAGGAAGTCGCGGGTTTGATGCAGCTTCTCCGCGACTTCCTGATCGACGAGCGCGCCGAGATCATGGACAACGGCATCCGTCTCGACGCACTCGGCGATGTCGAGAAGCTGCCGGCGTTCGTGCGCGAGCCGCTCGATGAGCTACGCGCGGCGTCGCGAAACAATTCCGGCATGGTGCTGACGCTCGCGCTGTCCTACGGCGGCCGCGAGTCGATCGCGAGGGCGGCGTGCGCGGCGGCGCGCGACATCGCGGCGGGAATACTTCGCGTCGAAGACCTCGACGCGGATCGGCTCGGTGGCTACCTGCCGACGACGACGCTGCCGGCGCTCGACGTGCTCATCCGCACGAGCGGCGAGCAGCGCGTGTCGAACTTCATGCTCTGGGAGATCGCGTACGCCGAGCTCGTGTTCGTCGACGTGCTCTGGCCCGAGTTCCGGCGCGAGCACCTGTACAAGTGCATCGAGCAGTACGCCGCGCGCGAGCGTCGGTTCGGGATGACGTCCGCCCAGATCGCGGAATCGTCGGACGTCTGACGCGCTATCACGCGCGCGCGTCTTGCCGAGGCCGCGTCCGTGTAGTTAGCTGCACTCAACTTGGCGCTCGGCAACCTCGCGCAGCGGTTCCTCGTCGCGGTCGTCGCGGTACCGATCCTCCTGTTGGTGCTCTACTACCATCGGCCCGAGCCGACGTGGGGCATCATCTTCATCGCGTCGCTGCTCGCGATGCGCGAGTTCTTCGGCATGACGCTGCCCGCCGAGGATCGCGGTGCGGCGCTCGTGATGGGCGGCATCGCGTCGGCGGCGTTCTACTGGCTCGACCCTCACACGATGGCGTACGCGCCGCACTCGAAGACGCTCGCCGGTGCGGTGTTCGCGGGCCCGACGGTCGCGCTGATCCTCGCGGTGATCGTGCCGGGCCTCTACTACCTGTTCCGCTTCCGCGACATCCCGTCGGTCGCGGGGCGCTACGCGGCGACCGTCGCCGGCATCGTCTACGCGGGATTTCTCACGACGTTCCTCGCGACGCTGAAGCGGATCGATCCGCACCACGGCGGCGACACCGTCGTGATCGTGCTGATCGTCGCGTGGCTCGCCGATACCGGCGGCTACTTCGCGGGTCGCTTCCTCGGCAAGGCGAAGCTCTACGAGGCAGTCAGCCCGAAGAAGACCTGGGCCGGTCTGTGGGGCGGCCTCGCCGGTGCGCTCGTCGGCGTCATCGGCCTGAAGCTCCTGTTCGCCGACTGGCTGACGTGGCTCGACGTCGTCCTGATCTCGATCCCCGGCTGCCTGCTCGGGCAGATGGGCGATCTCGCCGAGTCGCTGATCAAGCGGTCGGTCGGCGTGAAGGACTCTGGATCGCTGCTGCCCGGTCACGGCGGGATCCTCGACCGCGTCGACGCGGTGCTGTTCATCGCGCCGTACGTCTACGGCTACCTGCTCGTCCGGTACCCAGAGCTGCTCCTGCTCGGGTCTGGCTAGACCCACTCGCTGCGCGTAGAAGCGGCGAAAACGGCGAAATGACAGGCTCCAGGGCCTGGCAGGCAGCTCGCACAAGCGAGCGGCTGCATGACTCGGTTCGATCGAATCTGGGAGCCACTCGCCGTCGTCCTCGTCACCGCGATCGTGTGGATCGGGACTCTGTAGGTCGGACCAAAATTATC
Source organism: Pseudomonadota bacterium (assembly GCA_023386455.1). Taxonomy (GTDB): domain Bacteria; phylum Myxococcota_A; class Polyangia; order Haliangiales; family Haliangiaceae; genus JABFXX01. Next base: position 6,896 of record JAEWJO010000301.1, on the reverse strand, counting down.
AGTTTCAACTCGTGACGATTCTGGTCTACCGTCCGCCGCGATGATGAGGGCCAGATCGATCGCGATCTGGGTCGTGGCGTTCGCGTGTGGTTGCGGACCCGTGACCCGAAACAATGGCGCCGATGACGACGGCTCGGGCAATGGCCCCGACGCCGGCGGAGGAGGAGGAGGCGGAGGCTCGACGGTCGATGCACTCGGCTGCTCGAAGATGGATCTCCTGTTCGTCATCGATAACTCGGGCTCGATGGGCGAGGAGCAGACCAACCTCATCGCGAACTTCCCCGGGTTCATCGCGGTGCTCGATCAATCGGGCCTCGACTATCGAGTCGCGGTCACGACGACGGCGCGCAACTACAGCTACAACATGACGATCCCCGGCATCGGCTCGATCCCCTCGAGCACGAGCGGCGAGAGCGGCGCGATGATCAAGCCCGCCAGCTGCAACATGACGAAGCGATGGATCGACAAGGGCGACACCGACGTCGCCGGCACGTTCTCCTGCCTCGCGAATGTCGGTACCGGCGGCTCGGCCGACGAGATGCCGCTCGGCGCCGTGCGCGACGCGTTCGAGGACCGCATGCAGGACAACACGAACGTGGGCTTTCATCGCCCCGACGCGCTGCTCGGCATCGTGATCCTCACCGACGAGAACGACTGCAGCTACGAGCAGTCGGTCAACCTCGGGTTCACCGAGAGCCTGTGCGACAACCAGATGGAGCCGGTCGCGAACTACAAGGCGTTCCTCGACCAGTACGCCGGCGGGCCGTCGCGATGGGCCGCTGCGATGGTCGCGGGTCCCGGCCCGGGCGTCTGCAGCTCGACGTTCGGCAACGCCGACGAGGCGACCCGGCTCAAGGACTTCAAGACCGCGGTCGGTACGAACGCGGTGATGTCGTCGATCTGCGACGGCAACCTCGCGACGAGCCTCAACGACGCAGTCATGCTCTTCAAGAGCGCCTGCGACGCGATCATCCTGTAGCGCCCGGCGTCAGCTCAGGCGGCGATCTGCGCGAGGTACGTCCTCGCGTGGCTCGCCCAGTCGCTGCCGCTGTCGAGCTCGAGGTAGCGCTCGAGGTGCTGCTTGGCCTGTGCGGTGCCGCCGAGCTGCGCGAGCATGAGGCCGAGGTTGTAGTGCGCGTCGGCGAAGTCGGGCGCCTGCGCGCAGACGCGACGCAGCTCGTTGAGCGCCGACTCGGTCTCGCCCAGGTCCTCGAGCGCGTTGGCGAGGTTGTAGCGAGCCTCGGGCTGGTTCGGGTCGAGCTCGAGCGCGCGCTCGTAGAGGCGGCGCGCCTCCTCGACCTCGCCCTGGCGGTAGACGAGGTTGCCGAGGTTCGTGAGCGCGGCGGCCATGTTCGGCTCGAGATCGATCGCCTGGCGAAACAGGTGCTCGGCGAGCGTCGAGTCGCCGCGGTCCTCGGCCGCGCAGGCCTCGACGAAGTGGCGATACGCGGTCGTCCCGCCGTTGGCCTCGGTCGGCGAGTCCTCGACGGGCTGCGGCGCCGACGGGTCGACGCGCGGCATCGCGAGCACGTCGGCGATGTGCTCGCCGAACGACGGGAGGTTGAACGCCATCACGACCTGGCCGCCGATCGGCTCGAACGCGACGTCGTCGGCGAGCGCGACGATCGTCTCGCCATCGGAGCAGACGCGGAGCTTGCTCGTCGGGTGCGTGTCGTTCGGCAGCACCTTGCGGAGGCCGTCGACGGCCTTGCGCGCCTTCTGCAGCGGCACGTCGGCGACGAGCAGGTCCTTCGCGGCCTTCACGGCGACGAGATCGCAGAACGTGTAGTAGAAGCGGCCGCCCTTGCGGACGGTCGGGCCGACGAAGCCGACCTGCGTCCAGTAGCGAAGCCGGGACTCCTGGACCGCGAGGATGCGAGAGACATCGCGAATCGAATACAGCTCGATCATGGGTTCCTCCTCTGCGCTTCGACGTTCAGGGACAGGTGCAGCTCGGCGCCGCGCGCGCGGCTCTCGACATCGATGTGCTGGCTCGTCAGCTCGCAGCCTGCGGTCTTGCGCGCCTCGGCGGCGGCGATCCGGCGCGCGTGGTCGCGGCACCGCTCGTCGGCCGCGTACAGAAAGGCGATGCGCTGCGCGGTCGAGCTATCCGGCGGATCGGAGATGCGGTCGACGGTGCGCGCGAGATCGACGGTCAGCATCGTCGAGCCGGCGTAGAGGTCGCCGTCGAGTGCGCCCTCGGAGAGGACGCGTGCCGCGCCGTGGAGCAGCTCGACCGCGACGGGGGCCAGGCGGACCTGGACCTCGCGCTCGAACAGCGAGACCCGGCGCGCCATCGCCATCGGCTTGCGCGGCGGTGCCGCGGCCCTGGGCGCTGGTCGCATACGGATTGACCGAACCTTCGTCCGAACCATTGTCGAAAAATGCTAGAGGGTTCGGCGCGCCGGAGCCAATTTTCCTACATGTGGGATACGGCCTGGTCTGAAAGCTGCTTCGTCCGGAGGCGTGACGCTGCTGTCTTCCTCCGAGATCCCGCGAGCCTGGACGCTCGTGCTGGTGATCGGAGCCGCTTACCTGCTGGCGCCGTTCGCCGGCTGGGTGATCCTCGCGATCTGGCTGAGCGGATTCGCCCGTCCCCTGCATGCGCGCCTCACGCGCGGGTTCGGCGGCCGCGACCACCTCGGTGCGTTCGTGACCGTAGTGATCATGATGTCGGTCCTGATCCCGCTCGGCGTCGTCCTGACGCTCGTGGTCAGCGATGCGATCACGCTGGTGACGAAGCTCGCCCAGAGCGATCGCGCGCACTCGCTGCTCGTGAACCTCGTGTCGACGCAGGAGCAGCCGAGACCCGAGCTGAACATGGACAGCGTCGGGCAGCTGATCGTGAGGCAGGGTGATCGTGCGTGGGGGATCCTGAAGCTCGTGCTCGCGGGTGCCGCGCAGATGGTGATCGGCCTGTTCGTCCTCGTCGCCGGCATCTATTCGTTGCTGATCGAGGGCGGACGCTGGTACGCGTGGGCCGACGAGCACGCGCCGATGGGATCGCGGGCGATGCGGCGGTTCGCCGAGGCGTTCACCGAGACCGGACGCGGCCTCATGTTCGGCATCCTCGGCGCCGGCTTTCTCCAGGCGATCGCCGCGACGCTCGCGTTCGTGGTCCTCGACGTGCCGCAGGCGCTCGCGCTCGGCCTGCTGACGCTGGTGTTCTCGGTCGTCCCGGCGATCGGCACCGCGCTCGTCTGGGTCCCCGTCGCGGCGGGTCTCGCGATCACCGGGCGGCTCACCGCGGGCATCGGCCTGGCAATCTACGGAATCGTCGTGATCGGCTCGATCGACAACCTCGCGCGGCCGTGGCTCACGCGATACGGCAAGCTCCAGCTGCCGGGCTTCATCGTGCTCGTCGCGATGTTCGGCGCCGTCGAGGTTTTCGGTGGGTGGGGAATTCTCTTCGGCCCGCTCGTCGTGCGGCTGGCAAAGGAAGCACTCGAGATCCGACGGGAACCCGTGCTGGCGACTCCGTCCTCGTCGCCTTCCCCGTGAACCGGCGGTGTGATACCCGTTGAGAGCGGGTCATGACGCTCGATACGAAGCGGTATCCGATCCTGGTCGTCGACGACGAACAGGACAACCTCGATGCCTTCCGGTTCAACTTCCGGAAGACGTTCGACATCCTGACCGCGACGAGCGGACCCGAGGCGCTGCAGATCCTTGCGGAGAAGGACGTCGCCGTCGTCGTCACCGATCAGCGCATGCCGAAGATGACCGGCGTCGAGCTGCTGCGCGAGGTCCGCGCGAAGACGCCGGAGACGGTCGGCATCATCCTCACCGCGTTCACCGACGTCGACGTGCTGATCGAGGCGATCAACCTCGGCCAGGTCTACCGCTACATCACGAAGCCGTGGGACGCGAAGGAAGTGCGCGGCGTCCTGCAGTACGCGATCGAGCGCTTTCATCTCCAGCACGAGAACAAGCGCCTGGCGGCTCAGCTCGCCGAGTACACCGGCTACCTGAACCAGCAGCTCCACGGCGAGTTCGACTTCGGCAACATCATCGGCGAGAGCGCGGCGCTCCGCGAGGTGCTCGCGAAGGTCGAGCAGGTCGCGCCGATGAGCTCGACGGTCCTCTTGCGCGGCGAGACGGGCACCGGCAAGGAGCTCGTCGCGCACGCGATCCACATCAACTCGCCCCGCGAGGAGAAGCCGTTCGTTCGCGTCAACTGCGCGGCGCTCGCGCCCGGCGTGCTCGAGTCCGAGCTGTTCGGCCACGAGAAGGGCAGCTTCACCGGTGCGATGGAACGCCGGCGCGGCCGCTTCGAGCTCGCCGACGGCGGCACCCTGTTCCTCGACGAGTGCGGCGATCTGCCGATGGAAGTGCAGATCAAGCTGCTGCGCACGCTGCAGGAGCGCGAGCTCGAGCGCGTCGGCGGCAACGAGACGATCAAGGTCGACGTCCGCGTCGTGTCGGCGACGAACCGCAACCTCGAGAAGATGATCGAGGAAGGCGACTTCCGCGAGGACCTCTACTACCGGCTGAACGTCTTCCCGATCAACCTGCCGCCGCTGCGCGATCGCCTCGACGATCTGCCGGTGCTCGCGAGTCACTTCGTCACGAAGTTCGCGCGCCAGATGGGCGTGCCGGCCGCGGGCATCGCTGCCGACGGCATGTCGAAGCTGCGCGAGTACAACTGGCCGGGCAACGTGCGCGAGCTCGAGAACATCGTCGAGCGCGCGATGATCCTCGCGAGGGGCCTGCCGCTCGGCGCGGCGCACCTCGACTTCGGCCGCCGCGCGCAGACGGCGAACCAGTCGGGTCCGATCGCGACGATCTCGACGGCGCCCGCGCCGGTCGCGCCTGCCGCCGCCGACGACGGCAAGAGCCTCGCCGAGCGCTTGCTCGACAGCGAGCGCAAGGAGATCGTCGCCGCCGTCGAGAAGTCGCGCGGCAACATCGCGAGCGCGGCACGTACGCTCGGCATCAACCGGTCGACGCTGTACTACCGCCTGCGCAAGCACGGCCTCGAGCACCTGCTTCCGACGAAGGTCCAGGTCGGCGGCGACGAGCCGGCGCTTCCGGCAGCGGGCGGCGAGCCTCCGGCGACCTGACATGCGACGACCATGGATCGACCGAGGGCCCGCATCCGCGAGCCCGAGGCACCGTGGGAGGAGCTAGCAGTGGTGGCGATGCGCGTCGCGCTCGCGCTCGCGGTCGTCGCCGCGTGTGGTCCTCGTGCGGCCCGGCCGGTGCTCGTCCAGCCCGAGGGCGAGCCGCTCGCCGAGCGCTACGAGACGCGCCTCCGACCGGCCGAGAGCCCGGCAGAGCAGGCTGTCGTCGCGAGCGGCGTCGTGTTCGATCCGGCGCTCGACTGCGTCGCGCGGGCGCTCGCGGCGCGTGCCCCGGCGGCGCCCGATCCGCTGCGCTACCGCCACGTGCTGGCGATGCGGTGCGGCTCGCCGCACTACGTGCTCCGTGCCCAGCTCGTCGGCGACGACACGGCATTCGGTGCGGCGATCGACGCGCTCGCGAGCGAGTTCCCGAGCCACGCCGCGATCGTCGCCGGCGTCGCGCCCGCAGGCTCGCAGCGCATGCTCGTGCTCGCGCGACGCGTGCTCGAGCTCGAGCCGGTGTCGCGCAGCGGTGCCGCGGTGATCCGAGGACGCGTGCTCGTCCCCGCGACCGACGGCAAGCTCTACGTGTCGAGCGCGACCGGCGTCGCGGTGACGCCGTTCTCGTTCGGCAACGATGGCTCGTTCGCGGTGAAGACGTCGGCGCCCGCATCCGCCGACATCGAGCTGACGATGGTGCGCGGCGCGTCGACCGAGCCGATCGGCCGCATCGAGCTCGGCGGCGGGAGCCCGCTGTTCCGGCGCGATGGCTCGCTGATGACGCGCATCAACGGGGCGCGGCGCGCGATCGGTGCCGCGCCGCTCGAGCGTCACGATGCGCCGGGGACGTGTGCGTCGATCCCCGCGCAGCTCGGCAGCATCGACATCACCGACAAGGCGCGCTGCTTCAAGATCCCGATGATGGACTTCGCCGGCCTGCCCGACGAGCTCGCGCACCGGCCGCAGCTGCAGGACATCCTGCTGACGCGCAGCGCGAGCTTCATCGAGCTCGGCGAGACCCCGGTGGGCTGGGTCTCGGTGCGGCTCCTCCATCGCTTCGAGCCGGCCACGCGCGAGCACGTGCTCGAGCTCCTGCGCACGCGGTGGCCGCAGCTCGCCGATCGCAAGGTCGCCGGCAGCGCGCTCGCAGACGTGCTCGAGCAATGGCGCAAGGACACGGATCCCTACAACGCGACCGCGACGTACAAGCCGGCACTCGACAAGGTCGCGTCGGCGTGGACGACGACGAAGACCTACTACTCCGGCCTCACGACCGCGCGCGACATCGACAAGGCGATGGACCTCATCACGCCGGATACAGTGCCGACGGCCGTCGACGTGGCGGTCGCGCAGGTACGCGGCAAGGACGGTGCGATGATCCAGCTCGTCGTCGTCGTGCTCGAGCTGCCGTGACCGATCGCCGGCGACCCGCGTGACCCTCACATCGATCGGCTACCTGCTACAGTCGCGCCGTGCGCGCTCTGTTCATCGTCGATTCGCTCGATCGCCTCGGCCTGGCCGGCGACACCTCCTACGCGCTGATGCTCGAGGCCGCCGCGCGCGGCTGGGACGTCTGGACCTGCCAGCTCGAGCACCTCGGCCTCGTCCACGACGACGCCGTTGCCGACGCGGTCCCGACGATCGTGATGCCGGCCTCGACGCCCGCCGAGGCGTTCCAGGTCGAGGCGCGGCAGGCTCGCCGGCTCGCCGACTTCGACGTCGTGCTGATGCGCAAGGATCCGCCGGTCGACGTCGCGTATCTACACGCGACCTGGATCCTCGAGCACGCGCGCGGCAAGACGTTGCTCGTCAACGACCCGCGCGGCCTGCGCG
>JAEWJO010000260.1 GCA_023386455.1 Pseudomonadota bacterium | reverse complement strand
GTCGTCGGCCGCGCGACCGGCGAGCAGCACATGATCCTGTCGACGCACATCCACGCCGACGGCAGCGAGGCGGAGATCCTGTGGACGGAGTATCCGGCGAGCCGCCAGCATCCACGCATCTCGGCGGAGGCGATGGCGGAGCGCGGCCACTACCCGAAGATGAAGGGCAAGAACGTCTTCAAGCACGCGGTCACGCGCATGCCGCAGGCGATCATGGAGGGCATGCAGGCGAACGGGATCAAGAGCATCGCCGAGATCGACATGCTCATCCCCCATCAGGCGAACCTGCGCATCAACCAGATGGTCGCGCAGATGATCGGCATGCCCGCCGAGAAGACGCACAACAACATCCAGAAGTACGGCAACACGACCGCCGCCTCGATTCCGATCTGCATGCACGAGGCGATCGAGCTCGGCAAGATCAAGCCGGGCAACCTCGTCTGCCTCGTCGCGTTCGGCGCCGGCCTCACGTGGGGCTCGGTCTTCCTTCGCTACTAGTCGTCCGCTCCGAAACGTCAAACGGCGACGTGCTTTCACGTCGCCGTCGTCATGCCACGAGGCTCTGAGAGCTACGCGGCGGCCTGCTGGAAGATTTGATCGATCTCGGTCGCGATCTTGTCATCCGCGACGCCCTTGGCGAGTGCGAGCTCCTTGATGAGGAGACCGCGTGCGGTATCGAGCATCTTGCGCTCACCGAACGAGAGCTCCTTCGTCGTACGAAGTACGCACAGGTCGCGGAGGACCTCGGCGATCTCGAACACCGAGCCCGTCTTGATCTTCTCCATGTACTCGCGGTACCGGCGATTCCACGTCTGGGTATCGCGGGGTACGTCGCGAGATTTGAGGATCGCGTAGACCTCCTTCACCTCCTTGGAGGTGATGAGATCTCGGAGTCCTACCGATCCGGCATTGATCGTCGGGATCATTATCTTCATGCCGGTTTCGATGATCCTGAGGATGTAGACCGGCGTCTTGTTGCCGCCGATGTCGCGCTGCTCGAGCGCGACCACCTCTGCGACTCCATGCACCGGATAAACGGCCTTGTCCCCGACCGCGAATTGCTGCTGCTTCAAAACAAGAAAATGGTAGCAGCGCGGTAGTCTTCTGTCAAATCACGCGCAGAGTCAACTGCGCGAGATTCCTTCAGAAACAGGAAGATTAACTAACGTTTTGTGGCGTACTCCACGATCGTTGCAACCGCGAAACCTGTCCCACCTTTCGGCTGAGACGGACGCGGAGCCGACGTGGATGCCGGGCCGGCGATGTCGACGTGGACCCACGGCGTGTCCTTGGCGAACGTCTTCAGGAACAGTCCCGCGGTGATCGCGCCGCCGTAGCGGTCGCCGGTGTTTCGCATGTCCGCGATCGGGCTCTTCAGCTGCTCGCGGAGGCGGTTGTTGAGCGGCAGGCGCCACATGTCCTCGCCGGTGACCTGCGCGGTCGCGAGCCAGTTCCTGATGAGCGGCTCGTTGTCGCTCATGACGCCGGCCGTGTACGGCCCGAGGGCGACCATGCACGCACCGGTGAGCGTCGCGAAGTCGAACATCTCGTCGGGATCGATCTTCGTGCGCGTGTACGTGATCGCGTCGCCGAGCGTCAGCCGGCCTTCCGCGTCGGTGTTGTTGATCTCGACCGTCGTGCCGTCCATCGACGTCAGAACATCACCGAGCTTGTACGCGCGGCCGGATACGAGGTTCTCGCAGAGCGCGGTCACCGCGTGGACCTCGTGCTCGGAGCCGAGCGTCGCGATCGCGTCCATCGCCGAGATGACGGCGGCGGCGCCCGACATGTCGACCTTCATGTCCTCCATCGAGGCGCTCGGCTTCAGCGAGTAGCCGCCCGAGTCGAACGTGACGCCCTTGCCGATGAACGCGATCTTCTTCTTCGCCTTCTTCGCCGGCTTGTACGTCATGTGGACGAAGCGCGGCTCCTGGTCGGAGCCCTGGCCGACGGCGAGGAACATCCCCATGCCGAGCTCGGCACACTTCTTCGCGTCGAGCACGGTCACCGAGAGGCTGCCCTTGTGCTTCTTCGCGATCGCCTGCGCCTGCTGTGCGATATGAGCCGGCGTCGCGACGGCGGCGGGCTCGTTGATGAGGTCGCGCGCGTGGTTCGTCGCCTGCGCGATCGCGGCGCCGCGGCTGATCGCGGCGGTCAGCTGCTTGGTCTGCGACGCCGACGGCTTCTTGCCCTTCACGTCGGTGACGAGCCCGAACGACTTCAGGCTCTGCGGCTTCTTGTGATCGTCGCTCGTCAGGTAGCGTCCGAACTTGTACGTGCCGAGGTGGATGCCCTCGACCGCCATCTGGGCGAGCACCGCATCGCGGTTCGCGCCGAGCGACGGCAGGATGAACGCGACACTGGCGGCGTTCACCTTGTTCGCGGCCTGTGCCACTGCCGCGGTGACGTCGCGCAGATTCGCATTCGAGAAGTCACCACGAGCACCGGCGCCGATCACGAGCACGCGCTTCGCGGGGATCTTGCCGTGCGTGTAGATCGACAGGACCTGACCCGGCTTGCCATCGAACGACTCGTGCTTCGCGACCTCTGCGAGGTGGCCACCGAGCGCCTGGTCTGCCGATTTGAAAACAGCATCCTTGCTCGGATCACCAAAGGTCGTGAGTGCCAGAATGTCGACCTGAGCCTGCAGCGCCGGACCCGTGAGGAGGGTCACTTCGAAGCCTGTCTTGGCGTCCATAAATCTTTGTAACTCCGTGGGAAAGCGGGTGCTTTATACGAGGCAACCCTGGCGATGTAAAGGAATCAGATTGCCTACATTGACTTGCGCTGAGGCGGATCCGTAGAGTCGTGGTCGGACAGATCCTCTGGGGGATTTTGAATGCGAAGCAAGGTGATGACGGCGCGCCCGGCGGCGCGCAAAGGTAACGGGAGCCGCACCAAAAAGACCGTCGCGGTTCCGTCGAGGAAGTCTCAGCCGATCATCCAGATGGTGGAGCGCAGGTCCTCCCCCAACATCCTGGAACTCCCAAAGAAGACTGGAGAGTTGCCAATCCCGACTGCCACGTTCGTCTTCTAGTCCGCTACTCATTCAGAAGTTTCACGAGGTTCCGCGCGTCTTGCCACCGTTCCGGTGAGGCGAATGCGACCGTGAGAGACTCGAGGTCCGCGAACTGCTCCAGCAGGGCAGCGAGGTCCTCCAGTCGCTCGTTCCGGATCATTCCGGCGCGCCCTGCACCGCCAACGCGGAAGTAGAGGGCGTCGGTCTCGAGATCCGTGAACGGATCATCAGTCGCCCCCGGCTCCTGCACCAGCGGGTCGACCGCGCAGGTGACCCCTAGCTCGTTGGCGAGCTTCACGGCCGACCGGACCTCCCAGAGCCCACCCGGGACCCAGACGCGCTCGGTGCCGATCGCTTCGGCGGTCGCGAGCTCGCCGAAGAACTTCCTCAGCTCGTCTCGGTTGGACGCCGACGGCGAGAACGACTCGGGCGATCGGAACACGACGCACACCGCCTGCACCGCATCGACAGCCTCGCGGAGGGGCGCGAGCGCCGCGCGCGCCAGCTCGCTCGATCGAAAATCACCGCTGGTCGCGTCGTGCGCCCAGAGCTTCGGCGCGCTCGGCGGCTTGCGATGCGTCATCACGAATGGCGCGACGAGGCCGATCGTCTGCGGCGGCGCGAGCTCGGCCCACTTCGCAAACGAGCTCGGCTTCTGCGGACCCGCGAACAATGCGGTCAGCTCGAGGTACGAGAGCTCGCGAAAGTACCGTTCCCGGTCGATCTTCGCCGGGACATCGACGGTGCCGATCCGCGGTCCGACGCGCTCGTCCATGCTCTCTGTTTCGCTGCTTGTTTCCGTCAGGGGGCCCTCGTATGGTGCCGACGCCGGCGCACGCTACGTCGTCGTCGGGTATGGTGCAAGCGGAGGAGCCCCATGAAGTTCTTCATCGATACTGCCGATATCAAAGACATCCGCGAGGCCGCCGCGATGGGGCTCGTCGACGGGGTCACCACGAACCCGTCCCTCGTCGCCAAGACGGGCAAGAAGTTCCGCGACGTCCTGCTCGAGATCTGCGACATCGTCAAGGGTCCGGTCTCGGCCGAGGTCGTCGGGACCAAGTACGACGAGATGATGAAGGAAGCGCGCGAGTACGCGGCGCTTCGCCCCAACATCGTCGTCAAGATCCCGCTGATCCCCGAGGGCCTCAAGGCCGTCCGCACCTGCGCCGACGAGGGCATCAAGACCAACGTCACGCTCTGTTTCTCGGCGACGCAGGCGCTGCTCGCGGCGAAGGCCGGCGCGAACTACATCTCGCCGTTCGTCGGCCGCCTCGACGACATCGCGACCGATGGCATGCAGCTCATCAGCGAGATCCTCGAGATCTACGATCACTACGGGTTCACGACCGAGGTGCTCGTCGCCTCGGTTCGCCACCCGATGCACGTCCAGCAGGCGGCCCGCATGGGCGCTCACGTCGCGACGTGCCCGCTCTCGGTGCTCTTGCAGCTCGCGAAGCACCCGCTGACGGACATCGGGCTCGCGAAGTTCCTCTCCGACTGGGAGAAAGTCCCGAAGTGAAGCGACCGGTCCTCGCGCTTGGCCTCGCGCTGGGCGCGTGTGCCGACGACGGTGGACCGCGCCTCGACCAGGTCACGCCATCGACCGCGCGCCCTGGTGCCAGCGTCGAGCTGACGGGCCGGCGATTCTGCGGCGAGACCCTGTCCTGCCTCGGGATCGCGGCGAAGGTCGAGCTCGGCCTCGATCCGCCGATGATCGAGGCGATGGTGTTCGCGTACTCCGACAACGTGGCGACGATCCAGATCCCATCGTTCGCGCCACCTGGTAAGACGGCGCTCGTGCTGACCGTCGATGGCCGCTCGTCGAACTCGCTCGACTTCGAGGTCCTGCCGTGACCGACCGGCGAGCGTTCTCGGTCGCGATCTACGCGCGGCGTGCCGATCGCGTGCTCGTGATCGAGCACCGCCGCCTGCAGACCTGGCTCCCGATCGGCGGCGAGCTCGAGCCCGGCGAGACGCCGCTCGAGGCTGCCGTCCGCGAGCTGCGCGAGGAGACCGGGATGGCCGGCGCGTTCCGGCCGCTCGCCGGCGCCCTCGACGGTGTGCCCCCCGGCCTCATCGGCTACGAGGAGCACCAGGCCGGCTCCAAGGGCCTCCACATGAACTTCGTGTTCGTGTGCGAGATCGCCGACGGCGTCGACGTCGTGCCCAATGACGAGTTCGGTGCGTTCCGCTGGGTGAACCGCGGCGAGCTCGAGGATCTGCGCTCGCCGCTCAACGTGCGGCAGTTCGGCTACGTCGCCCTCGACGCTCGCTGGTCCTGAGTCTCGCGCCATGCGCATCCGCCAGCACGTCAATCCGCTCGATCTGTTCTTCGAGACCTTTCGAGGGGAGCGGCCGACGATCGATCTGTCGCGCGAGCTCGAGGTCGAGGTCGGCTGTGCCGATGCGCAGTTCCTGTTCGAGCGCGCCCACCACAACCCGGCCGCGCAGTACGTCGGCCTCGAGATCCGCGAGGACCTCGTCGACTACGTCAACAAGAAGGCGAAGGCCCAGTCGCTGCCCGTGCACGCGGTGTTCTGCCACGCGCAGCTCCACGTGAAGGAGATCTTCCCGGCGGCGTGCGCGACGCGCGTCTACGTCAACTTCCCCGACCCGTGGTTCAAGCGACGACACCACGTGCGGCGCATGGTCGATCCCGTGCTCGCCGAGCAGATCGCGCACATCCTCGCGCCCGGCAGCGAGCTGTTCGTCCAGACCGACGTCTGGGACATCGCGCTCGATGCGATGAGCGCGTTCGACGGCGACGATCGCTTCGACAACCGTGCGGGCGAGTGGACGTTCTGGAAGGACGGCAATCCCTACGGCGTGCGCTCGTGGCGCGAGCAGAACGCCGAGGAGACGAACCTGCCGATCTGGCGCATCTGGTACACGCGCCGCTGACTCGCTAGCTAGCCTACGCCGACGGATCAACCCGGCCGGACTCTGGAGTCAGTCGGTACGCGGCCGCGGCCACGTCGCGTCGAGATCGAGGACCTTGGCCTGCTTGATCTTGTCGAGCCGGAACTGGCGATCCTCGTTCTTCTCGAGGTCGTAGCAGTTGAGCAGCGTGACCTGGCGGTCGAACACGAGGTTGCGGATCTTCACCGTGCGCGGCAGGTGCTCCCACGCGCGCTTCTCGTAGACGATGCGTAGCGGGCGGCCTTCGAACCACGCGGTCTCGATCGCGTCGCGCACCGTCGCCGGCACCGGAAGCGCGGGCACGCCGACGATCTGCAGCTCCTTGACGAGCTGCAGGAGCTCGCGCTGCGCCGAGGTCGTCAGCGCGGCGCGAACCTTGTCGGCGGCCTTATCGATCGTCGCCGGGAACGGCATCAGGCGCTGCTCGCTCGCCATGCGTGCGAGTACGACGAGCAGCGCCGCCTCGCGCGCGGTGAAGTTCACCGGCGGCAGCTGGTAGTTCTTGTCGAGCGCGTAGCCACCGCCGCGCCCGCGGTCGGCCTTGATCGGCATCCCGGCGTCCTGGAGTGCCTCGAGGTCGCGGTAGATCGTCCGCAGCGTGACGTTGAACCGCTGCGCGAGCTCGGCCGCGGTCACTCCCGTGCGGCGGGCGCGGAGGGCCTCGGCGATGGCGAACAGCCTGCTCTTCTTTCTCATGAAAGATGACAAAAGGCTGTCACGACTTGCTGCCAAGGTCCAGTCATGTCGAACAACACCAGCAAGCATCCCGTTATCAACTGGTTCGAGATTCCGGTCACCGATCTCGCGAGGTCGACGCGCCTGTACGAGGCGATGCTCGATATCAAGCTGATGCAGCTCCCGCAGCGCGCGATCTTCAAGGGCGACGCGCTCGAGGGCACCGGCGGCGCGCTCGTGGTCGATCCCAGGCGCGAGGCGAGCAAGACCGGGACGACGATCTACCTGAATGCGCGCGACGGCGTGGATCGCGCGCTCGCTCGTGCGGTCGAGGCCGGCGCGAAGGTCGTGACGCCCGCAACGTCGATCCCGCCGAATGGAACGTTCGCGCTGGTCGAGGACTTCGACGGCAACGTGATCGGACTGCACACCGAGCCGAGCGCCTGAACGCACCGCCCGAAGAGCGAGGTCGACCATGTTGAAGACTGCGAAGGATAGCGATCGCCACTACGACTGGTGGCAGTGGTTCAGCCGTGCGCGGTGACGCCCGCCGGGCTAGAGTGCCGACCGTGGCCAGCTATCGGGGCAAGAAGGCAAAGCGCACCGAGACGGACGCTCCGCCTCCGCCATTACCGCAGCGCACGGGCGGCTCCGGCTTCGCGCTGAAGGCACCGTTCCCGCCGGCCGGCGATCAGCCCAAGGCGATCAAGGAGCTCGTCGACGGCCTCCGGCGTGGCGACGAGGCGCAGGTCCTGCTCGGCATCACTGGCTCGGGCAAGACTTACTCGGTCGCGAACGTGATCGAGCAGACGCAGCGGCCGACGCTGATCATCGCGCACAACAAGATCCTGGCGGCGCAGCTGTACGGCGAGTTCAAGGAGCTGTTCCCGGAGAACGCCGTCCACTACTTCGTCAGCTACTACGATTACTACCAGCCCGAGGCATACGTCCCGACGACCGATACGTTCATCGAGAAGGACTCGATCGTGAACGAGGAGATCGATCGGATGCGCCACGCGGCGACGTTCGCGCTGCTGTCGCGGCGCGACGTGATCATCGTCGCGTCGGTGTCCTGCATCTACGGCATCGGCGAACGCGAGACGTACGCGACGATGACGTGCGAGCTCGATACCGGGACCGCGATCGATCGCGATAGCGTGCTGCGCCGGCTCGTCGAGCTGCAGTACGAGCGCAACGACGTCGACTTTCACCGCGGCACGTTCCGCGTGCGCGGCGACACCGTCGAGGTGTTCCCGGCGTACGAGGCGGACACCGCGATCCGCATCGAGTGGTGGGGCGACCAGATCGAGGCGATGAGCGAGATCGATCCGCTGCGCGGCGGCGTGAAGCGCAAGATCGAGCGCTCGGTGATCTTCGCGGCCTCGCACTACGCGACCCCGCAGGAGACGATGCGCCGCGCGTGCGAGTCGATCCGCAGCGAGCTCAAGGTGCGGCTCGAGGAGCTGTCGCGCGAGGGCAAGCTGCTCGAGCGGCAGCGCCTGGAGCAGCGGACGATGTACGACCTCGAGTCGATCGAGCAGATGGGCTTCTGCTCGGGCATCGAGAACTACTCGCGCCACCTGACCGGACGGTCGACGGGACAGCCGCCGCCGACACTGATGGACTACTTCCCCGACGACTACCTGCTGATCGTCGACGAGTCGCACCAGACGGTTCCGCAGATCGGCGCGATGTACAACGGCGATCGGTCTCGCAAGGAGACGCTCGTCGAGTTCGGCTTCCGGTTGCCAAGCGCGCTCGACAACCGGCCGCTCAGGTTCGACGAGTGGCGGGAGCGTGCGAAGCAGGCGATCTACGTGTCGGCGACGCCGGCCGACTGGGAGCTCGACGAGGCCAAGGGCGTCGTCGTCGAGCAGATCATCCGGCCGACCGGCCTGCTCGATCCGGAGGTCGAGGTTCGCCCGGTCGCGCACCAGGTCGACGACTTGCTCGCCGAGATCCGCGAGCGCACGGCCAATGGCGACAAGGTCCTGGTCACGACGCTGACCAAGCGCATGGCCGAGGATCTCACCGAGTACTACCGGGAGATCGGGGTGAAGGTCCGCTACCTGCACTCCGACGTCGACACGCTCGAGCGCATCCAGATCATTCGCGATCTGCGCCGCGGCGAGTTCGACGTGCTCGTCGGCATCAACCTGCTCCGCGAGGGTCTCGATATCCCCGAGGTGTCGCTCGTCGGGATCCTCGACGCGGACAAGGAGGGCTTCCTTCGCAGCGAGCGGTCGCTGATCCAGACGATCGGTCGCGCCGCGCGTAACGTGAAGGGCAAGGTCCTCCTCTATGCCGACAAGGAGACGGACTCGATCCGGGACGCCGTCGGCGAGACCCGGCGCCGCAGGACCGTGCAGGAAGCATTCAACAAGGAACACGGCATCGTTCCGAAGTCGGCGAGCAGGCGGATCCTCGACATCCAGGTCGCGGAGCCGATCCCGAAGAAGGGCCAGCGCGCGGTCCAGATCGCGGCCGTCCAGCTCGAGAAGATCGACGACATCACGTCGCTGCGCGCGGCGATCGAGAAGCTGCGTGGCGAGATGCGCCAGGCCGCCGCGGACCTCGAGTTCGAGAAGGCCGCCGCGTTGCGCGACAAGGCGCGGGAGCTCGAGCAGCTCGAGCTCCAGATGCGGTGATGGGCCTCCGCGTCGCCGGCTTCTACGCGGTCCTCGACCGCGACGACGAGGCGCTCGCGCGTACGCTCGTCGGACCGGGTGGCGCGAAGGTCCTCCAGGTCCGGCTCAAGCCCGGTACCGTCGACGACGTCGTCCGGGTCGCCCGGATGGCCCGGCGCGTGTGCGACGAGGCAGGCGCGGCGCTCGTCGTCAACGATCGCATCGACGTCGCGCTCGCGACCGGTGCCGACGCGGTTCACCTCGGCCAGACCGATCTGCCGCTCGCCGAGGCGCGTGCGCTCGTCGGTGATCGGCTCGCGATCGGCGTGTCGACGCATGACCTCGATCAGGTCCGCCGCGCGTGCGAAGGCGGCGCCGACTACATCGGCTACGGTCCGGTGTTCGCGACGCAAACGAAGGAGAACCCGGATCCCGTGCAGGGCCTCGCGGCGCTGCGCGCGGCGGTACGCGAGGCGGGGACCACGCCGGTCGTCGCGATCGGCGGCATCACGCCCGACCGCGCGGCCGCCCTGTACGCGACCGGGGCCGCCGCCCTGTGCGCGATCAGCGCCGTCACGGGAGCAGTCGACGTGACCGGGGCCGCACGGTCGCTCGGAAAGTCCCCGTGGCTGCGTCGCAGGGACACCTACACCATATTGCGCTGGAGAACCGCGCTGTTGCACGATGCTCGCGACCGCGCTACCGCTGAATAGCGGATGGCGTGCGACCGTCCACAAGATCACACCTCTCAGTCGTTGAAGCCCATGTCCAAGCTCATCACCTTCGCCTCGATCACCACGATCATCGTCTCGCTCGGTCTCGCCAAGGTCTCCGCGACCGACGCGCTCGCGGTCAACCCGTGCGTGACCAAGGAGTTCAAGACCGAGCTCGCGCGCGACGCGTGCGCCAAGGGCGGTCAGCCCGCCGCGAAGGACGCGATGAAGGCGTTCATGAAGCAGGCGAAGCTCAAGAGCTGCAACGCCTGCCACTCGAAGCTCGCGCCGAACTACGACCTCAAGGCCGACGGCCTCGATCAGTTCAAGAAGCTCGGCGGCAAGGTGATCGCGGATGGCGGCAAGGCGCCGCCGGCAGGCGCGACGCCGGCGAAGGCGACGAAGTAGTCAGGTCGTGGCTACGACGTGCACTTCGACTTGGTCTTCAGATCCTTCTTGATCTGAGCGTCGAGCGCCGTCGACTGCTTCGTCACGTTCGACTTCGGGTACTTCGACTTGATGAGCCCGAGGTACGTGCGCGCCTCGGTGCAGTTCTTCAGCTGCTGCGCCGCGAGCGCCGCGAAGTAGAGCCCATCATCGGACAGGTCGCTGTCGGGGTACTTCTGCATCAGCTGCTGGTACGTCGCGATCGCGTTGTCCCACTCCTTCAGATTGGTGTAGGCCTGACCGCGGAAGTACTGCGCGTCGTCGGCGCGCGCGTGCGTCGGGAACGTCTGGACGAGCCGCTTGTAGATGTCGCTCGCGTCGTTGTAGCGACCGGCCTCGTACGCCTGCGTGCCGAGCTTCCACAGGTCGTCGGGGCTCGACGTCGCGCTCGGCTTGCCGCTCTCGATCTGCGCGACGCGCTGCTCGAGGCTGTCCATGCGGGCGTCGTTGTCCTTGCGGTACTTCTCGAACGCGACCTTCAGCTCGTTGATGCCGTTGTTGATCGCGGAGACGAGGCCGTTCGCGGTGCGGATGTCGGCCGAGAGCTTCTCGACGTCGGCCCCGATGTCCGCGCTGTTGCGCTTCAGGACCTTCGTCGCCTCGTCGAGGACGGTCTGCAGCTGGACGATCTGCGTGTTCAGCTCCTTCTCCTTCGAGTCGATCCGGCCCTGGAGCGCGGTGACGTCCCGGCGCAGGGACTGGCCCTCGCTCTTGGTCGTGGTCCAGAAGCAGCCGCCGAGCAGCGAGGCCGCGGCGACGGATACGAGCAACGTCTTCAGCGCCATTTGAACTCCACGCGGCGATCCTTGTCATCGCCGAGGCCGGTCGGTTCCGTCTCACCCTTGGGTACGACCTGCATCTTGGCGGGGTCGGTGCCGAGGCGCGACAAATAGTCGGCCACCGACTGGGCGCGGCGCTCCGACAACGCGATGTTGTACTCCTCGGTACCCGACGTATCGGTGTGACCGATGACGAGGACCGACTGGTTCTTGTTCTTGCCGATACAGGAATTGTTGCCGTCGAGGCGGTCGCGCTCGCTGGTCTGGATCGACGAGTCGTCGAACGCGAAGTAGATCGTCTGGAGCTGGCAGCCCGCGTCGATGTTGCTGCCGGCGTCGGCGCGCAGGCAGAGCCCGTTGATGCAGTCCTCGTCGTCGGCGCAGTCCTCGTTCTGCGTGCACTTCTTCGGACGCTGGCACTGGCCGGCCTCGCAGCGACCTCCAGGGCCGCACTCGCCGTCGGACGCGCACGGCTTGCACGAGCCCGCCTGGCACACCTGCCCGGCGGGACACTGATCGTCCTTCTCGCACTGCGCCTTCACCACGCACGCGTTGGCGACGCACTTCTTGCCCTTGCCGCACTGCGAATCGTCGCGGCACTCGACGCACTTGTTGCTCGAGCAGACGAGAGGACTCTTGCAGTCCTTGTCCACCTTGCAGCCGGGGCCTTTCGGCTTGTCTCCACAGGCCCCGGTGAATGCGAGCGCGAGCGCGATCGACAGGGTCGAGAGCGCTACAAAGACCTTGCCCATAGCCACGAAACCTAAATGGGCGCGGCACGTTAGTCAAATCTACATCGAGGGGGGATCCCGGGGGGCACCCCCCCGGGTGTAGTGTGAGACGCGTGGCGCGCAGCACGATTCTCGTCATCGATGACGAGCCCAACATCCTGACGACCGTGAGGCGGTCCCTCGAGCTCGAGGGGTACCTCGTCGAGGTCGCCGGGGGAGGCGCCGCAGGGCTCGCGAAGCTCGTCGAGCACGATATCGACCTGGTCCTGCTCGACGTCATGATGCCCGGTGAGACCGGCCTCGAGGTACTCCCGAAGCTGCGGACGGCCAAGCCCGAGACGATGGTCGTCATGATGTCGGGGAACGCGACGATCGAGACCGCCGTTCAGGCGACCAAGGCGGGCGCATTCGACTTCATCGAGAAGCCGCTGTCGGGCGACAAGCTCCTGATCACGGTCCAGAACACGCTGTCGTTCGCGCGTCTGCGCCACGAGAACCAGCGCCTGCGCGGCCGCGTCAGTGCCGACTTCGCGATGATCGGCCGGGGCGCCGCGATGAAGGTGATCTTCGACAAGGTCGCCAAGACCGCCCCGTCGTCGGGCCGCGTCCTCATCACCGGCGAGAACGGCACCGGCAAGGAGCTCGTCGCCCGCGCGATCCACGAGCACAGCAAGCGCGCCGACGGCCCGTTCGTGAAGCTCAACTGCGCCGCGATCCCGTCCGAGCTGATCGAGAGCGAGCTGTTCGGCCACGAGAAGGGCGCGTTCACCGGCGCGACCCAGCAGCGCCGCGGCAAGTTCGAGCTCGCGGACGGCGGCTCGCTGTTCCTCGACGAGGTCGGCGACATGAACCCGAGCGCGCAGGCCAAGGTGCTCCGCGTGCTCCAGGAGAACGAGCTCGAGCGCGTCGGCGGGGGCGAGACGATCAAGGTCGACGTCCGCGTCGTCGCCGCGACCAACAAGGATCTCTCGGCGGAGATCGCGGCGGGGCGGTTCCGCGAGGACCTCTACTACCGGCTCGCGGTCGTCCCGATCGAGCTGCCGCCGCTGCGCGGGCGACGCGAGGACATCCCGTCGCTCGTCGAGCACTTCCTCGAGCAGGTGTGCGCCGACAACGATCGCCGCGCGAAGAAGGTCGCGTCGGGCGCGCTGACGATGCTGATGCAGCACGACTGGCCGGGCAACGTGCGCTTGCTGAAGAACGTCGTCGAGCGGCTCGCGATCCTCACCGGCGATGCCGAGCTCATCACCGAGGCCGACGTCGGCGACGCGCTACCGCGCGTGAAGGCCGTGAAGTCCGAGTTCGCGCGCGGCACGCCGTTCAAGGACCTCGTCGCCGCTGCCGAGCGCGACATCATCGTCGCCGCCCTCGACGCGAACGATCACCACGTCTCGAACACCGCCCGCGAGCTCCAGCTCGAGCGCAGCCACCTCTACAAGAAGATGCGCGCGCTCGGGATCGATCACCGCGCCGACGACGACGCGGAGTAGCGCTTGCGCACGGACGCGATCGCGCGCGGCACCTGACGGCGGACGGCGAGCCGCTCCGCCAGCATCATGATGCCGGTCAGCGCGATCATCAGCACGACGCTGACGAGCGCGAACCACAGCGCGAAGCGCAGGCTCGACTGGGCGAGGCCGTGTGCCGGGTCGAGCGTCGCGGCGACCGCGATCGCCGAGCCGATGCCGCCGAGCAGGACCCCGCGGTAGCGGGACACGAGGCGCGCGATCTCCGCCCACGTCGCGTTCACGGCTGCGTCCTCGCCGCGTCGTACTTGGGATAGAGGATGCGCGCGCGGACCGCCGAGCCCGAGGTGTCGGGTTCGACGCCCGACGAGTCATTCCACGAGACGACGAACGCGGTGTCGAGCGCGACCGCCGACGGGTTGATCTGGTCGCTACCGGTCGACGTCGGGATCACGAACGTCTCGCCGGCGAGCGTGCCGTCGGGGCGCATCAGGCGGCCGAACACCTCGCACGAGCCAGGACCGGTCGCGCACGCGTGCCACGTGACGAGCAGCGCGCCGTCGCCGCGCGCGGCCATGCCGAACGCCTTGTCGGACGTGAAGTCCGAGCCGCTCTGGTCGGTGATCACGGTCGGCGTGCCCTGGATGACGCCCGACGCGTTGACGCGATAGACCTCGATCTTGCCGGGCTGCGTCGACATCGCCGACGGCGCTGCCCAGCGCGCCGCGATCGCGAAGCCGGTGCCGTACGGGACGACCCGGACGTGATCGACATCCTGCGTCGACGTCCTCGGGACGAGCACCGCGTCGCTGATGATGAACGTCCCGTCGGGGCGTCCGGTGCGGATGCGGACCGAGCTGTCGCCGACCCACGTGTACATCACCGTCGAGCCGTTGACCGCGACGTGCGAGCGCCGGTTGTCGACGGCGGCCGTCGACACCGAGATCGGTGCGGGGAGGATCGTCGCGCAGCCAGGCCCGACGATCGTCGCGTGGATCTGCTCGTTCGGCGACACGAACGTCTGCCACGTCACGACGAAGTTGCCGTTCGCCAGCGGGGCGGCGGTGACGACGTCGGGCGTCTCGGTCGTCATGACCGACAGCTGGTTCCCGGTCGCGGCGCCGGTCTCGTTGATCGCGCGGCACGCGATCCCGTTCGTCGCGCCCGAGAAGTAGTCCCAGAGCACGAGCGTCGTGCTTCCCGACGAGGCGATCGTCGGGAACGTCCCGGCCGTCGTCAGCGACGTCGTGACCTTGAACGACTGGTCGCTCGCCGCCAGCGCCGACTGGACCGGCAGGCCGGTCGCGTCGAACCGCCGGCCGTAGACGTCGCACATCGTGCACTCGTCGCGGTAGACGGCCATCCACGTCCCGTTCGGGATCGCGGCGAGCTGCAGACCGACAGCCTCGTAGTCGGTCGTCAGGAACTGGTTGTTGACGACCTCGGTGTTGACGACGAAGTCGGCGGTGTCGAGCATCACCGACGCTGCCGTGTCGGTCAGGAGCGCATTGCCCACGCCGCGGCCCACGAGGATGCCCTTGTCGTCGAGCGCGTCGATGCTGATGCCGAGGTCGCCAGTGCGCCCGGGCGCAGAGATGCTGAACGTCACCGGGAACGGATGCTCGCCGACCGTGAGCTCGTCGGTGCGCATCGATCCGGCATTCGACAGCGTGACCTTGAGGTTCTTCGGTGCACCGCCCGTCGCGTCGTGCACGGCGGGGAGCCGGTCGACGGTGACGATGATGAACGAGTCGTCGGTGCAGCCGGCGGCCAGCGCGAGCGGAACGAGTGGAACGAGCGCGCGCCTCATTTGCCGAACACGATGGGGCCGAGGTCCGTCGGAGGCGCGCCCTCCGGCCGCGTTGCCGCATAGATGCCGACGCCGCCGCCCGCAGCGACGACGCCGAGCGTGGTCCAGAACCACCACTTGCTCGTGATCGGCTTGTCGTCGGACTTCTTCCTCGGCGGCTTCTTCACGAACTTCTCGCCGTCGCCGCGCGACTTCTTGTCCTCGAGGTCGGTGATCAGCTGCTCGACCGCCTCCTTGTTCTGCGCGTCCGGCTCGAGCTTCAGGTACTTCTTGAAGCTGAAGATCGCCTGGTCGTAGTCACCGAGGTTCCGGTAGCACTGACCGATGTTGTAGAGAAAGCCGGGCAGCGGCTTGGCGTCGAACGCGGTCTGGTACTCCTCCAGCGCCTCGTCGAACTTGCCGAGCGCGAACAGCTTCTCGCCGCGCTCGTAGTGGCGGCGGGCCGCGCGGGTCGCGGGGTCGTCGGCGAATGCGGGGCGTGCCGTCGGTCCCACCACCGCAAGGCACACGAACACGAACAGAATTAGGCGAGGAATCATCTTGGGTACCACCGAAGCAGGAATCACTTCTTGCGTCGGAACGGGTCGATCGTATCGCTGGGATCGATCGTCCCAGCAGGCTTCTTCACGGGCGTCTTCTCGACGGGCTCGAGGTTCGTATCGTCGGTCTTCGTCTCGGTCTTGGTCTCCGGCGGCCTGGTCTCCGCCACGTCGGGCTTCGGCTCGGGCCTGGTCTCGTCGACCTTGCTGCCCTTCCTGGCCTTCTTACCACCGCCCTTCTTCGAGGACGCCTTTTCACTCCTGTCAGCGATCGTGTCGGTGTCGGTCTCGACCTCGGTGTCGCTCTCGGCCGTGTCCGTCGTGTCCTCGACCGGCGTCTGCGTCACCACCGGCACCGTCGGTACCAAATCGACGCGGTCGAGCGTCGCCGAGAAGTCGCGCTGGCTGGCCGCGAAGTCGACGGTGATCGCCCGGTCCTTGTAGCCCTCGACCCGGAGCAGGAACGTCCGGCGATCGGTCGGGCCGCCGTCGGCGAGATCGACGTTGAAGCTGCACGGCGTGCGGCACAGCTCCGCCGACCGGCCATCCGCGAAGACGCCGGCGGCCGGCAGCGAGTCGAACTTGACCTCGACGAGCTTGGCCTGCTTCGGCGGATCTTGAAT
>JAEWJO010000234.1 GCA_023386455.1 Pseudomonadota bacterium | reverse complement strand
CTCGTCGGCCGGGCGCAGGCGCGGACCCGCCTGCAGCGCATGAACGACGCGGTCCTCGATCTCGAGGAGGCCGAGGCGATCGCGCACGAGGTCGGCGACGTCGAGCTCGAGATCTGCGCACTGATCGAGCTCGGCACCGTGCTCGATTTCGTCGAGGGCGTCGCCGGTGAGGTGACGCGCGCGAAGCAGGTCGCGGCGCGCGCGCGCGCGTTGCTCGGCGATGCGGCCGCGCAGCATCCGGGCCTCGCGGTCGATCTCGATCTCGCCGACGCTCGCGTGCTGTTCCGCGAGCACCGATTCGCCGAGGGCGCGCCGCTGCTGCGCGAGGTGATCGCGAAGGCGCGCGCGCTCGACCGTCACGAGACCGCGATCATCGCGGCGCTGCTCC
This sequence comes from Pseudomonadota bacterium, assembly GCA_023386455.1. Taxonomy (GTDB): domain Bacteria; phylum Myxococcota_A; class Polyangia; order Haliangiales; family Haliangiaceae; genus JABFXX01. The sequence goes on along the minus strand of JAEWJO010000234.1, from coordinate 12,703 downwards.
TCGGGCCGATGCTGTCGGCCCTGCGCGAGCTCGACGAGGCCGAGCGCGTGTTCGCCGAGCTGATCGCGTGGTGTGTCACGCGCGACGATCGCTTTCACCTCGCGATCGCGTACGGCAACCGCGCCTGGCTATGGTCGGCACGCGGCGAGATCGATCGCACCGAGGATGACCTCCGCCTCGTCATCCAGCTGTCACGCGAGATGGGGCAGGCTCACAACGAGCGCGTCGCGACCCATAACCTCGCCGAGCACCGGCTGTGGCGCGGCCAGCTCGACGAGGCGCTCCCGCTCGCCCGGCGAGGCCTCGCGCTCCAGAGCCACGCGGGCGAGGGCAGCACCCGTCCGGACCGCCTGCTCCTGGCCCGCGTGCTCGCCGCTCGCGGTGACCGGACCGAGCTGCAGTCAGTTCTCTCGACGTTCGACGCCGAGACCGATCTCGCCGACGACGAACGGATCACGATCGCGGTCCTGCGCGCGCTTGCCGCCGACGACAACGCGGCGCTCGGCCGGGCGATGGCCGAGATCGAAAGCGTATTCGCCCAGCTCCGGCTCGAGCTGGCGGTGATGGCGGCTCGGAGATCGGCCCTTCCGCAGGAGCTGCGCCCGGGGCTTATAGAACTCGCCCGCGAGGATCCGGTGTGGGCAAGTCGGATCAGCGAGCTGTGACTACATCGCGCCTTCGTGCGAGGTCCGATACGCTGTTGTCAGTAACTAATGAGCGATAGCCGCACGAGGAGACCGAAAGCGACTGGCACGATGGACGCACTGGTGTCCTCCGCGGTGCAGCCTCCAACGATCGTTGGTTACCGGATCGATCGGTTGATCGGTGAAGGTGGCTTTGGCCAGGTGTGGCGTGCGACGCGCGATGACGGCAGCCTCGTCGCGATCAAGATTCTCCATCTCGAGCTCATTCGATCGAACGATGCGCTGACGCGATTCGAACGCGAGCTCGAGGCGACCGAGCGACTCGATCATCGTCACGTCGTGCGCGCGTACGATCACGGCACGCTCGACGACGGACGTCCGTTCATGGTGCTCGAGTACATCGAGGGACCGAGCCTGCGCGACGTGATCCACGAGCGCGGCTCGCTGTCGCCGAGCGAGATGCTCGCGATCCTCGAGCCGCTGTGCGAGGCACTGACGAGCGCGCATGCCGTGGGTCTCGTTCATCGCGACGTGAAAGCGTCGAACGTGATCCTCGGTCACGATGCACAAGGTCCGCGTCCGGTGCTGCTCGACTTCGGTCTCGTGAAGCTGCTCGATCACGAGGGCCCGGGGCTCACGTCATCGAGGAGCATGCTCGGCACGCCCGCGGCGATGGCGCCCGAGCAGATGAAGGGTCAGCCGGTGACGTCGCGAACCGATGTCTACGCGGTCGGCCTGCTCGCGTTCCACATGCTGACCGGCGCGCCGGCATTTGGTGGCACACCGGGCGTCGTCCAGAGCTATCTCCAGGTCCACGGCCCCCGGCCGAGGCCGTCGGCCAAGGTCGACATCGACCCGGCGATCGACGAGCCGATCACCCAGGCGCTCGCCCCGGACCCGCAGCAGCGGTTTGCCTCGCCCAGGGAGCTGTACGAAGCGTTACGCAATATCATCGCTCCGAACGCCTCGCTGACCGACGAACAGGACGTCGTCGCGCTCTACGTCGAGGGTGGCCCGGCCGAGCTCGCGCTCGCGAGCACGATCGCGACAAGTGCCGGGATGACCATCGCAATGGCGGCGCCCGACAGCCTCATCGCGGTCGCCTCGAAGGTCGATCTGTCCGCCCTTCGGACCCGTCTCGAAGACATCGCGCGCTCGGCAAAAGTCGCGGTCGGCGCCAGCCGCGCGACGATCTGCGGCGGTGTAGTCGATGGCCCTGCACTCGATGTCGAGGCATGGGCGCCATACCCGCTCTCCAGCGGTCTTTGGATCACGCCGTCGCTTCTGTAGGTAAGTGGCGTTCGACGCCATCCTTGCGGATTGCCGAAACGGGCGCGATCATTTTGGAACGATGGAGGCCGTCATGCGCGCGAATGTTCTCGTCGCTGTCGCCGTTACAGTTCTTGCGTCCGCGTGCACGATCGAAGAACCCTCGACGAGCACGACCGATCAAGACCTGTCGACGTGGAACCGACTTGCGCAAAATCGTCTTGCTCAGAACCGTCTCGCGCAAAATCGGCTGGCGCAGAATCGGCTCGCGCAAAATTCGCTGAACTCGACGAGCGTCGAGGCGCTGCACGAGACGGCGCGGATCCTCGAGACCGAGGGCGGCCGCGAGCTGTACTCGTACTTGATCAACTGCGCGCTCGAGGAAGGCACGACGGTCGAGGCGACGGTTCCGACGGCGACCGATACCGCGCCGCCGAGCTCGCTCTACACGTGCACGAATCAGCACTGCACGTTTCCCGGTGCGCTCGGTCTCGCGCCCGAGTGGCGGTGGCACAAGCTGTCGTCGAAGGGGCAGGGCTGGGTGAGCGCGTGCATCTTCTCGCGCGTCAACGCGCATACGACGACCGAGGCGATCTCGCTGCGCGGCCGTCATCCGCAGCTGACGATCGGGCTCGACGAGTCCGAGCTGTTCCCGCTGTCCGAGGGCGCGTTCTACGGCAACCTGTTTGTCGACGAGGACCAGGAGATCGACTGGAACGCGTGCCGCGGTGAAGCGCAGGCCGCGTCGGAAGACGGCGGTCTCGATCTGCGCGACTGCACCGAGCCCGATCCGGCGCGTCCGGGCTACACGCAGTGCGGGTTCAAGTTCGCCGGCGACTGCCGCGACTACACGCCGGCGTTCCCGAGCCCGTACGCGTGCCGCACGTTCACCGGCGCGCCCGAGTCGGGCTACTACGGAGACTGCGCGGGCGCCAAGAAGAGCGGCCACGACGACGACGACGATGACGACGGCGATTGCGGCCACCGCCACGACGGCCACGGCTGGCACAGCAACGGCCACAAGTACCGCGAGGTCATCACGGTCTACGTCGCCAACTGAGTGATGCTACGTTAGTCGCGTGAGCATCACGCGGCGCATCCTCGAAAGCGCACAGTCCGGGCTGTCGAAGCTGACGTCGCTCGTCATCGTCGACGACGAGCCGCTCAGCCACGTCGAGAGCGCCGCGCTGCAGGTCGAGCTCACCGCACGCAAGGCGGCGCGCGCGAAGGCGAGCCGGTCGCCGCTCGACAACCCGCTCGCGAAGCAGGCGCTCGCGAACCCCGGCGCACGCGCCCAGCGCGAGAAGGCCGCGAAGGATCGCGCGGCGCGCATTCACCGCGAGCGCGACGAGCGCGCGGCCCGCCAGCGGGCGGCCGCGGACGACGCGTTCCGCCGGATGAAGGAGCAGGCGGCGCGCGGCGGCGGGACGACCTCGGGGTCGGCGTGGTCGGGTGCTTCGTCGTCGACGTCGTCCTCGTCATCGGGCAACGCGCGACCGCCGCGGCCCGGCTCGAAGGACGCGCAGCTCGCGGACTGGTACCGGGTGCTCGACCTCAACGTCGGTGCCGATATCCCGCAGATCAAGACCGCTTACCGGCAGATGATGCGCAAGTACCACCCCGACATGCACGCCGGGAATCCGGGCAAGCAGAAGGCCGCGACCGAGCTCTCGATGCGTGTAACAGCGGCGTATAACGGTCTGGTCGCACACCTCGAGAAGAAGTGATACAAGCGCGGCGATGGACACCACGAGCTCCGCGTCGAAGACCGCGCTCATGGTCTGCGCCTATCGCGCGCGGGCGAGTCGCTGGGAGAAGCCGCTATTTGTCGATCCGTATGCCGAGGCGCTCGCGGGCACCGACGGCCACGAGATCGCGAAGCTGCTCGACGCGCGGTTTCCACCGATGGAGCTCTGGCTCGCGCTGCGCGTCGCGTACCTCGATCGTCTCGTCGGCCTCGCGGTCGATCGACTGAGCGTCCGCCAGGTCGTGATCCTCGGTGCGGGCTACGACACGCGCGCGGCGCGGCTGCCTCGCGCGGGCGTCACGTTCTTCGAGGTCGATCATCCGGCGACCCAGGCGTCCAAGCGCGAGCGACTCGCGGCGGTCGCCGGCTATCCCGTCGACAACGCGCGCTACGTGACGTGCAACTTCGAGCGCGAGGATCCGATCGACCGGCTCGTCGCATCGGGCTTCTCGACGACGGAGCCCGCGCTCGTGATCTGGGAGGGCGTCGTGCCGTACCTGACCGAGGGCGCCGTGCGCGCGACAGCTTCGCGGCTCGCGACCGGCCTCGATCCGCGCTCGCTCGTCGCGTTCGACTTCGTCGGCAAGAAGCTCGCGTCGGGGCAGGGCCTGAACGACAAGGATCAGGCGACGCGGTCGTACGTCGGCGAGCTCGGCGAGCCGATCCGCTACGGATCCGACGACATGTTGCCGCTGCTCTACGAGTGCGGCTTCCGGTGGGTGCGGACGCTCGACTTCAACGAGCTCGCGCTCGAGATGCTCGGCGACTACCAGCGCGATCGGATGTTCCGGTTCCAGCACCTCGCCCTGGCTGCCCCGCGCACGCCGGTGGCCGGATGGCCCTGAGACTCGCGAGGCTGCGGCCGTACGTACCGGTCGCGATCCTCGTCGCGATCGCGGCGTTCATCACCTGGGCGTTCGCCGCGACGACGCTCGTGCACGCGGGCTCGATGGGCCTGCCGCTCGACGACAGCTACATCTATCTGACGTACGCCAAGCAGTTCGGCCGCGCCGAGCCGTTCACGTACTTCCCCGGCGGCGGCTACTCGGCCGGCTCGACGAGCGTGCTGTGGCCGATGCTGCTGGCGCCGTTCTGGACGCTCGGCGCGCGCGGCCACGCACTCGTCTGGGTCTCGTTCGGGATGTGCGGCGCGCTCTACGCGGCGGTCGCCGTCGGCGTCTATCGCTTCATCCATGTCGTGAAGGGCTCGCACGTCGCCGGCGTGCTCGGCGGCGTGATCCTCCTCGTGATCGCGCCGTTCGCGTGGTGCGCGCTGTCGGGGATGGAGGTCGCGTTCGCCGCGGCGCTGCTCGTCGCGACGCTGCTGCTCTTGCTTCGCCAGGATCCCGAGGGACCGCCGCGCCCGCTGTTCATCGTGTGCCTGTCGGCGGCGTCGCTGTCGCGGCCCGAGGCGATGCTCGTCGTCGGCGCGATCTGCGGCGTCAGCGTGCTCGCGCGCCTGCGCAAGCGGCGGTGGAAGACGGCGGCGCTGTGGCTCGTGCCGCTCGCGGCGCCGGTCGCGTGGCTCGTCGCGAACCGGATCCTCGCCGGCAACTTCTTCCCGAACACGGGCGTCGCGAAGAGTCACTTTTACCTGCCGGGCTTTGACTGGACGTACTGGTGGCAGACCGTGAAGGCGCTGTCGGGCAAGGCGCTCGCGGGCATCTTCATCGACGGCAAGAGCCCGCTCGTGTGGCCGAAGCTCCTGCTCGTGCTGTTCCTCGTCGGCGCGGCGCGCATCGCGTGGTGGGCGTGGCGCGAGAAGCGCTACCTCGCCGGCGTGCTCGTGATCGTCGCGCCGTTCGCGATGATGCTCGCGGTGATCGCGTCGTCGGGGCTGTGGAGCTTCCAGAACTACCGCTACATCGCGCCGGTGTTCCCGCTGATCGTGATCCCGATCGGCATCGCGCTCGCGCCACCGACTTGGTGGCCCGCCCAGATTCCCGCGCGCGTGCGGCCGCATCTCGTGCGTGCGTGGCAGGCGGTGACGATCGTCGTCGTCGTCCTGTTCGTGCGCGCGGCGCGGCCCGGCCTGGTCGCCGACATGAAGTTGTTCGCCCAGGGCGCGATGGACACGAACACGCAGGTCGTCGCGGTCGGCAAGTACATCCATCGCAAGCTGCCCGGCGCGAGCATCATGTTCCACGATGCCGGCGCGATCGCGTACTACGGCGACGGCAAGGTCTACGACATGCTCGGCCTCGTCACGAACTACCAGGCGGGCATCGCGAACAACGGCCCCGGCGCGCGCTTCGAGTTCCTCGAGTCGCTGCCGGTCGAGAATCGACCGACGCACTTCGCGTACTACCCGGGCTGGATGGGCACGCACGAGTACTGGGGCGAGGTCCTGCTACACACGTCGCTGCGCCGCGGGATCGAGCCGCGCCGCCTCGCGGGCGACGGCGACATGCAGATCATCGTCGCCGACTGGGATCACGTGCACACCGCCGAGCGGCCGTTCAACGACCACACCGGCTGGCAGGTCGTCGATCGCGTCGACATCGCCGACATGGCGAGCGAGCGCGCTCACGGCTGGCGCGGGCGCATGGGCCGCCGCCGCTTCGGCGATCCGACCGCACGGTGGTCGCTGACCGAGCGCTCGACGACGAACGGCCTCGCGATCGACGGCGGCCGGACGATCCGCGAGGGCGGCGAGCACTTCACGATCCACGTCGACCCGGCCAAGCCGACCCGCATCGTGCTGCGCACCGGTGGCCAGCAGAGCTACGGCTGGCACGAGGCGATCAAGACGCCCGTCGAGATGACGCTCTACTACAAGACGAAGAAGCTCGGCACGCTGACGATCGGAGCACCGACCGGACCGTTCTCGGAGCTGACGTTCAACGTCGCGCCGCACGCGTTCCCGACCGGCGAGGTCGAGATCCACAGCGAGGCGAAGGGCATGTACCGGGTGTTCCACTGGTTCGTGCTGCAGCCCGAATCCCGGCCGAAGCCGTAGAGCCGCGTGCTAGCGTCGCCCTCGATGAGGGCATGGCTGGGACTCCTGCTCGTGGCCGGTTGCGGCGACGGCACGCCGGCGGCGCCCCGCTGGCACGTCGCCGAGGACTACCTGCGTGCGCCCGACGGGCGTGCGGTGATCCTGCGCGGCGCCAACCTCGGCGAGCAGAAGTACGCGCCGTACCTCGACGACAAGACGCCGGCCGACTACCGGCGCATGCGCGAGGCGTGGGGCTTCAACTCGCTGCGCTTCGTGATGACGTGGGCCGCGGTCGAGCCGATGCCGGGCGTGTACAACGACGCGTACCTCGACGGCGTCGCCGAGCGGATGCAGTGGGCGCGCGACGCCGGCCTCCACGTCGTGCTCGACATGCACCAGGACATCTACGGCGAGGGCTTCGGCTTCGACGGCGCGCCGCGGTGGACGTGCGACGAGGCGCGCTACACCGCGTTCGTGCCGGTCGAGCCGTGGTTCTTGAACGCGGTCGATCCGAACGTCACCGCGTGTGTCGACGAGTTCTACACGCGCACCGATCTGCGCGAGCACTTCGTCGCCGCGTGGAAGCACGTCGCCGAGCGGCTCGTCGGCGAGCCGGCGGTGATCGGCTTCGACGTGCTCAACGAGCCGAACTGGGGCACGTACCCGCTGTTCCAGTTCGAGAACGATCGACTGAAGCCGCTCTACATCGACGTCGTCACCGCGGTGCGCGAGGTCGCGCCCGACTGGGTCGCCTTCATCGAGCCGAGTGCGAGCCGCAACGGCGGCGTCGCGACGAAGCTCGTGTCGCTGCCGTTCGACAACGTCGTGTACGCGCCGCACAGCTACGATCAGGACGCCGAGTCCGGCGCCGGGTTCGACGAGGCGCATCGCCAGAAGATCCTCGACACGCTCGGAGAGCTGCGCGAGGAAGCGCGGACCCTCGGCGCCGGCCTGTGGATCGGCGAGTACGGCGGCATGGCCGCGTCGCCGGGCATCGTGCCGTACATGACGGCGCAGTACGACGCGGCGGGCGCGGTCGGTGCCGGTTCGATGTACTGGTCGTACGACAAGGGCGACGGCGGCTACTCGATCCTCGCGGCCGACGGCAGCGAGAAGCCGGCGCTCGTCGGCGCGCTCGTGCGGCCGTATCCCGAGCTCGTCGCCGGTAACGACGTGACCTACGCGTTCGATGCCACGAGCTCGACATTCACGCTCGCGTACGAGCCGCTGTCGTCGTCGGAGGCGACCGAGCTGGTCGTGCCCGACCGCGTCTATCCAACCGGGTACGAGGTCGACTGTGGTGGCTGCACGTTCGAGAAGGCGACCGGCGCCCTCCGGATCACGAAGCCGGGCTCGACGACCGTGACGCTGCGGCCGCTCTGAGCGCCAGCGCACCGACGCGGCCTGACCCCGTTTTCTTGCCCCGTGGATCGCCGCGTGCCTAGCCTCGTGCATGCTCCGTCTTGGTGCGTTCGCGCTCGTGTGCCTGACACTGGCCGGCGTTGCCCGCGCCGACGACACCTCGGCGTCCGACAAGCTGCGGATCCTGTACTCGACGCGGTTCACGTTCACCGACGACGGACTGCCGCTCGTGACGGTCGAGATCATGGGCAACAGGAAGGACGTCAAGCTGCGGGCGAAGGGCGGCATCGTCGTCCGCCCGGACGGCGCGGGTGGTAGCGCGATCGAGGCCGACGGCGGCGACGCGTGGACCGTGACGGTCGAGAACGCGAAGCCGGCGCAGATCGTCGAGTGGACCGTCGTCGAGACGCTCGGCCCTGACGACGCGGCCGGCATCACGGCGGCACTAGGGCGGTGGAAGGATCGCGGCTTCGATCCGCGGTCGTTCGAGATCGGGACGGTGTTCGGGACCGGTGGCGAGGTGATCGACACGCGCGAGGTGCGCATCGCGATCGATCCGGTCGCGCAGGGCAAGGGCGCGGCGAAGGCGTCGGATCACGCGCGCCGGTTCGGCGTGAAGACGAGCGTGCACGCCGAGCTCGTGCGCCGGCCGTCCGGAACGGTCGTTGCCCGAAGCGGCTCGACCGTGATCCGGAACCCCTCGGTGCTGTGGTTCGCGCCGAAGAAGGCGACCGAGACGCTCACGGTCACCGACGTGCCGACCGGGACCGGCGGGAGCCAGCTCGCGACCGGCATCGAGGACCGTCGCTACTGGGGCAGCGTCTACGTGACGCTCGATCACGACGGCACGCTGCTCGCGGCGAACGCGGTCAGTGAAGACAAGCTGCTCGCGGGCATCGTACCCGCGGAGATGTATCCCGACGCGCCGGCGTCCGCGCTCGAGGCGCAGGCGATCGCGGCGCGCACCGAGCTGCTGCAGAAGATCGGCCGCCGCAACACGACCGACCCGTTCCTCCTGTGTTCGACGCAGCAGTGCCAGGTCTACGCGGGCGCGGGCAAGGAAGATCCTCGGACGACGAAGGCGATCGAGAAGACGCGCGGCATCGTGCTGCTGCGCGATGGCGGCGGCATGGTCGACGTGCGGTACAGCGCGTCGTGCGGCGGCCACAGCGAGGACAACGATGCGATCTGGGGCGGCGAGCCCGACCCGTCGCTGCGCGGCCGGCGCGACGATCCGAAGGGCAACGTGTCGCGCGTGACGAGCGCATCGATCGACGCGTTCCTCGCCGAGGATCCGAAGACGTTCTGGTGCGGCCGCGTCGAGAAGAGCAAGGGCAGGATCCGGTGGACCGAGAAGATCACCGCCGAGGACCTCACGGTGCGCCTCGCGGCGGACTATCCGGAGATCGGGCGCGTGAAGAATCTGACCGCGAAGCAGCGCGGCGTGTCGGGCCGCGTCCAGGTACTGACGATCACCGGCGAGAAGGGCGCGGTCGACATCACCGGCGATCTCAAGATCCGCCGGCAGCTCGGTGGGCTGAAGTCGTCGCTGTTCGAGGTGACGAAGGACGGCGGCACGTTCGTGTTCCGCGGCGCGGGCTTCGGTCACGGCGTCGGCATGTGCCAGCTCGGTGCGATCGGCATGGCCCAGGCCGGCAAGTCGCACAAGGACATCCTCGGTCACTACTACCGGGGCACCCACCTGCACCGGCTGTACTGAACGTCCCCGTTACGTCGTTGTTACCGCCGCCACGCGCCGGGCGTAGTATCTGGCGACCATGACGACGCTGCTTCCGACGACGATGGTGGGCTCGTATCCGCGGCCGCTCTGGTTCACCCAGCAGCTCGCAGGACGCGACGTGCTCGAGGCGTTCAAGATCGCGTCGCATGCCGAGGCGTTTCACGACGCCACGCGCGTCGTCATCAAGGACCAGGAGGATGCCGGTCTCGACATCCTCACCGACGGCCAGATGTGGTTCGACGACTACAACATGGGGATCGGGTCGTTCCTCTGGTACTGGCTCGAGCGCACGACCGGCTTCTCCGCCGAGAAGCTGCCGCACCCGGCACGCGACAAGGCGAAGGGGCGCGACATCTGGGCACTCGACGAGGCGGGCGGCGTCGCGGTCGAGGGCGCGATCGAGCGCGGGCCCGTGCGCATGGCGCTGATCTATCAGTGGGCGCAGCGCCACACCGAGAAGCCGATCAAGGCGTGCGTCGGTGCGGGTCCGGTGCAGCTGTCGACGCTCGCGCACTTCCGCTCGGGTCCGGTGAAGAATCGCTACGAGCTGTCGCGCGCGCTCGCCGACGTGTTCCGCGCCGAGATCGGCGAGCTCGTCGGTGCAGGCTGCAAGCACATCCAGCTCGAAGACCTCGGCGCGTGGATGCCGCACCTGTCGGGCGACAAGGACTGGGACTGGGTCAGCGAGACGGTCGACCGCACGATGGCGGAGATTCCGCAGGGCGTCGAACGCGCCTGGCACTTCTGCATGGGCAACGCCTGGGGCAACAAGCTCGAGGGCATGACCGCCGGTGGTTACCGCGAGGTGCTGCCGCACTATCACGGCGTCAACGTCGACGCGTACGTGCTCGACTTCGCGTGCCGCGAGATGGAGGACGCGGACCTCTTGCGCAAGCTGCCCGCCGACAAGAAGGTGCACGCTGGCGTGATCGATGTCCGGACGCTCGAGATCGAGCACCCCGAGCAGGTCGCCGAGCGGACGCGCAAGGTGCTGAAGCACATCGAGCCCGAGCGCGTGACGCTGACCACCGACTGCGGTCTCAAGCAGCTGCCGCGCGTCGTCGCCGTGCAGAAGCTGCGTGCGCTCGTCGAGGGCGCCGCGATCGTGCGACGCGAGCTGCGCTAGCCGGATGGTCGGGCGCGACCCGGCGCCGTGTTACCGTCGTCTCATGCGAAGCCTCGCGATGGCAGTCCTGCTCCTCGTCGCGTGCGGCGAGGATCCCGATCCGCACGAGCTCACGACCTGCGTCGGCTGGACCGTCAACGGCGGCATGCCGTTCGAAGGCATGTGCGAGCAGGCGTGCAAGATGCCGCCACAGAGCACGGGCTTCCAGTGCGACACGCCGGCGAAGCTCGGCTGTGGTGCGTTCGAGTCGTCGGGGATCGACGGCTGCTGCGTGCAGGAGGAGGGCGGCCCGATCAAGTTCGTCGAGTGCACGACGCCGCCGAAGTAGCTCAGTCCTCGGCGCGCCGCGCCCGTCAGGTGCCGGCGACGTCGCGCGCGAACGCGAGCGTCCTCGCGTTCTCGGGCAGGTTCTCGAGGAAGCTCGCTCGCCACTCGGGGTCGGTGATCTTGGCGGCGCGCTCGAGCACGCGCTCGCGGGCGCGCTCGATCGCGGTGCGTGCCGCGTCGCGATCGCCGGTCGCGTCGAGCGCCATCGCATAGGTGAGGCGGACGAGCGACTCGCCTTCCTCGACACCGCCGAGCGAGTCGAGGAGATCGTGGGCCTCGCGCGCGGCGATCAACGCTTCCTTGGCGCGGCCCTGCTGGAGCAGGAGCTGGCCGAGCGCGGCGAGCGCCTGCGGGCGCGATGCAGCCTGCACGGTCTGCAGGCCGAGGCGGAGCTCGCGCTCGGCGGCGCCGGTGTCGCCACGTGCGGCGAGGATGTCGGCGAGGTAGCTGCGCGACGCGGACTCGAGTCGGCGATCGCCCTGGGCGGCGAACGCGGCGATCGCCTCGGACTCGATCGTGAAGGCCTCGTCGAGCCGGCCCTGGTGCAGGAGCGCGCGGCCGAGGTTGTGCTTCGCGGTCGCGACGACGTTCTGCAGGCCCATGCGCGTGCCACCGTCGAGCGCCTTGCGCAGCCAGCGCTCGGCATCGGCGTAGGCACCGATCTCGAGGTAGGCGTAGCCGACGTGGCCGTGCTGCATGCACGTGTAGCGGAGGTCGCCGGCGGCCTCGAATGCGTTCGCGGCGGCGACCTCGGAGACGACGTAGGCGCCCGCGTCGCCGGCGAACATCGCGCGCGAGGACCGCGTCTGATGAATGCGCGCGAGGATACGAGGATCGGAGACCTCGTCGGCGATGCGGTCGATCACGTCGACGAGTGACGCGGCGAGCTGGTAGCGGCCATTGTTGTAGAGCTGGAACGCGGCGTGGGCGAGCGCGGAGACCCGGGCGGCGCGCTCGTTGTCGAGATCGGGCGCGCGCGCGAGCAGGTCGGCGATGCGCGAGAGCTGCTCGACGTCGCCGAGCTTGCCGCTGGCCTCGGCGGCCTCGCCGGCGGCAGAGAACCACGCGGCGGAGCCGGCGAGGAGCAGCGTCATCGCGGCGATCGCGCAGCGCTCGGCCTCGACGAACTCGCCGCACCACTTGTGCGCCTCGGCCTGGGCGCGACGCAGGCCACCGAGGGTCTCGCCGGTCGCGCCGCACGCGACACCTCGCTCGGCGCGGTTTGCGGCGCCGCGGAAGTCGCCGGCGGCGAGCGCCTGATCGACGGCGGGCTTGTACCAGACAGCGGCGCGCGCCCGATCTCCGCCGCGCTCGAAGTGCTCGGCGAGCACCATCGCCTCGGTCTCGCCTGCGTAGTGAAGCCACTCGCCGGCGAGGCGATGGCCGAGCTTGCGATCGGCGTCGGTCAGCATCGCGTAGGCGGCCTCGCGCACCATCGCATGGCGGAACTGGTACTCGTCCTCGCCGGTGAAGCGCGTCTTCGGGGTGCGCTGCACGAGCTCGCGCTCGACGAGCTCGTCGAGCCAGGAGCGGACGGTCGAGTCGCGCG
>JAEWJO010000473.1 GCA_023386455.1 Pseudomonadota bacterium | reverse complement strand
TCGCACATGGAGAGGATCCGGGCACTTGTCGACGAGGCGCTCGCGGCCCCGCTGGGCTCGGCCGCGGCGGTCTCCGTCGGGGACGCGGGCCGCGAGGTCTTCCGATATGACTCGGGTTTCACGAGGCGGCTACCCGATCGAGGTCCGCCGATCGACGAGGACACCGTGTTCGACCTCGCGTCGCTGACCAAGCCGATGGCCACCGTCACCATCGCGATGGTCCTCGCGGGCGAGCGCCGGCTCGACCTCGATGCCCCGGTCCGGCGCTACCTCCCGGTCGCGACCACAGCGGGGACCGTGAGGCAGCTCCTCGCCCACGGCGCCGGGTGCTCCGCGCACGTCGAGTTCTTCCGCCGGCTCCGCACCGAGCGCCCGGCCGATCCGCGGGCCGCGCTCGTCGATCTCGCGGCCACCGAGCGGTGCGCCCCGGCAGGCATCGCGTCCGTGTACAGCGACCTCGGCTTCATCGTGCTCGGTGCCGTCCTCGAGCGCGCGTCGCGCATGCCGCTCGAGGACGCGTTCGCGGACCTCGTCGCCGAGCCGCTCGGCCTCACGTCGGCGCGCTACGCGAAGACGCCGATCGACGGCGCCGTCGCGACCGAGCTCGACGACCGCGGTCTCGTCGCCGGCCTGGTCCACGACGAGAACTGCTACTTCGGCGGCCGCGTCGCGGGTCACGCGGGTCTGTTCGCGCCACTCTCCGATGTCGCGCGGTTCGCCGCCGCGATCGTCGACACCGCCGCCGGCATGCCGCGCGGCCGGTTCACGACCGAGACCGTCGGCGAGTTCTGCACGAGCGCGCCGATCCCCGATTCGCCATGGCGCCTCGGCTGGGACACGCCGGCGCACACGCCGGGTGTCTCGCAGGCGGGCGATCGCTGGCCGCGCGGCGGCGCCGTCGGCCACACCGGTTTCACGGGCACGTCGCTGTGGCTCGACCTCCCGAACCGACGCTGGGTCGCGCTGCTCACGAACCGCGTCCACCCGACGAGGCACGCCGGTACCGCCGAGCAGATCAAGGCGCTGCGCCGCGCGATCAACGATGCCGCGGTCGACGCGCTCGATCAGCGAGGCCAGAACCGGTAGCCGACCGCCGTCGAGGGCGCGCCGCACCACGAGGTGCCAGAGATTGTCTGGCGGCACGGCCTGCGCTGCTTCGTGCCTCGCTGACATCGGTGGCGCGTCCGGTGCTGTCGCGCTGGCGCCGGCCGTCGCGATGACAGCGTCGATGTCCGCGAGATCCGGCGCGCTGCCTCCTGGCGTGTCGCTTGCTGAACCGCAGCGGCAATGATGACGATGAAGGCCAAGCTCGTGTTCGCGTGCGCGATCGGCGTGATGCTCTGCGGTCCCGCGCTCGCGGCGCCGACGGTGTCGCCGGCGGCGACGTATTCGATCGACCTCGCGGTCCATGCCGACGGCAAGACCCGTAACTACACGGTGAAGCTCACCGACGACTTCTGCGGCCAGGTGAAGGCCCGCATCGACGACATCGCCGACGAGATCAATGTCTGCACGGCACGCTCGAACGGCACGTCGGTCACGCTGCGCGTCGACTGGACGCTGTCGGCGAAGACGAAGGCGCTGTCGCAGGTGTCGTCGATGGTCGTCAGTCGCGGTGCAAAGCTGACGCTCGACAGCGGCGCGGCGACGCTCGACGTCGCGGTTCAGTGACGCTTGCCATTCGCGCGGCCGTTCTTGCGCGAACGCACGGGACGGACGTCGGCACCGGTCGCGCCGAACATCGGATCGACGCCGCGATCGGCGCAGACCCAGAGCGAGACGAGGATCGCGAGATCGGCGAGCGCGCGGCGGCTCATCGACGCGGGGATGACGAGACCGTAGGTCTCCGAGACGAAGCGTAGATCGCGGAGCAGGCGGGCGACCTCGTCGCGGTTGACGTCGCCGTGCCAGTACACGACGCGCGTCATCAGGAGCTCGGCGTGGCGGCGCAGGAATTCGCCCATCGACAGCGGCTGGGCGATGCGCACCGACGGCGGCTTGCAGATCTCGAGCAGGTCCTCGAGGTACTCGTTCCAGTGCCGCGCGAGGTGGCGGTTCCCGGGGCGGCGCAAAAACTTCACGCGCTCGACGGAGAAGTCGGCCTTCACCGTCGTGCGGAAGCGCGGCGTGACCGCCATCAGATCGTAGAGGACCGGCGGCTCGTGCTTGCTGTAGTCGACGTCGTGGTAGCGCCACCAGTTGCGGAGCTGCGGCCACGTGCGCAGCGACAGCAGCGGATCGTCGTTGGAATCGACGACGACGAACCGGCGATCCTCGGCGCGGACCACCGTGATCCAGTGCGTCCACTCGTCGACACACAGCAGCACCGGGGTCTGCTCGCGGAGGTAGTGGACGAGCAGCTTGCGCGCTTGCTCGGGATCGCTGCGGCGCTCGAGCACGAGGTCGCACTCGAACTCGCGGGCGGCGCGCGCGAGCTGGATCTCGTCCGTGCCCGACCACCAGTGCGTGCGCGCGGTCGAGGCGAGCTGCTTGACGTCGACCATGCGGCCGAGCGCGAGCAACGCGTGCTTCAGCGCGAATGGACCGCATGTCCATTCGTTCGGCTGTGGGTAGAACCCAGGTCCCGCGATCGCCTCGGCCACGGTGCGACTCTAGCTCAAACCGACGCTACCGCCGCATTGCTCCAGGACGCGAGATCTCGCTTATATATCACGCGCTTGGCTGCCACTGCCAGCGCCGACCGACCTGGACCGAGTCGGCAGGATGAGCCTCGATCAAGCGGCGCCAGCGGTCGAACGCGAGCGCATGGGGCAGGGTGGTCGAGGCGGTGTGGATCGCGTCGACCAGGAACCGGCGCTGGCCCTCGAAATGGTCGGGGGTCCAAGCAATATCGGTCACATCGAGGACGTGGGCACCGTGCTTGGCCCGGGCGTCGAGCCACTGCGCGAGCTCCTGTTCCCAGCGCGCGCTCGCCCGGGATCGGGCCGCGGTCGCGGTCGCGTGCAGCATCGAGCTCGCGACGTCGTCGGACACCAGGAGCTCCGCACTCGCGCCGAGCCGGCGATTCGAGAACACGACCATCGGTCGCCACCCTACAACACGGCTGTGACAGTTGTTTAGCGAGAAGGTAACGCCGGGACGCCCGGCGCCACGACGTCGCCACGCAGACCGTGCTGTTCTGACAATCCCTGGAGCGCACGCGCACAGGCGACGCATGGATCGACCCGATCGCCGGGATGAAACAGCGCGAGCGTCTCGTCGGCGGTCGCCTCGATCGCGCCGGGACCGAGCTGGGCGAGCGCCTCGCGCAGTGGCTCGCCGTCGAGGGAGCCGGCCGCGACCCCGAGCTGCTGCTCGACCATGCCGAGGTAGCCCGACAGCGCCGTCGTGATCGGGCACCGGCCCGGCGGGACGAACGGGTCGAGCCACTGCGAGCTGGCGACGCGATCGATCCAGTCGAGATAGAACGCCGTGAAGCTCGGACGCACCGGCGCGGTGACGCCGAGCTGGCGCGCGTCGACCCAGATCTGTCCGGACGCCGGACCGTCGAGCGGCAGCACCGCGGCGTATCCGCAACCGAGGTGTGCGATCGGCAGTGCGCGCGTCCACGCGGTGACGCCGGCCGGTGCGCGGACGACGAACGCCGCGGCGCGGTCAGCACGGAGCAGGCCATAGTACGGGCCTACACCGCCGGCCGAGAGGCGCGTGACGTAGTCGAGGTAGTCCTCGGGCAATGACACGCCGAGGGTCTCGCCGAGCGTCTCGACCTGGTCGTCGGCCAGCGGCGCCGCGAGCTCGTAGCGGTGCTGCGTGGCGCCGAATCGCTTGAACGTCGGATCCGACGCCGCGAGTGCCGCGAGGATCTCGCGCAGCCTCGCCGTCAGCTCGCTCATCCGAGCACCGTCACGCTGACGCTGCGGCGATGCGGCGATGTCCGGTGCTCCCACAGGTAGAGGCCCTGCCAGGTTCCGAGCGCGAGCCTGCCGCCGACGATCGGTACGCCGATCGAGGTCTGCGTCAGGACGGAGCGCACGTGCGCGGGCATGTCGTCGTCACCCTCCGCATCGTGCGTGAACATCGGATCTCCGTCGGGAACGAGCTTCTTCGCGAACGTCTCGAGATCGCGACGCACGCTCGGGTCGGCGTTCTCGCATACGATCAGAGACGCGCTGGTGTGGTGAACGAACACCGTCGCGAGACCGTCGCGCACCGCGCTCGCGTCGACGATCTTCGCCACGTCGCTCGTGATGTCGTACGTGCCGCGGCCCTTCGTCGCGATGGTCAGGTCGCCTCGGTGGAACATGCCAGGTGTATACTCCGCGGCGTGATCCGTCGCTCGCTTCGTTATGCTGAAGAGCTGACGGACGCCGTGAAGCAACAGCTGGCTCTCGCCTACAGCGCGAAGGACCTGCTCGCATACGGACTGCGGCAGAAGCTGCGCGAGGGCTACACCCGCGCGGACTTCAAGGCCGATCTCCTGGCGTCGCTCGTCGTCGGTGTCGTCGCGTTGCCGCTCTCGATGGCACTCGCGATCGCGTGCGACGTGCCACCGCAGTACGGGCTCTACACCGCGATCATCGCGGGTGTCGTTTGCTCGCTCCTCGGCGGCACGCGCTTCCAGGTCACGGGACCGACCGCGGCCTTTGTCGTCATCCTGGTCCCGATCGTCCACAAGTACGGGCTCGGCGGCCTGCTCGTCGCCGGCATGCTCGCCGGCGTGATGCTCGTCCTCATGGGCCTCGCGAGGCTCGGCAAGCTCATGCAGTTCGTGCCGCACCCGGTGACGAGCGGGTTCACGATGGGCATCGCGCTCGTCATCGGTGTGCTCCAGCTGAAGGACGTGTTCGGGGTCAGGCTCCCGCGCACCGAGGGTGTGTTCGAGTACTTCGAGGCGCTCGTCGACGCGCGT
This sequence comes from Pseudomonadota bacterium, assembly GCA_023386455.1. Classification (GTDB taxonomy): domain Bacteria; phylum Myxococcota_A; class Polyangia; order Haliangiales; family Haliangiaceae; genus JABFXX01. The sequence goes on along the minus strand of JAEWJO010000473.1, from coordinate 9,771 downwards.
CACGCGTTCAACTACTGGGACGTCGGTATCGCGGCGCTCACGCTGACGCTGCTCGTCGCGCTGCCGCGGGTGCTCAAGCGCATTCCCGCGCCGCTCGTCGCGCTGACGGTGGCGGCGCTCGTCGTTGTCATCGCAGGCCACGTCGTCCCCCCGGAGTGGGGCTTCAACGTGACGACGATCGGCTCGAAGTTCAGCTACCCGCTCGGCGGTGGAGAGGTCGGACACGGCATCCCGCCGCTGCCACCGCTGCCGCTCGTGCCGTGGCAGATCGCCGACCCGGGGCACGCGCCGTTCTCGTTGAACCTCCAGGTGATCCGGGAGCTGCTGCCGTCGGCGTTCGCGATCGCGATGCTCGGCGCGATCGAGTCGCTGATGGCCGCGGTCGTCGCCGACGGCATGGGCGGTGGCCGCCACGATCCGAACTCCGAGCTGATCGCGCTCGGCATCGGCAACATCATCTGTCCGTTCTTCGGCGGGATCGCCGCGACCGGCGCGCTCGCCCGCACCGCGACGAACATCCGCGCCGGTGCCCGCTCGCCGCTCGCGGCCGCGATGCACGCGATCTTCATCCTCGCCTGCACGATCGCGCTCGCACCGCTGGTCTCGTACCTGCCGATGGCCGCGCTCGCCGCGCTGCTGATCATCGTCGCCCGCAACATGTCCGAGGCGCGCCACTTCTTCCGGCTCGCACGGATCGCGCCGCGCCACGACGTCCTCGTGATGATGACCTGCTTCGCGCTCACCGTCGTGTTCGACATGGTGATCGCGGTGACTGTCGGTGTCGTGCTCGCGGCGCTCCTGTTCATGCGGCGGATGTCGGTGCTGACGAACGTCGAGCTCGAGACGCCCGCGCAGCTCGCGATCGACGTCCCACACGGCGTGCGCGTGTACCAGATCGCGGGCCCGCTGTTCTTCGGCGCCGCGAAGTCGGCGATGGAAGCGCTGCACACGGTGGGCGACAAGGACCACACGTACGTGCTCGACATGCGCAAGGTCCCGACGATGGATGCGACCGGCCTCGTCGCGCTCGAGTCGGCGCTCGATCGCCTCAACCGATCGAAGGTGAAGGTGATCTTCGCGGGGCTCACGCCCGAGGTCGCCGACATGTTCGCGCGCGCGGGCATCAAGCGCGAGGTCGGCAGGATCGCCTACGCGCCGGACGTCGAGACCGCGGTCAGCATGGCGATCGTCCACGCCGCGCGCGTCGGCAAGGCGACCGGCTCGTCGTCGATGCGGATCCCGAAGGCCGAGCTCGAAACCGAGAGCGCCGCGAAGCCGCTGACCTAGCGCGCGCCGTACGGCCGGGGCGACACGACCTTGCGCCTGCGCAGCGACCAGACGAGCGCAGCGACGATCGCGACGACGAGCACGCCGGCCGCGAGCTGGAGCTTCCAGACCATCGCGGACGAGTCCTTCTGGTACGCCGCGATCTGCGCGTCGAGGTGCTCGGAGGAGCTCTGCATCTTCGCGAACCGATCGTCGACCTCGAACTGCGAGCCCTCGGGGCTGCCGGCCTTGTTCGCCGCGACCGCCTTGTCGAAGTCGGCGCGCATCTCGTCGAAGTCAGCGCGTGCGTGCTTCAGGTTCTGGTAGACGGAGTTGCCGGTCAGATCCCACAGCTTCGCGAACAGGCCACGACCGGCGATCGCCGCGTCGTAGCGCTCGACCGTCTCGGTCGCCAGCCGCTTGCCGCTGGCCTGCGTGTCCGCGAACGCGAGAGTGCTGCAGCACAGAACCACGGCGACGACGAGGGCACGCATGCGCGCAGCGTATCAGCTGCGCCACCGGGCTCACGGCCGGGGAGCGGCGAACTTCGTACGGCGAAGGTCGAGAGAGCGACGCGCCATCACCGCGCAGGCGGGCCGGCCTCGACGATCGCCGAGCCGGCGCGGTCGGAGCACACGAGGATCGCGAACCGCTCGACGTGATCGAGATCGGTCGTCGACAGCGTCGCGTAGTCGAACCAGCCGCGCAGGTCGGTGTAGCCGTCCTTGTAGAACTGGATGCTGCCGCCGCGCTGCCGCGCGTAGACCTTGACGTACGTCGCCGGCAGCGCCGCGCGATCGGACGCGCGCTGCACGCGGATCTGGCCGTACTGGTGCGCGAGGTTGGTCGCGAGATCGTTCGCGTAGTGGATCTTCGCCTTGCGCTGACCGGCGCCGACCGCCTCGACGACGACGTTCTTGCCGCGCAGCGCGGCCGGCCAGGGCAGGCGCTGCTCGGCGGCGAGGTTCGCGAGGTGCTCGCGATGACCGGGCTCGATGAACGAGAACCGCGACACGTCGCTCTGCACGAACGGCTGGCGCGAGAACAGGAGCTCGACGTCCATCTCGAAGAACCGGAGCTCGAGGCTCTGCACGTGCTGCTGCTGGACGATCACGCCATCGCGATCGAGCGCGATCTCGAACGCGGGCTGCTTCGCAGCGAGGTCGGCGTGCTGCTGCTCGCGGCTGCGCGGATCGACGATCGCGGGCGCTGCACCCTCGATCTCGGCGAGCATGCCGGCGAGCGCCTCGAACCGGCGCCGCCAGCGATCGACCGGCAGGTCGCGCCAGCGCGCGGTCAGCTCGTGCGCGCGGGGAAGGTCGCCGCCGAGGCACGCGGCGTATGCAGCGAGGTAGTCGTGCTGCATGCGGTCGGCGATCGAGCCGGTGTCGACGCGCGCCAGGTTGCCGAGCGCGGCCTCGTTGCGGTCCTGCGCGAGCAGGTACGCCGCGGCGGCGAGCCGATCCTCGGGCGTGACCGCGCGGCGGTGGGCGACGAGCTCGAGGAAGCGCGTGTACTGCGCCGCGAAGCCGTCGTTGAGGATGCGCACCTTCGAGCCGAGTCGGTGAGCCCGGGCGTTGACGAGCGGCGAGTACTCGAGGTGCTCGTAGGTGCCGAGGTCCTCGCCGTCGAGGCCGACGATCGGCATGTCGAGCACGGGACCGGCGCTCGCGAGCCGCGGACCGAGTGCGCGTGCCCACGTGCGCAGGCGAGGCAGGTCGCGGTGCAACAGCGCGTAGCCCCACAGCGTCGCGTGATACGCGCGACGCCGCTCGAGCGCGCCGAGGATCGCGTCGAACGCGGCGCGATCACGCAGGCGCCACGCGACACGGTCGAGGTCGATCGCCGCGAGGTTCTCGGCGTCGAGGAACGCGACGACATCGGCGACGCTGCCGCGCTGCGAGACGTGCGCCCACGATCGCGGATCGAGCGCGTCTCCGCCGGCGGTGACGTCGAGCGCGCGGCCCGGTGCCGCGGCGACGATCGTGCCGCCCCTGCTGACGTGGACCGGGAAGTGCGAATAGCGGCCCGGCGCCGGGAAGTAGAACGAGTACTCGTGGCCGTGCGTGCCATAGGGCTCGAGCGAGACATCGATCGCGTGCGTCGCCTTCGCGCCGCCGAGCGCGATGCTGCCGCGCGGGATCTGGACGAGCGCCGAGATCCGCTGGCGCGAGCTCGACGGGTTCGCGATCACGACGAGGCACGTGTAGACGACGCCGGCGACGAACGAGCCCTCGACGTAGTTGTCGACCTGCTCGCCGTCGACGTAGCGATAGCGGTCGTCGGTCCGCACGTAGCTCTGGCCGACGACGAGCGGCGGGCCACCGGTGACGAGCTCGCCATCGACGAGCTGCGAGCTGCCGGCGAGCGTGTTCCCGGCGGCGGTGATCGTCAGGCGCGGGCCGTCGGCGACGATCGAGTGCGCGGGGACCGTGAACGGCAGGTCGACCACGGCGAGCGCGCACATCGCCTCGGCGAAGCTATTCGCTGCGAGGCCGAGAAACGGTGACAGGAACGCGCCGGCCTCGTGGAGCGCGAGGTCTCGCCACAGCCGGCTGACGGCGATCATCGCCGCGCCGCTCTCGCTCGGCGTTCGGTGCCACCAGTTGTTCTCGGCCCACTCCTGCGTGCGATCCGCGGCGCGGAACATCGGTGCGGCCTCGCGGCGGCGCTCGAGGTCCATGCCGAGGGTATCGATCTCGGCGAGGACCTCCTCGGCTGCCTCCGCCTTCGCCATCTTCTTCCCGCGACTGCGCGTCTTCTCGGCCGGCCCGCCGGGCGCTCCACGCGATGCAGGAGCGGCGAACGAGGCCATCGGCGCGGCGGCGGTCTCGGCGGCGGCGAGCGCGTCGGCGGCATATCCCGCGATTGCTTTGTCGCCGTCGAGCGTCGCGGCACCGAGCAGCGCGTCGATGATCCGCGTGTCGAGCGCGGGATCCGGCGGCAGCAGTGTCACCTCGTCGGCGAGCAGCCGCGCGAGCGCCTTCTCGGCGCGGAGCCGCCGGGCGAGCAACGCGCGCTCGACCGCGTTGAGCGTGGCGAGCAGCGCGGGCTCGAGGTAGCGCGAGAGGTCCGCGCCGAGCAGCCAGTGATCGAGGAACGTCTTCGTCCGCTTGTGCGCGAGGTATGGCGCGACGACGGCGTCGAAGAACGCGCGGTCCTTGACGTGGAGGAACAGGTGCAGCTCGTGGCACGCGTACTTGCTGTACAGCTCGCGTCGCTCCGCATCGGCCAGCGCGTGCCAGCGCGTGACGAACGAGAACTCGCGCAGCGTCGCGTCATCGCGTAGCGCGAGCAGGTACGCGTGCGCACGCTCGACGGTGTCGACGAGGTGGAGCTTCGCGGTCGCGAGGTCGGGGATCACGAGCGCCTGGCCGGGCACGAGCGGTGCGACCGCCTTCTTCTGCATCGCGTGGCGATCGGGATCGAGCGCGAGGCGCAGGCGCAGGTCCTTCGGCTCGAGCGGCGGCTCCGGCAGCGCGACGTATCGCCGCGACGAGCCGGCGACATCGTCGACGACGATGCACACTGTCGTCGCGCGACCGAGCTCGGCGAGCGGGACGACGACCTCTCCGCGCTCGTCCGGGACGAGGTTCGCGAGCACCGCCGGAGGCTTCGCGAGGAAGTCGTAGCCGGCATATCCGCCCTCGTCGGCAGCGCCGCCGCGCATCGCTCCACCGCCGCCGAAGCCCCCAGGCGCGGCGGGTGCCGGAGCGCGCTGGAACGCCATGCCGGCCGCCGGCACGGCGACTGCTGTCGACGTCGCACGCCGCGCCCACGGGTTCAGCAGCAGGCTCGGCTTGTCGAGCTGGAGCGACGGGAACCGGTTCGCCGCGCGGCGGTCGAGCACGTAGCGGTACTCGTCGCCGAGCTCGCGCCCGTTGACGTACGCGGCGCCACGCGCGCGATCGAAGCGGAACGTGCGCGGCCTCGCGCCGAGGCCGGTGCCGGCAAGCGGCGCGGGCAGGAAGCGAGTCGCGATCACGTGGACACGCGTTCGCGCGGTCGCACCGACGAGCCGGACGCGGAGCGCGTCTGCAACGGCGAGCTCGGCGATCACCGGGGCCACCGGCGACAGCTCGACGATCTCGCCGCCGGTGACGATCGATCCCGCGACGACCGCGCCCTGTGCAGCGACCCGGATCGCCCGTGTGACCCCCGGCGCCCGCAGCGAATACTCGCCGGGCGGAAGACCGCGGATGACGAGCGCACCGGCGAGCGCGTCGAGCGTCACGCGCGGATGGTGCGCCGGCACGCCGCCTCTCAGCTCGACGAGCGACAGCCGGCGGATCACCTCGTCGGCGTCGCGTGCGGGCGCGAGCGGAACGACGACGTCGCGTCCCTCGAGCGTCTGGATCGCCGCGGTGGCCCCGGCGTCGAGCGGCATCGACCACGTCTGGGTCGTACCGCCGAGCGTCGCCGAGATGCGCGCGATCCCCGGCAGCTCGCCGAGCTCGCAGCGTCCGTGCACGTCGGTCGCGAGCTCGACGTTCAGCATCGTGTGCGCCCAGCGATGGACGAGCGACACCGTGAGCGGACGCTGACCGCGCGGCTCGCCGGTCTTGCCGAGCGCCGACACGACCCAGCCGCTCGCCGTGTGCGCAAGGTACAGCGCCTCGGTCGCGAGCGTGCGATGGATGTCGGCGACGTCGATCGTCGTCGCCCTGGCGAGCTCCTGCTCGCGCTGTTCGCTGACGACCTTGATCGTGCCGCGGATCGACACGGCGACGGCCGCGACCGCGTCACCGAGTGGCCACTCGAGCACCGCCGCGTCGGTGTCGGACAGGACGAGCGGGAAGTCCTTCGTCGTCACGACCCCGTCGCGATCGGTCAGCCGGATCCCCCACATCGCCTTCTCGAGGAGCGCGAGCGACGCGGGCGCGCCGGCGACGGTGAGCTGCACGCGGGCGATCGCACGTGCGGTCGCGCCGGCGACGAGCGTCTGGCGGTCGAGCGACAGGCCGAAGCCGAGCTCGTAGCTCTCGCGCTGCAGATCGAGCGAGGCGACCGTCGCGACGTCGCCGTGCGCCAGCAACATCGGCGTGGATCCCGGTGCCGTCGAGAACGGCACGACGATCGTGCCCTGCGCGTCGGCGATGTACTCGCGGTCGCCGATCCACGCGCGCGCTCCGGGCAGCGTGGTGCCGCGCTCGTCGAGCACCGTGACGATATGGCCCGGCGCACCGACGCGCGACACGAAGCGCAGCCGGCCCTTGTGAACGACCGCGCGACTCGCGATGCCGTTGCCGATCAGGTCGATGACGTACGTGCCGGCGCGCGCGCACATCGGCAGCTCGATCCGGCGCCGCACGCGGCGAACCGGCGGCTCCGCGAAGCGCATCGTCAGCTCGTGGCTCGCGGCGAGACCGTCGAGGTCGAGGTCGGTGCTCGCCTCGCGCTTGTGGTGCTGGAAGTACGCGATCGGATCGATCCGGAACACCCTCACGACGAGCTCGGGGACGTGCTTGACGTCGGCGTCGAGGACGATCGGCTCGTCGACCGCGAACCGCAGCGGATCGTGGACACACCACGCGACCTCGACACGCTCGCGCAGCTCGGCGGCGCGCGCCGGACCGAGGATCTGGGTTGCACGCGCCGAGTCGCCGGCGCCGGCGAGCAGCTGTGCCGCCGCGACCTCGGCCTCGAACCACGTGCGCTCGAGGTGCGGCGCGAGCTGCTCGGCCTGCGCGAGGTGGCGCTGCAGGAGATCGCGGACGAGCGCCTCGTCGTCGCCGGCCGGCGGCAGGTCGGTGATCGCGCGGAAGTCGGTGCCGACCTGCACGAGCTGGTCGTGCGGCAAGTTCTCGATGCGCCGGTACGGCACGAAGCTCGCGTGCCGCGGCAGCGCGAGATACGCGAGAACCAGTGACAGCTCCGGGGCCGCGTCGCGACGTCGGATCGTGTCGAGGAGGTGCCAGAGCACGTGCGCCTTCAGCGAGTTGCTCGCCGGCGGCAGACCCTCGACGAACGACCACAGCTCGCGCACGTACGTCTCTCGCGCGTCGCGATCGAGCACGAGATCGACAGTCAGCGGCGGCCGCATGCGGCGAATGACCGCCTCGATCCACGCGCGGTCCGTCCTCATCTTCGGCGCGCGCGCGGCGAGCGCATGCAGCTGGTCGAGCGTCAGCTCGTGGTGCACGCGCACCGCACCGAACCCCGCGTTGTACGCGGCGAGATCGTCGGCGATCGTCGCGACGAGCTCGGGCTGTGGCGTGTGCCCGATCCGCGAGAGCAGGGCGCGCCGGCGCGTCGCATCGAGCGAACGCGGCAGCAGCTCGTACAGACCCTCGTCGGTGACCTGCGAGAGATCGCTGCCGACGTCGGTCGCTTCGCCCAGCAGCCTCGCGCCATCGAATGTGCTCGGCGCGAGCTTCGTCGGCCTCGTCGGATCGACCTCGGCCACCTCGGCCTCGTGCCAGTGCGAGACGCCGAGCCGATCGCGGATCTCGTCGGCGACGCGATCCGGATCCGTGCCGAGGCGATACCACTGCTGGCGCTGGCGCAGCCGTTCGTATCTCTCGTTCTGACCGTGGCGAGACGGCCACGCATCGATGATCGCGTCGGCCTCGTCGAGCGCACCCGCATGCTGCGCATGCAAGCACCGGAAATAATCGTGGTCTTCACTGCCCGGGAGGAGCTGGCCCAGCGCGTTGGCACGGTCATCGGACAGAGCTAGCGCCTCGAGGATCTCCAGGTCCATCGCCGGAGCGTATCTGGTAACGTCCGCCGCGATGTTCCGGGCCCTGCTGATTTCGATCCTCGTCGCGGGAGTGGTGTCGCCCGCCGCCGAGGCCGCATCCGCGAAGTCCGCGAAGGTCAGCAAGAAGAAGCGCAAGAAGGCGAGGGACGATCGCCGGCCGACGAGGTCGACGAGGGCAAACATGCCGCGCGGCTTCACGTGGCCGCCGAACCGCACGATGGAGGCGATGGCCGACGCGTGCGAGGACGAGCTCGTGGCGCGCGGCATCGCCTTCGACCAGGCGACGTCCGAGGGTCGCGTGCTGCGCCCGATGATCCCGCAGGCCGAGCTCGGCGGCATCACCTACACCGCCGTCTACTCGAAGCACCAGATCTTCGACTGCCAGCTCGTGCTCGCGCTCTCGACGTTTGGCCCGCAGCTCCACGAGCTCGGTGTTCGCGAGGTCCGCTTCGGCAGCGCGTTTCGCTGGAGCAAGGTGCGCGTCGGCGGCAAGACCAAGAACGTCCTGTCGCGCCACGCGCTCGGCATCGCGATGGACATCGTGTCGTTCGTCGACGAGTCCGGTACCGAGCATCGCGTCAAGCACGACTACAAGGCCGGCGACGAGCTTCTCCACCAGATCGAGGCCACCGTCAACGCGAGCGGCCAGTTCCGCCTGCTGCTGACGCCCACGAACGATCCGAAGTCGCACTCGGATCACTTCCACCTCGAGGCAAATCCCGACTACACCGCGCCGGTGACGCCTCGCCCGGCGTCGTGATGCGCGCGACCGCGTCCTTCGCGGCGCTCGCAGTCCTCGCAGCCTGTCCTGCCGATGACACGACCGCGACGCCCGACGGAGGCATGACCTCGAGCGACGGCGGCATGACGTCCGGCGATGGCTCGACGTGTAGCAGGCCCGCGCTCGACCAGTCCTGGCTCCGCACGCTCCTCTCGGGCGCGGTGACGAGCCTCGCAGCCGCACCGCGCGCGACGAACACGCAGCGCCAGGCCGCGCGCACGTACCTCCAGAACCAGCTGACACAGATCGGCTGGACGCCGATGCTTCACAGCTACGCGTCGGGCGCGAACGTCTATGCGACGATCCCGGCGACGACCTCGACGACAAAGCGCATCATCGTCGGCGCGCACTTCGACACCGCCTCGAACAGTCCCGGCGCGAACGACAACGCGACCGGCACCGCCGCCGTGCTCGCCGTCGCCCGCTACCTGAAGGACATGCCGTGCCGCGACGCCAACGTCACGGTGGTCCTGTTCGACGAGGAAGAGCTCGGCCTGTTCGGCGCGCGCGCGTACTCGGCGACGCTACCCGCGAACGACGTCCTCGCGGTCCACACCGTCGACCAGATCGGCTGGGACAACGACAACGACAAGCGCTTCGAGCTCGAGCTGCCGACGACCGCGCTCGAGAACCAGTACCGTGCGGCCGCCCAGATCGTCGGCGTCCCCGTCGCCACGACCTCGACACAGGGCACCGACCACCAGGCATTTCGCGACGACGGCTTCCCCGCGATCGGCCTGACCGAGGAGTACGTCGGCAATGACACGTCGCCGTACCGCCACACCGCGCAGGACACGGCCTCGACCGTCGACCTCGACTACCTCGTGCTCGGCACGAAGCTCGTCGCGCAGGTCGTGATGACCGAGCTGGCTCCGTAGATCAGGCGCGAGCCCGGCGCCCACCGGCGATCCGTTCGCGCGCCTCGCGTCGCCTCGCGTCGCCTCGCGTCGCCTCGCGTCGCGTCGCGTCGCCTCGCCTCGCCTCGCGTCGCGTCGCGTCGCCTCGCGTCGCGTCGCGTCGC
>JAEWJO010000055.1 GCA_023386455.1 Pseudomonadota bacterium | reverse complement strand
ATCGTCGGCGTGCTGTCGACGCTCGCGATCGTCTACATGCGGCCGCAGACGAAGGCGATCGACGTCGCGACGCGCTTTGGCGACCTCGTCAGCGAGGCGAGCCGCCTCGCGGCGATGTATGGCCCGGTCCGCGCCGATGTCGCGGCAGCCACTGGCAAGGAGCGCACGGAGATCGTCGTCGACAGCTCCGGGTCGAACGTGAAGTTCATCCTCCGCCTCTACCTCGAGGACGCCGAGCCGCAGACGACACGGCAGAGCCAGGACGTTCAGACGTACACCGTCGACAACAAGGTCACCCCCGAGTCGTTCGCGACCACCGTTGGCGGGTACGGGTCGGTGACGCCGATCTCGTCGTGGTCGACCTTCTCGCTGAAGTGCTACTCGAACGGCACCTGCGAGTCGCGCACGCTGTTCTTCTCGCAGGCGACGGGCCCGACCGGCGACCGCAGGGCACGCGTCTCGATCATGCCGCTCGGTGCCGCCGCGTACGTCCGTCCCGACTGGAACGACTAGGTCCCGAGGACCTGCGAGACCGTCGCGACCGGGATGTTCTGGGCGTCGACGAACTTCACGAGCGACGTGAAGTCCCCGGTGTTCCACTCGGTCGACTTTGCCGGCGTGCCGTCGACGAGCTGGTGGAACACGAGGATGAGCCACTCGCGGCTCGTCCGCGCGTGCTCGACGGCAGCTTTCACCGTCGCGAGCTGTGTCCCGTTCGTCACGTAGACGACGCGGAGCTTCGTCCCGTCGGAGACCGGTAGCGTCTCGTGCTGGCGGTTGTAGATCGTGCGGCAGCTCGTGAAGTACCGGCGGGCGAGCGCCAGCACGTCGGCGCCGCCGGAGAAGTCGCCACCGGGATAGGCGCAGTGGTCGTAGCCCGAGAACCCGTGCCGCATCAGCCACGCGCGGGCCTCGACCATGTCGTCCTCGACCTCGCGCGCGGTGAGCTTGTTGTAGCGCGCGTGGTGGTGCAGATCGGTCGCGGCGTGGACCGCGATGTCCCAGCCGTCGGCGTCGAGCTTCGTGAGGTCGGCGAGCCTCACGCGGCCGGTCTTCTCGACCATGTCGACGATCACGTACGCGGTCGCCGCGAACCCGTGGTCCGCGAGGATCTCCGCGCCCGGCGTCACCATGCTCGCGAAACCGTCGTCGAACGTGAACGTGAGGAGGCCGCGCGGGAACGTGTCGACCGGCTCGCGGACGAGCGCGATGCCGTTGACGTGCAGCCGCACCGGGACGCCGGTTCCATCGTCGGTGACGCGCAGCATGACATCGCAGATCGAGCTCCGATCCGGCGAGCCTCGCGTCGACATCGCATCGGCGGCCCACGGGATCGTGAACGCGACCCAATCGCCATCGGTCGTCCACTGCTGCGCCTGGGTCGAGGCGAGCTTGAACGTGTAGCTGTTTGCAAAGCTCGAGTCGCCGAGCACGAGGTCGAGGCTCCGGACGTGGTCGACGTTGTCGACCTTGATCCAGACCTTGGCCATGCGGTCGGTGAAGTCGATCGGCTCCATGCTCGCGCGCGAGATCGTGCGCGGCGTGCCGGCACCGTCGGTCTCGATGAAGGCCGACTGCGTGCCGAGGACGAAGTTCGACGTGTCACCGGCGCTCGATCGGCCGACGCCCGCGTCCGGGTCGAAGCCGTGACCTGCCTCGAACTGGGTGACCCACGAGTCGACGACCTGTTCGGCGGGTGCCGGGGCAGGGGCTGCACCGCAGCTGCGGCGGCCTTCCGACGTCGTCCAAGGACACTGGTACATGAACGCGCCGGGCAGCATCGCCTGCGCCGACGGCCTCGACACGACGACGTCGCTCGCGCCCTCGATGTAGCGGTGGTCGCCGGTCGTGCACGACAGCGAACCGGGACCGTCGACGTGAACCGACCCGCAGATGGCATCGCCGATCCTCACGACGGTATCCGGCGAGAAGCCACTGCCGGTGATCGTCACGCGCGTGCCGCCGGCGACCGAGCCCTCGCTCGGCGACACCGACGCGACCTCGAGCGGGCCTCCCTCGGTTGCATCGCAACCTGCTCCGAACGCGACACCGAGCGAGATCAGAACGCCGCCTACGGTCGAACGCATGTGCGGAATCCCAGCAGAAACGATGCCGGGACACCGTGGCGAAACTCAGCAGGATACGGCGGCGTACGCTGTGCGCCGATCAGACGGTCGCGCAGGCTCGCCCGAGCGCGCACGACTGGGGACGACCTAACGATCGCGTTCAGTTCACGCGCGTCGTGTTCGTCGCCGACAGCCAGGTGATCGAGCCATGCTGGAAGTCAGAGCGCCGGCCCTCGGGGACGACGTACTCGTCGGAGGTCGGGTAGCCGAGGTGGCCGACCTCCCACCCCTCGTCCTTCCAGGCGTCGCGGATCCGGCCATGCACCTCGTGTGCGCCGGTCTGCGGCGTCCAGTAGATCGAGCCGTTCTGGAACACGCTGAACCGGCCGACGCCGTCGGGCGACTTCGTCTCGTTCGAGACCGGATAGCCGAGCAGTCCCGCCTCCCAGCCGACCTCCGCGTACTTGTCGCGGATCGCGCCGTGGACCTCGAACGCGCCCGTCGATGGCGACCAGTAGATCGACCCTCCCTGGAACACGTTGTACCGGCCGACACCGTCGGGCGGCGTGATCTCGTCGGTCAGCACCGCGCCGAGGAAGCCGCCACAGCCACCGAGCGCGTTGAACTTCGCGCCGATCTCGCCGACCGCGCGATTCGCACCGCAGCGGTACGTGCTGTAGCCCTTCGGCGGGATCAGCGACGCGAGCTTGTCGAGCGTCAGCCAGTAGTGCTGGTTGCCCGAGAAGTTGGCCGAATCGGCGATGTACGCCTCGCGCGTCTGCGGGTTGTAACCGACGACGGCGAAGTAGTGATAGATCGTCGAGCTCGGGTAACCGGGCGGGTGATTGTTCGGCGGGGCGACGATGTTCGCGACCATGCCGTGGCCGGCGTCGATCGACAGCACGATGTCGCGCCACAGCTGATCGCGCTGGCCCGGCGACGGCGGATCGTTCGGCAGCTCGACGGTCGCGTAGCGCGCGCCGAGGTGGTTGTTCAGCGTGCGCGTGACCTGACCGATCCAGTCGGTGCCGTTCGTCGTCGTCGGCAGCTCGTTCGCGAGCGCGCCCTGCGACGGCGCCGCGATGCGCGTCGACAGCGCGATGCGGGTCGCGGTCGGCCCGCACCAGTAGCCGGTCTGCTGGACCTGATAGTCGTGATTCAGGACCTTCCAGGGCTGAGCCGCGATCGACTCGGTCGCGCCCGATCCGGATCCGGCGCCGTCGCCTCCCGAGCTCGACTGCTCGTCGCCCGAGCCGGCGCCCGTGCTCGCGCCCGAGCCGCTGTCGTCTCCGGGGCCCTGGTCTCCGTCGACGGGTGCCGTGCAGGCGGCCGCGACGATCAACGATGCTGCGAATCCAATGCGAAACATGGTGCCTCCTGTCACGGGTTCATCGTGACGACGCTGGTGTCGGTGCTCGCGGTCCAGGTGATCGAGCCGTGCTCGAAGTCGTTCTGCTTGCCGCCGGGGACGTCGTACTCGTCGGAGATCGGGTAGCCGAGCGCGCCGGCCTCCCAGCCGACATCCCGGTACTTGTCGCGGATCCGGCCGTGGACCTCGTGTGCGCCGGTGGCCGGCGACCAGTAGATCGAGCCGCCCTGGAACACGTTGAAGCGGCCCGCGCCGTCGGGCGTCGTGATCTCGTCGCTGAGCGGGTAGCCGTAGCCGACCTCCCAGCCGAGGTCCCGCCACTTGTCGCGAATGAGGCCGTGGACCTCGAACGCGCCGGTCTGCGCCGTCCAGTAGATCGAGCCACGCTCGAACACGCTGTAGCGGCCGGCGCCGTCGGGCGTCGTCAGCTCGGCGGAGATCGGATGACCGAGCAGCGAGCCGCAGCCGCCGAGCGAGCGGTACTTGGCGTCGATCGCGCCGACGGTCGGCGGCGAGCCGTTGCAGGTCGTACCGGTGTTCGCCCAGAACCCGAACCCGCCGGGCTCGCTGATCGCGGCGTAGTAGCCGTCGCTGTACGTCCGGTACCGATCGTTCCAGCAGCTCCACGACGGCTGGCAGCCGTTGTAGTAGCGGACGACGGTCGAGATCCATTGATCGCGCAGCGCGCCGTTGTTCGGATCGTAGTTGTTGATCCACGCGCGCGCCTTCGCGTCCGTCTCGGCATTCGTCGTGTAGGCCGACACCTTGACCATCCACGTCGTGTAGTCGATCGCGTTGCGGATCTGGCCGTCGATCGTGAGGACGTCGTTGCCGTAGCGCGCGAGCGTGTCGTTGAACGTGCCCGCATCGAACTGGAACATCCCGAGGCCGCCCTGGCGTGCGGAGCACGGACCGTCGGCGGCGCCGGCGATCACCGGGCCACCGCCGCAGTCGGGTGACGGCGGGCCCTGGCATGCCCACGTCGCCTCCGACCAGCAGTGCGCGAGGTTCGTCTCGTCGTTCGCGATCCCCGCGAGCAGGTACGCGTTGCGCATGCCGCGTGCGCTCGCCGCGTTGCGGATCGCCGCGTAGCGAGGGTTCTTGTTGACCGCCGCGATCGAGCCGACGTCGCCGCCATCCTCCTCCGCGCCCGATCCGACCTCGTCGCTCGTCACCACCTCGACCTCTGCCGTGCAGCCGGCGAGCAGGACGAGGCAAAGCCATCTCGTGAGGTTCATGGCCGGCCGAGATATACACTTCGTATACCATCGGCCTCGATCAACGAAGACGCCGCGTTGGCGCGGACGCCACCGCGTGTTGTGGGGGACTGCCCCTCCGGGTGTGCAACTGGCTGTTCCCGGCGAGAACGCCGCCAGGGTGTCAGATAGATCCGGTCAGCGCGTGCCCGCTGGATCCAAGGGATACGCGATGTATACCTTGCGCTCGGATGCGCGACTCACGAGCCAACCGTCGGCAACGGCGCGACGCGTGCGCCGTGGCCGGCGACCGTGCCGGTCGCGATCCGCATCATCACCGCGCGTGCGCGTCCGATCGCCGCCGGCGTGACGCGGCGACCTTCGTCCTCGAGAACCATGCGCGTGATCTGCTCGAGCGCGATCACGAGCGCGCGGATCAGAAGAGGATCGACGTTCGCGCCAGCCGACTCGGGAGTGCGGAACATGTCGACGAGCAGATCGTGGACCTCGATGCGGCGGCCGTAGAGCGGCGACTCGAGGCTCTGGGCCTCGCCGCCGAGCACGTAGACGAGACGTCCCATCTGCTGCGCGTTGCTCAGGTGGATGTCGATGCAGCGCTCGAGCTGGGCGATCAGGTCGTTATCCTTCGCGATCGCGCGGCGGCAGGCATCGAGCAGGCTGCTCGTGCCGAGCGTGTACATCGCGAGTGCGACGTCGTCCTTGCTCTTGAAGAACCGGTAGAACGTCCGGCGCGAGACCTGGCCGGCCTCGAGGAGATCCTCGACCGATACCGCGCGAAAACCCTTCGTCACGAACACGCGCGTCGCGCCGAACATGATCATGTTCCGGGCGACGTCGCTCCCGAGCTGCACCCCGGTCCCGCGCTTCGCGGCGGTCCGTCCGGCAGTGGGTTCGCGCTTCGTCTTCCGGGTCTTCACAGCTGCCACCCACGCAGTATGCCCCAAGCAGGATAAGGTGAACGACATGAGGATCGGACTCGTGGTGCTCGGTTGTCTGCTGGTGTGGTCGCAGCCCGCCACGGCGGAGGAGATGCGCATCGCGACGCTCGCCCCGTCGGGGAGCCCGTGGATGGAGACGCTCGAACGGGCGGCCTCCGAGATCGCGGCGAAGACCGACAAGCGGGTGACGGTGAAGTATTACGGCGGCGGCCAGCAGGGCGACGAGCGCGACTTCATCCGCAAGATCAAGCTCGGCCAGCTCGACGGTGCGGCCGTGACCTCGATGGGCCTCGCGATGATCGATCCGTCGATCCTCGTGCTCCAGCTGCCGATGCTGTTCGAGTCCGAGGACGAGGTCGACTACGTCGCGTCGAAGATGTGGCCGTACTTCCAGAAGAAGTTTGAAAAGAAGGGCTTCCGGCTCGCCGAGCGCGGCGAGGTCGGCTGGATCTACTTCTTCTCGAAGAACAAGGTCCAGTCGGTCGCCGAGCTGCGCAAGCAGAAGCTGTGGAGCATGGGTAACGAGGACCTCGGCGGCCAGATCCTCGACAAGCTGAAGCTGTCGGGCATCCCGCTCGGCGTACCGGAGGTCGACGCCGCGCTGACGTCCGGGCGCATCGATACGACGTTCTCCTCGCCGCTCGGCCTCATCGCGCTGCAGTGGTACACGAAGGTCAAGTACATGTCGTCGGTGCCGCTGACGTTCGCGATCGGTGCGACCGTGATCTCGCTCGACGCGCAGGCGAAGGTGTCCGCTGCCGATCAGAAGACGATCGAGGACATCGCGAAGCGGAGCCAGAAGAAGGGCCGCGCCGTGATCCGCAAGGCGAACGAGGATGCGAGGAAGACGCTGATCCGCAAGGGGATCATCGTCGTCGAGCCTCCGAAGGCGATGGTCGACGAGCTCGCGGCGGCGGCCGCCGAGGTCCAGGCAGACATGACCGGCAAGGTCTACTCGAAGGCCGAGCTCGAGATGGTCATCAAGTATCGCGACGAGTACCGCGTGAAGCACCCGAAGAAGTAGACAAAACGTCTACCTAGCGCAGCGCGAACGTCGCCTGGAACAGCGCGACGTTGTACGGGTCGAAGCTCGACATCGTGTACGTGACGGAGAACCGATCGCCGTCGCGTGCCGCGCTCGGCATGAGGTACGTGCCGTAGAAGCCGGTGCGGCTGCAGTTCATGAACTGCGGCCCGCTGCAGCTGTTCTCCGGCGCGCAGCAGTACCGCGTGCGAAACGCGCCATCGCCCATGTCGTGGACGACGATCGCGGCGCCCCACGGACCCTCCGGGCGATCGGCGAACCGAGCGACGATCTGGTTGTGGCCGCCGACCTGCTCCTCGGCGAGGAACATCCAGCGGTCGATGTTCTCGAAGTAGCGCACCGAGGTCTCGCCGTAGCCTGCCGGCGCGATGATCGGCGTGCCGCGGGCCGAGGGCGACCACGTCATCGACGTGGCGTCGAACAGCTCGAACCCGCCCGGCGTCGCGAGGCTGTCGAGCCGCTTGCGTGCGAGGCGCACGGGGCTCTCGCGATAAGCGCCGGTGCCGAACAGATAGACGTGGTCTCCATGGACCTGCGTCGCGACGTTGATGAAGTCGCCGTGGAGCGGCCCGTTCGCGTCGAACCGCTGATCGACGGTGTAGAGGATCTGGTAGCCGGGGATCGCGGTCGTCGACGGCGTCTGCCAGCGCGCGAGGTAGCTGCCCTTCATCGTGATGTCGGTCGTCGAGACGACGGTCGTGTACAGCAGGTAGATCGAGCCGCCATACGCGAACGCGCCCGACGGCACCTCGAAGTCGCCCGGCAACTGCGCGAACCGCGAGCTGCCCGCACCCGACGGATTGCGGATGTACTCGCCGAGGCCGTGGTTCGGCGGTGCGATCATCGCGCCTGCGGCGAAGTCCGCCTGGATGCGGTTGTCGAGCCCCGGCCCGACGCTGTTTGCGGCTGGCAACGTCACGATTCCCAGACGCGTGCACAGCAGCTCGGGGTGGGTCGCCACCGCGGTCGCGCTATCGATCGCGTAGCCGACGGCATCGGGATGCGACTGGCCGCCGCCCCAGATGCCTGCAAACCCGATCGTGTCGCCGAAGAAGATGAACAGCTTGTCGTCGACCTCGACCGGAATCCCGAGGTCGGCGCCGAGGACGTTCGCGCGGAACTGGACCTGGTTCGCGGTCGGATCGGAGACGTTGCGGCCATTGAGCAGCTTGCACAGCTGGTCGCTGGCCTCGAGGACCGGCGTCAGGTGCGCGGCATCGACGGACACGTCGACGGTGCTCGCATCGACGTCGCCACCGCCACCGGGCGTGACCTGGGAATCATCTCCGCAGCCGACACCCGCGCAGAGCGCGGCGACTGCAAACACGTGTGAGCGGCGCGCGCGCTCAGATCCGCGAAATCTCGACGAGGCCTGCATCGTGTTCGCCGGCGATGCGGGGCCCGTGCCAGGCGGTCATTCACTTCGTGCTGGATCGCGGCTGTCAGTTGGAATACAGTATGTATACCATGTCAGGTCGGGCGGTCTTGCTGGCGTTACTCGCGGTCACGGCGGGATGCTTCTCGCCGCGCACACCGTCGGGCGTCGTCTGCGATCCAGCCGCGCCGATCTGTCCCGACGATCAGCAGTGTGTCCATCGCAGCGGCGCGTACGAGTGCAGCACCGGCGAGGGCGACCCACTCGCACCGGACGCGAGCGGCGATCAGGATGGGGACGGCGTCCTCGATCGCGAGGATCTGTGCCCCGCGGTCGCCGATCCATTGCAGCTGAACGAGGACGGCGATCGCTTCGGCGATGCCTGCGATCCGTGCCCGCCGATCGCCGACGATGCACCGCCCGACAGCGATGGCGATGGTGTCGGCGACGCCTGCGATCCCGACTCGTCGCGCGTCGATCGCATCGTCCGGTTCGACGGCTTCCGCGCGGGACTCGACGGCTGGACGACGAGCGGCACGTGGTTCATGACGGCCGATGGCGCGCGGGGCGATGCGCCGGCCGGCTACGCCGCGAAGCTGACGATGCCCGCACCCACCGGTCGCACGACGATCCGCGCCGGGTTCCGCGTCGACTCACTCCACGGCACGTTCAGCTACTCCGGTGTCGGCACGATCGATCAGGCGGCCGGGAACGCGGGCCTCGTATGCCATGCGTATCGCAGCAGCACCGGGGCGCACCGGCTCGGCCTCGTCGACCTGGCCGGCGGTGTGGCGCTCGACGCGAGCGCGATGCCTGTCGGCTCGGGCGAGGAGTACGTCGTGACGATGACCCGCGATGGCTCGGCGTATCACTGCAGCGGTGTCCATGACGCGAACGAATCGACGAGCGACGCGTCGTACACGCCGACCACGACGGAGCCCGCGATCGGGCTCCACGTCTTCGCTGCCGACGTGACGTTCGAGTGGGTGATGGTGATCGCGTCGCCGTGACTCACGAGACGCTGCGCAAGCGCGAGCGCGGGCCCTGGGGTACCGCGATCTCGTTCGTCTCGGTGATGTCCTCGTCGGAGTAGTCGCCCGCGACCGTCACGAGCTGGAGGTGTGGGTACTGCTGGCGGAGGAACCGCGCGATGACGTTCTCGCCCGCGAATACATCCGCGAGGATCGCGGTCGAGATCGATGCGTTCTCCTCGAGCGCCCGGATCAGCTCGAACGGTGTTCGAACGACGATCGATCCAGACACGCGCGAGCCGTTCAGCGCGCGCGTCGCGATGACGACGCTTGGTGCGTTGACCAGTGCCATACCCCGCCCCCATGGCGTGCAACCGCTGCGCCGGATACGCGATGCGCTCCAGGGCGTAACGGACCGGACAGAGTGACCGTGTAGATCCAGTCCCGCTTACAAAGCGTACGTACCTGCGGGTGATTCAGACGGGCGTTCATGCCTCATCGTGCGGGACAGTACGTGCGGGCTGGACCTGTACATTTTTCACACTGCACGAACGAGCTGCGTACGAACACGTAGTCGCAGCTCCCGGTGGAGTCGACCCGGGATCAGCGATCGTTCTTCGTCGGAACCGGTCCGAGCGCGGTGTCCTCTTCGCCCTCCGGCGTCCGGATCGTGTCGCTCGCATGGTTTGGCGCGGCGACCTGCAGCATCACGGTGACGAGCGCGGCGAGCGCGGTCGCGTCGGGGAAGCGTCGCTCCGGGTCCTTCTCGAGGCAGCGCGACAGGATGATGTCGACGTCGCTCGAGAGCGCGAGCTCGGGTCGCACCGTCGAGGCCGGCGGTGGCACGCGCGACACGTGTGCGCCGATCATGTCGCCGTAGCTGCGCGCATCGCCGAATGGATGCCGGCCGGTGACGAGCAAGTAGCCGAGCACGCCGAGCGCGTAGAGATCGCTGCGCGCGTCGATCGGCTTGCCCTGGAGCTGCTCGGGCGACATGAACTCGATCGCACCGACGGTCTGGCCGACCGGCGAGAGCGCGAGGTTCGCGGGCAGGAGCTTCGCGAGCCCGAAGTCGAGCACCTTGACGAAGTCCGCGTTCGTCGGCCGCACCTCGAGCAGGATGTTCTCCGGCCTGAGATCGCGGTGGATGACGCCGAGCGCATGGGCCTCCGCGAGCGAGTCGCACAGGCCGGTGAGGATGCGGAGCACGCGGCGGTAGTCGAGCGCGCCCTCGCGCTGGAACACCTCGGCGAGGCTCTTGCCCTTCGAGAGCTCCATCGCGATGTAGAGCGAGCCGGCGTCGCGACCGAACTCGTACGTCGTGACCGTGTGGGCGGAGCGCAGCTGGCAGAGCAGCTCGCCCTCGCGCGTGAACCGCGCAACGGCGGTCGGGTCGGTCGCGGCCTCGGCGGTGAGGAGCTTGATCGCCAGCTTGCGGCCGAGCCCTTGCTGCTCCGCGCGATACACGACGCCGAGCGAGCCCGCGCCGATCCGCTCCTTCAGGACGTAGCGGCCGCCGACGACGCGCTCGATGTTCGGATCGACGAGCGGCGCTCCACACGCGCCGCAGAACCGGGCGGTGACCTCGAGCTGCTCGCCACATTGCCTGCAGCGAATGGTCGGCCCCATGCGGGGCCATCCTACCGCTTCTTCGGCGCTAGTGCTTCGCGGAGCCGGGCTTGGTCTGCTCGCCGGCCATCTTGGCCTTGACCGTCTCGGGCAGGATCTCGTTCATCAGCGTCTGCATCCGACTCTTGAAGCCGCCGCCGCGCACCGAGTCCTTGCCCGCCATCATCGCCTCGAAGCCCTGCTTCGCGACGAGGTCCGGCGGATCCTTCTTGGCCTGGCCGACCTTCGTGTCCTGGAGGTCGGCGCGCTCGAAGAACTCGGTGTCGGTCGCGCCCGGCTGCAGCACGGTGACGGTCACGCCCTTGTCCTTGAGCTCGTAGCGGAGCGCCTCGCCGAACGACATGACGAACGCCTTCGTCGCGCCGTAGACGGCCTGGTACGGGTTCGGCGACGTGCTGACCTCCGAGCCGGTGATGAGGATGCGCCCCGAGCCCCGGCCGATCATCGCCGGCACGAGCCGCTTCGCGACGTGAACGGTGTGGCCGCAGTTCAGCGCGATCATCTTCAGCTCGGCGTCGAGGTCGGTGTCGATGAACGCGCCGCCGACGCCGACACCGGCGTTCAGGAGCAGCGCGTCGACCGGACGATCGATCGCGGCGGCAAGCTTCTCGCAGCCCTCGCGCGTCGCGAGGTCCGCCTGCAGCGTGCGCACGGTCGTGCCGTCCTTGCCGACGAGGCCGACCGCCGCCGCATCGACATCCTTCTCCGCGACGGCGAGGACATCGAAGCCGTTCTCGAGACATTGCTTCGCGAGCTCGAAGCCGATGCCCGACGATGCGCCGGTCACGACCGCGAACTTGCGTTTCACTTCGGTTCCCATGGGCCAGTCCTTTCTAGTTGGTGCGCAGGAGGATCTTCATGACCTCGTCCTGCTTGTGCATGAACATGTCGTAGCCCTTCGGCGAATCGTCGAGGTTCATGGTGTGAGAGATGACGAAGCTCGGATCGATCTCGCCGCGATCGATCCGGTCGAGCAGCGACTTCATGTAGCGCTGCACGTGGCACTGGCCGGTCTTGATCGTGATGCCGCGGTTCATCAGCGCCCCGAGCGGGAACTTGTCGATGAAGCCGGCGTAGACGCCCATGATCGACACGATGCCGCCGCCGCGGACGGCCATGATCGCCTCGCGGACCGCCATCGGCCGGTCCATCTGGATCTTCGCCTTCTGCTTCAGGTTGTCGTGCGCGAACTGCAGGCCGTGGCCGTGCGCCTCGAGGCCGACGCAGTCGATGCACGCGTCGGGACCGCGGCCGGCGGTGAGGTCGCGCAGCACCTCCTGGACGTTCTGCTCCTCGTAGTTGATCGCGTCGGTCGCGCCGGCCTTCTCGATCGCCATCTTCAGGCGGTACGGGAAGCGGTCGATGACGATCACGCGCTCGGCGCCGAGCATGCGCGCGCTCGCGATCGCGAACTGACCGACGGGGCCAGCGCCCCAGACCGCGATCACCTTGCGAGGATTGATCTCGCACATGTCCGCGCCCATGAAGCCGGTCGGGAAGATGTCCGACAGGAACAGCACCTTCTCGTCGGGCAGGTGCGACGGCACCTTGATCGGATTGAAGTCCGCGAACGGGACGCGCACGTACTCGGCCTGACCGCCGGCAAAGCCACCGGTCAGGTGCGCGTAGCCGTACACGCCGCACGTCGGGTGGCCCATCAGCTTCTCCGGCAGCCACGCGTTCGGGTTCGAGTTCTCGCAGCACGAGAACATGCCGAGCTGGCACTGCTCGCAGTTGCCGCACGCGATGTCGAACGGGACGACGACGCGGTCGCCGACCCGGAGGTTATTGACGCCCTTGCCGACCTCGACGACCTCGCCCATGAACTCGTGGCCGAGGATGTCGCCCTTCTGCATCGACGGCATGAAGCCGTTGT
Organism: Pseudomonadota bacterium; assembly: GCA_023386455.1. Lineage (GTDB taxonomy): Bacteria > Myxococcota_A > Polyangia > Haliangiales > Haliangiaceae > JABFXX01. The sequence continues at coordinate 23,150 of JAEWJO010000055.1, read as the reverse complement.
AGAGGTGCAGGTCGGAGCCGCAGATGGTGGTCGCCGTGATCCGGACGATCGCGTCGCGGTTGTTGATGATCTTGGGATCGGGCACGCGCTCGACGCTGACGTGCTTCTTACCCATCCAGCAGGTCGCCCTCATCGGCGGACTCCTTTTTCAGCGGTCGGGGGATTCGGAACGAAGATGTTCGGCCGGCGCATGACCTCCGCGGGAGGTTGCGCCGCATGTGGCTTCGTGAACTCGGTCGCGTCGGAGAACAGCACCTCGCCGGTCTCCATCACCTGCTTGAACCGGCGGAGGTCGCCCTTGATCTGCGGCTTCGCGAAGAACTTCGCGAGGCTCGCGGTCGGTCCGATGCCCGTGAAGCCGAGCGCCATCTCGACCCTGACCTCGGTCGCCTTGCGGCCGGGCGCGGTCGTGAACGTCACGCGGCCGCGCGTCTTGATCCGCGAGTCCTCGGTCGACTCCCACGCGAGGATCTGACCCGGGACGTCGTCGGTGATCTCCGCCTCCCAGCTGACGGTCTTGCCGAACGGGAGCTTCGCGGTCCACGTCGAGTGCGTCGCGTCGTTCTCGGTCACCGACTCGAGGTAGTCCATGAACAGCGGCAGCTGCGAGAGCTGGCGGTAGAACGCGTAGACCTCGGCGGGCGGCTTGTTGATCGTCACGGAATAGACGACGGGACGATTCGCAGCCGCGTGAGCGCGCTGGAGGCCGAGCGCGCCGATGACGTCGAGTGCCGTGGCTCCGGCGACCGCCGCGACGGCCCCGAGAAACCTCGGCGTGCTGGTGCGGTGACGCGCAGCGAGCGCGAGCAGGCCAAGATCGATCGCATCGCCGCCGACGCGCGTCCACATCGGAAACGGGCGGCGCGGCTGCGTCAGGACGGCAACGCCGGCAATGATCTCGCGCACACCGGCGAGGCGCATCGTCGTCGACACGGCGACGCTCGGCTCGATACCGATCGCTCGCGCGAGGAGCCTGGGGATGGCGAGCTCGGTGGCGCCGAGCGCGAGGCTGAACCAGCCCATCCCCCGGGCGATCCGGGCCGCCTGGGGTTGTTGTTCGCCGGAGTCCGCCGTGCTCCGGAAGGTCGAGACAGATTTCATGATCTCCACTCCTCTGTTGGTGCCCACAACAGCAGCAACGACTGTTCCACTCCGGTGGCAACGCACGCCCTACGAGGCGTTCTCGCACGCACCAAAGCATCGTCGTCGAGCGGAGTTGCCTCGCCGCCACGGGCAGCTGTCGCGCAGGCGCACGATATGATCGGCGCGCGGGCGGATCGAAGCGGTCACGGGCGAGCCCGAGCTAGCGCGTCGCAAGGACTGCACCGATCTCGAGAGTCCGCGGCGCGCCGAGTGTATCGATCCCCGCGCGACCGACGACGTATCGCCGGTTCGCGAGGTTCTCGCCCGCGACGAAGACGGTGATGCGCCTGCCGAGCGTCCGGGCGATCCGTGCGTCGAGGAGGACGACCGAACCGATCGGCAGCGTGTTGAGATCGTCCTCGAACTGTCGCCCGAGGTAGCGCGCCACCGCCGTGACCTCGAGCGGCCCGGTATACGTGACGGAGCCGGTCGCGCGATGGCGCGGATCCTGGGCGAGCCGCTTGCCGACGAGCATCGGCGACTCCGGCGCCTCGATGACCGTCGAGTGCATGTACGTCTCGGCAACGCTGAACGTCCAGGCCGCGGATGGCCGCCAGCTCGCCTCGAGCTCGATGCCCGAGATGCGCGCGGTGCCGAAGTTGCGCCGCATGCGCGTCGCGCCATCGGCGAGCGGAGCAGGGAGCGTGATGTTGCCGATCGCGTGAGCGAGATGATTGGTGAAGCCGGTCGCCTTCACGACGATCTGGTCGACGACGATCTGCGGGCCGGCCTCGGCGCCCCAGAGCACCTCGGGGCCGAGCTCCGCATTCGCGGCGGTGAGCACGGTGCCGACCTGAAAGGGCCGGTACAGCTCGTTCAGCGTCGGTGCGCGGAACGCACGGTAGCCCGACGCACGGATCGCGACGGCGTCGGTCAGCCGGGCGAGCACGCCGAGGCGCGGATCGACCTGCAGCTCGCTCGACTCGGACAGCGACATGATCTCGCGCTCGCCACTGCCTCGCGTGAGCACGAGCTCGCCGGAGCGGTTCTGCCAGCCGTCGAGGCGGACCGCCACGGCGAGGTCGATGGCCGACGTCGCGTGCCACGCATCCTCGACGAACAGCCCGGCGAAGCGTTGCTCACCGCCGGCGCGGCGCTCGACGAGCGTCGTGTCGGTGAGCATCGCCGGGTTCAAGGCGTCGGTCGCGTCGCCGGTCACGCGTCGCGCGTCGGTGCCGAGCACGAGCTCGTGATCGTCTGCGATGCGCGTGGTCCACGTCGCGAGCGCGCCGACGTTTCGCGACGGCGTGCGCTGATTGCTCGCGAGCGTGGCGGTGTCGCGATCGGCCGCGACGCGCGCACGCTGCTGACGAAACTCCTGGCCGCCGCCGAACAGCTCGACCGCAAGCGTGCCCGCCGCTCGCGTGACCTCGACGCCTGCGCCGAGCGCGAGCGTCTCGACGTCCGCGGTTGTCAGCAACGTGCCCGCGTCGAGTGCCTCGCGGAACCACCGCGCCGTCAGGTGGGACCTCGTCCGGCCGCGGGTGTGCTCGACTCGCGCGCCGACCGTCGCGTGGTCGGAACCGGCGGGACCATCGATCGCGCCGCGCTGCTCCGAGGCGATCGGCGCATAGCCCGCGCTGTGGAACAGCTCGCCGTCGAGCGCGAGGCCAAACGCACCGAGCCGGTCGGTCGCGCGGGCCGCGATCCGGCCGGTCTCGAGACTGCCTCCGGCGACGAGGATCTCGGCGCTGCGATCGACGATCGGCCGTGTCACGAGCTGAACGACACCGCCGAGCGCGAAGTCGCCAAACAGCGCCGAGGCACCGCTCGGGGCTACCTCCACCCGCTCGAGGTCGAGCGGCGAGAACGCGCGCCAGTACACCCAGCCGCCGAACGGATCGTTGGCGGGCACGCCGTCGCGAAGGACGAGGGCGCGCGAGACGGCCGACGGACCGGTGCCGCGCAGGTTCAGGCCCTGCGACGTCGGATCGGCGATCGCGCTCGAGCTGCGGCGGAACGTGCCGACCGATGGCAGCGCACGCAGGACGTCGTCGGTCAATCGGGCCGGCGCGCGCACGATGTCGTCGCGCTCGAGGACGGTGACCGCGGCCGGGACATCCTTCACCGACCGGGGCAACCGAAGGCCCGTGACGACGATCGTCTCGCCGGGTGCCGTGACCGATGGCTCGGCCGCGGCGGTCGGGGCGTGCAACGCGATCGCGGCGAGGGCAACGGAGCGCTTCATCGACGAGGTGCGCTGCGTTGCACCAACCATTCCGGCGTGACGTGGCGCGCCACGCCCGCGTGCTGCGGGTGGTCGCCGGCAGTGCGCGGGAGCGCGCCAGGTGGTTCGCCGCAACGTGCGAACCCGCGCGATCCGAAACCGCCGTGGGATCGGCCAGATGGCGCAGACCCTGCAACAGCACATTGCAAGCGGTTGCGCTAGACTCCCCGCGTGGTTGCCCGGATCTGGATCGCGCTGGTGGTCTTGCTGCTGACCGCAGCAGGTGCCAACGCCATGCCGATCGACCTACCGGGACAAGCGGATGTTGCTGACATCCTGAACGACGATCCTCCGGTCATGGAGCCGATCGCGGAGCCGGTCGCGCAGCCGCGCACCTCGCTCCCGATCGCGTTCGACGAGCAGGCGATGCCCGCCTCGAACGGGGGCACGAACGTATTTCGTCCTCCGCGTACGGCAGTCGACTGAGTCCGCTCTCGTTCGATTGACCCTTCATCCCGGAGGTGGACATGTCGTCCATCAACGTGCCGGCATGGGCGTGGGCCCTGCTGGCACTCGTTCTCGTAGTCTCGATCTCGATCGATCTCTTCGCTCATCGCGGTAGCCACGTCGATTCCCGGAAGCGAGCGCTCGCCTGGAGCCTCGGCTGGATCGGTGTCGCGCTCGCGTTCAACGTGTTCGTCGCCGTGCGGTTCGGTGCGGCGGCCGGCGAGCAGTTCCTCGCGGCGTACCTGCTCGAGAAGAGCCTGTCCGTCGATAACCTGTTCGTGTTCCTGCTCGTGTTCGCGTCGCTGCGCATCCCGGTGACGGAACAGCGCCGCGTGCTCACGTGGGGCATCGCCGGTGCGATCGTCACGCGCGGCCTGCTGATCTTCGTCGGTGCCGCGGCCGTCAAGGAGTGGCACTCGATCCTGTACGTGTTCGGCGCGATCCTCGTGATCGCCGCGCTGAAGCTGCTCAAGGAGCCAGAGGCAGAAGGGGAGAACAAGGTGCTGCTGTGGCTCGAGCGCAAGGTGCCGTGGACGCGCCAGCTCGACGGCCACAAGTTCGTGACGCACGTCGACGGCAAGCGCGTCGCGACGCCGCTGCTCCTCGCGCTGATCGCGATCGAGCTCACGGACATCGTGTTCGCGATCGACTCGGTGCCCGCGGCGTTCGCGGTGTCGACCGACACCTTCATCATCTACAGCTCGAACCTGCTCGCGATCCTCGGCCTGCGCGCGCTCTACGTCGTGCTCGCCGGCCTGCTCGCAGATCTGCGCTACCTGCGCTTCGGGCTCGCCGCGGTCCTCGCGTTCGCCGGTTGCAAGCTGCTGCTATCGAAGTGGGTCCACGTTCCGCCGCTCGTCTCGGTCGGTGTGATCGCGGCCTGCATCACGATCGCGGTCGTGTTCAGCGTTCGCGCGAATCGGCGCGACCGCCGGGCCGGCGTGCGCCCGGTACATCAGGGCGCGTAGATGACGTCGTCGGCGAGGATCCAGATGTTCATGTCGGGGCGCTTGCCCGACGCGATCAGGTCGTAGTCGAGCGGGATCGAGACCGTCTCGCCCGTCTTCGGATCCTTGCGCATCAGCACCATCTCGCTCCGCTTCGCGAACCGCGTCGGGCCGCCGGCCTGCGCGATCGCATCGGAGACCTGGATGTAGTTGATGCTCGAGTACTGGCCGGGACGCGAGACCTCGCCCTGCACGGTGAAGCGGTAGCTGACGAACGTCTTCACCGCGACCGTGATCTCGTTGCCGCCGCCGAGCTTCACGTAGTTCGCGAGCGACGCCTTGATCTTCTCGCGCAGCGCGCTCGGCGTCTGGCCGACCGCCTTGATGTCGCCGACGAGCGGGATCGTGATCGTCCCGTCGGGGCGCACGGTCGCCTCGGTATTGAGATCCTTTTGATCCCACACGTTGATCGACAGCAGGTCACCGACGCCGAGCGTCAGCTCCCGCCCGCGTGGGTCCGGGAAGTTTTGATAGAAACCGGGCTGTTTGGGCCGCGGACCGCAGGCGGCGATCAGAGCAATCAAGACGAGGGCGTAGCGCATCACTTGCGACTTTTCCGCAAGGTCGCACGGCGCGCAAGTGTGCGGGGGCGCTCGCTTCCTAACTTATTCGCCGTCGTTGAGCTTCTGGATCTTGCTGTCGACGGTGCTCGTGAAATAGGTGCTTTCGAGCTTGTCGCCGTCCTGGTCGCACGTCGCCAGGATGTAGTACCAGGACACGGCGGGGGCCGTGAACGTGATCCCGGCCGGCAACGCGGGCGGCGAGGCGGTCGTGTTCGTGACGACCTGATAGCTGCAGTAGAGCTTCGTCGTCGGCAGGCGAACGCGCAGCGCCTCCCACGGCGTGGCTGCGGCGATGCACGACGATGCATCCTGCGCGGCGCGACCGGGCGACGTCGGACACGCGGCGGCCTCGAGGTAGACGCTGTTCTCCGTCTTGTACTGGTCCTCGCGGATCGCGAGCTCGCCGAACATCGCGCCGACCTCGCTCATCGCCTTCGACTTGCGCGTCTCCTTCGTGAACTGCGGAACGACGATCACGGCAAGGATCGCGATGATCGCGACGACGATCATCAGCTCGACGAGCGTAAATCCTTGCTCACGAGATCTTTGTTCCATACCCTCCACGATAACATGTCGCGTGGGGACGCCATGAGACGCCTCGGCGAGCCTACATGTAGGGTTCTACTCGTCTCGGTGCTCGTCGCATGCAGCAGCAAGTCGACGGAGCCGGCGAAGAAGGTCTACAAGGACGCGGGTATCGAGCGCGTCGAGAAGGAGCTGCCGCCGAGCGGCCTCGTTCGGTTCGAGGAGCCGAAGGTCGAGCTGCCGAAGCAGGAGTCGTTCGAGGTGCTCGACCCGGGCACCGGTGAGAAGGCACTGCTGCGCTACGAGCTTGTCGCAGCCTCGCTGACGTATCCGATCGAGACGAAGCTGCGCTCGCGCCACCTCGCCGACGGCGTGTGGAGCAAGCCGAGCGACATGCCGGCGATCAGCGATGGCTTCACGATCAACGTCGCCGGGCCCGACAAGCCGCTCGCGCTGCGTGCGCTTCCCGGCACGATCGCGAAGCCGTCGACCGAGGCCGAGGCGTACCTCGCGACGTGGCGGACGATCGAGAAGCGCGTCATCTCGGTGACGATCGATGCACGCGGCCAGCTGAGCGGCGTCGCGTTCGCCGACGATCCGGACAACAAGACGAGCCAGCGCGCGCGCGACGAGTTGTACTCGCGCATGCTCGCGCTCGCGGTGCCGCTGCCCGAGGTGCCGGTCGGTCCCGGTGCGAAGTGGCGCGTCACGACCGTGCTTCGCCAGCATCCGGCGATCGTCAAGCAGACGGCGACGTACACGCTCGTGTCGCGAACGGCGAAGCGGTGGAAGATCGCGGTCGCGATCGAACGCCACGGCGAGGAACAGACCGTGTTCGATCCCGCACTGCCGAAGGGTGCGAGCGCGACGATCCTCGCGCTGCTTCGGACGATCGACGGCACCGTCGAGCTCGAGCCGTCGCAGCCGCTGCCGACCGGTACGCTCGCCGTGAAGTCGACGCTGCACGTCCGCATCGCGCTGCCGAGCATGAAGACGGCCGAGCAGATCTTCGACGACACCGGAACCGTCTCGATCCACAAGCGCTGAGCTTCCTCCGGCAAGCGCTGAGGGCACGAGCGATGCACGCTCGTCGATGGTGTTCGCGCTCGTCACGCACGGCTCGCTGGCGCTGATCTTCGTGTGGCTCGCGCTCGGCGGGCTCGGCCTGCCGCTACCCGAGGACGTAGCGCTCCTCGCGGCAGGAGCGCTCGTCTACCACGGCGAGATCTCGCCATGGCTCGCGGGCCCGGTCGTGTTCGTCGGCGTGCTCTGCGGCGACGCGGCGCTGTTTCTGCTGGCGCGCCGGCTCGGCACCGCTGCGTACGACAGACCACGCGTGAAGCGCATCCTGCCGCCCGAGCGCCGGGCGCGCATCGAGGACCTGTATCGCCGCCACGGCGGCAAGCTCGTGTTCATCGCGCGCCACGTGATGGGGCTGCGCGCTGCGGTGTTCGCGTTCGCCGGCATCAACCGCATGCCGCTTCGCACGTTTCTGTTCTGGGACGGCCTCGCCGCCTGCATCACGGTGCCGGCGACGGTCCTCCTCGGCTATGCGGGCGCGCTTCACATCGATCGCGTGCACCAGGACGTGAAGCGCGTCGAGCACTGGATCGTCCTCGCGCTCGTCGTCGTCGTCGTCGCCTTCGTGCTCGTTCGCAAGCTACGGTGCTCGCACTACGACCGGTCGTGCTCCTGAGTCACTCTACGTATGACCTAAGTCTGCGGCGGACAGACATTCACTCGCTGGTGCGGCCCTTGCTGCTTCCCGAGAAGCATGTCGCAACTCGACTGTGACTTCTTCGATGATGTCTCGTTGCATGCGGAGCTTCTCCGCCTCAACGAAACTCGACTTCAACCAAAGCTCGAGCACGCGGACTGGCCGAACGCGATGCGCAGCGATGTCGAGCGCCAGCTGCTCGAGGAACGGTTCCTCCAGCGTGCGCGCGCCGAGGTCGCGAGCCGTGCGGGTCGCGCGCCGTGCGACCCCGAGCAGTTCGTGCGGTGGTTTGAAGGCCTCGAACAGGAGGGACCCGGGCAGCACGATCCTCTGTTCGCCTGGCTCGAGACGACAGCGACGCTCGACGAGTTCCGCTGGTTTCTTCGCCAGGAGGTTGCCGGCGAGGCCGGCTTCGACGACCTCGTCGCGCTGACGCAGGTGAAGATGCCGGCGCGGGCGAAGCTCGAGCTCGCACGCAACTACTGGGACGAGATGGGCCGCGGTGTCGAGAGCGCGATGCACGGCCCGATGCTCGCGCGGCTCGATCGCGGGCTCGAGCTCGACCACACGATCCCTCCGGTGCCCGAGACGATCGCGCTCGGCAACCTGCTCGCGGGGCTCGCGTTCAACCGTCGCTATGCGTTTCACGCCGTCGGCGCCCTCGGCGTCGTCGAGCTGACCGCGCCGGGGCGGTCCGAGTGCGTGAATCGCGGCCTCAAGCGCCTCGGCATCGACGCGGGCGTGCGGCAGTACTACGCGCTGCACGCGACGCTCGACGTCAAGCACTCGCGGACGTGGATCGCCGAGGTGATCGGACCGCTCGTCGCCGAGAACGCGACCTGTCGCTTCGCGATCGCCGAGGGCGCGCTGATGCGGCTGACCGCGGGCGCGCGTTGCTTCGAGAAGTACCGGCTCGCGCTGGGAGTGACGAGGTAACCATGACCACCGCCGCACAGCGTCCGACGTTCCTCGTGAGCGATGTCGCCTGCCGTGATCACGATCTCGACCAGGCCTGTCGTTACCAGGTCGCCTGGTCGATCAACCCGCACATGGAGATCGGCGCGGTCGACTTCTGCAGCGCCGTCGCACAGCACACGCGCTACGTCGACGCCCTGCGGACCGCCGGCGCCAAGGTGACCCGTCTCCCGTTCCTCCACGGTGCGTACGACTCGGTCTTCATCAAGGACCCGGCATTGCTCCTCGAACGCCATGGCGTGAAGCGGGCGCTCCTCGCGCAACCGCATCATCCCGAGCGTCAGGTCGAGCGCCTCGCGCGCGGCGACTACTATGCGAGGGCCGGCTACGACGTCGTGTGCGAGGACCGGATGCCGACGTGGGAAGGCGGCGACATCGTCATGGCGCCCGGCCGCGCCGGCATGTTCCTCGGACACGGCCCCCGGTCCCGCCTGGACGCGGCCGCCTGGCTCGAGCATCACGCGGACCTCGAGGTGTGGCCGCTCGAGCTGTGCGACCCGTACCTCTATCACCTCGACATGGCGCTCGCGATCTTGCCCGACGGCTGCGCGCTGGTCTGCGAGGCCGCGCTGACCCGGGCGTCGATGCAGCTCCTCGAGCGCGTCGACTGCATCAAGAACATCATCGTCGTCGATCGCGAGGACGCGCTCGGGTTCGGTCTGAACCTCGTCGCGATCGGCCGCAGGGTGATCTGCGGCGTCGACATCCCGCGGATCACGAGCGTGCTGCGTGCGCGTGGCTACGAGATCGAGGTCGTTCCTCTCGATCAGTTCCATCTCGCGGGCGGCAGCGCGGCCTGTCTCGTCGCCGCCGTCCATACCGATTCACGCAGCGCCGAGCAACCGAGAACCGACCCAGGAGATCGCGCGATGGATGTCTACGGCCGACTGTTTCGCTCCGTCATCAAGCCGCTGTGGGAGACGAGGGTGCGTAGGCGTCCCGTGCTCCAGCGGTGGGACCTCCTGAAACGCACGCAGTACGCGTCGCTCGATCAGCTGCACGCGCTGCAGGCTCACTGGCTGCGCCGGCTCGTCGGCCACGCGTACGACCACGTGCCGTTCTATCGCGATCGGTTCGACGCGCTCGGCATCCGCCCCGAGGACATCCACGGTCCGGAGGATCTCGGCAAGCTGCCGGTCGTGCGGCGCGCCGACCTCCAGGGCCGTACCGATCGGGCGTCGCTCGCCGGCCCGCGCGCGACGATCTCGAAGCACACGAGCGGCACGACCGGAGAGCCGCTCGTGTTCGGGTTCGAGCCCGACAGCGAGCACTGGCGGCGCGCGGTGAAGCTGCGCGGCTACGAGTGGGCCGGCTTCCGCCCTGGCGACAAGGCGGTGTACTTCTGGGGCGCGGCGATGCCGCCCGACCCTCCGTGGCCGACGCAGCTCAAGATCGCGCTCGACCGCCGGCTGCATCGCGAGCACTACCTGCCGTGCGACGTGATGGACGAGCAGCGCCTCCGGGGTGCGATCGAGATGATCAGCAAGCTCGAGCCGCGCGTGCTCGTGTGCTACGCGCAGGCCGGCGCGGAGCTCGCGCGCTACATCCACCGCACCGGGCAGCGCCCGTTCCGCCCGGCGTCGATCATCTGCGGTGCAGAGAAGCTGATGCCCGGCGACCGCGAGGACCTCGAGGCCGCGTTCGGCGCGACGGTGTTCGACACCTACGGCTGCCGCGAGGTCATGCTGATCGGCGCCGAGTGCGAGGCGCACGACGGCCTTCACCTCTCGATGGAGAACCTCATCGTCGAGATCATCGTCACCGAGGGCGGACGCGAACGGGCGGCGCGCGAGGGCGAGAGCGGCGAGGTCGTGTTCACGGACCTGCACAACCTCGCGATGCCGTTCATCCGCTACGCGAACGGCGACATCGCGACCGCCGGTGCGACCTCGCGGTGCTCGTGCGGCCGGTCGCTGCCGCGGATCCAGTCCGTGCAGGGCCGGCTGTCGGAGACATTGCGCGACGGGAACGGCTCCCCGATCAGCGGTATCTCGATCAGCTTCCTGTTCGTCGAGCTCGGTTCCGCGATCCGCCAGTTCCAGGCGGTCCAGCACAAGGACCAGTCGGTCTCGATCAACGTCGTGCTCGCCGATACGCTGCCGCGCTGGCGGCTCGACGCGGTCGAGCGCAATGCGAGGACCCTGCTGCGAGGCGTCCCGGTCCGCGTCCAGGTCGTGCCGGAGCTGCCGCGCAGCGCCGCGGGCAAGCATCGACTCGTCGTGGTGGAACGCTGAGCGCCGGCTCGGGATTTCGGCCGGCTTGACACTCGGATATCCGGGAGATATCTTTTGGATATGCCGCGCAAGACGACACCCGAGACCCCGTTGTACGTGCGGCTGCCCGCGAATGCCGTCGACAAGCTGCACCGGGCGGCCGCGGCGCTCGGCATCCACAAGAAGGATCTGGTCGCCGACCTGGTGATCAAATATGTCGATCCGGATAGCCAGCGCGGCCTGTCGGCGCTCGCCAGTCGCCGCCCCCTCGACACGAGCGAGAGAGGCCCGATGGTCGGCGCGTACTCGTTTCAGCCCTACGACCCGCCGGAGATCATGAACGCCGAGCAGGCCGGACAGTTCCTCCAGATCGACGAGCGCAACGTCATCGAGCTCGCCGAGGCGGGCAAGCTGCCCGGCAAGAAGCTCGGCCCGGTCTGGCGATTCTCGCGCGAGGCGCTCGTCGCCTGGCTATCGACGCCCGACACGGAGAAGAAGCGATGAGCCGGCCGCGGATTCGCGAGAAGGCGCGCTAGCCCCGGAGATGGGCAACGACCTCGGCGCTCGCGCGATCGATCGTCGGCGCGGCGTCGTAGAAGTCGAACGGCGAGTCGTCGGTCAGCACGACGCGCGGCGCCTGCTGCATCGCCGCCGCGAACCGCCGCGTGCCCTCGGGGAGGAGGCCGTCCTCGGCGTCGATGATGAGCGTCGGCTGGCGCAAGAGGGGCGCGCTCGCGATCGCATCGAACTCGAGCCACTCGGGCCATGACATGACCGCGAACCGGTTCGCCCACTGAGGGATCGCGCCGCGTTGCTGGTTCAGGTGGTAGTCGAGGAAGGCCGCGTCGTCGGTGTGGACGACCGCACGCCGGTCGACGGTGCTCGCGGTCGGCACGTAGTCGGTCGTGCCGTCGCTCTCGAAGCGAATGCGCGCCTGCCGGCCCGCCTCGACGAGCGCGGCGATGCCCTGGCCGAGGCCGCCGAACGCCTCGCGCTGGCCGTACACGACCTCGGCGAGCCGCGCGTCCTGCAGCCACGGCGCGACGAGCGCGACGCGCTTCACGCGCGGATCGACGGCGGCGGCCGCGGCGACATAGCCGGCGCCCGCGCACACGCCGACGAGCGAGAGCCGATCGCGGTCGACGTTCGCGTGGCGCTCGAGCTGATCGATCGCGGCGCGGATGTCCTCGATCTTGCGCGCGGGTGATTCGAGATGGCGGGGCGCACCCTCGCTCTCGCCGTGGTGGCGGAAGTCGATCGTGATCGCGGCGAATCCCGCGGCGGCGAGCCGCTGCGCGTAGTGCGAGACGACCTGCTCCTTGACCGTCGTGATCGGCCCGAACACGCCGGCGGCGGGGAGCCGCTCGGTCGTCGTGGCCGCCGGCAGGTGGAGGAGGCCGACGACGCGCTCGCCGCCGACCTCGAACGTGATCCGCTCGGTGCGGTACGGAAGCGCCGCCGGGGGCGAGACGCCGGCCTTGGCCCGCGCCTGGTCGACCACCGTCGCATCGCCCAGAGAGGTCTCCGGGATCATGCGCATGCGCGTGATCTTCCACTCGCTGTCGACGAGCACGAGCTCGGACTCGTAGCGGCCGCGCAGCCGCCACCGCACGCCGGCGAGCTCGTGGTCGGCGCGAAACCGCGCCTCGAGGCGGGCGCGATCGACCGGCTCGAAGCGGACGGTCAGGTCCTCGATCACGTGGTGGGTCCGGTCGAATGCGGTCAGCAGGGGGCGCCAGCGCGCGACGATGTCAGCAGGCGTCAGGAGCTCCGGCACCCCATAGTCGAGGACAACGCGCGACGCGAAGTAAGTCTCCACGCGATCCCAGAGTCGCTCGTCGACGGCCTCGGCCATTTCCTCGATCACGCTGGTGACGTCTTCCGTTCGATAGGCGCTCATGCTTCCACCTGCCTCGGCTCTGGCACTCGATAGCGAGATGGTTCTGTCCACCTGCCTATGTCTGGGCGGTTCCGGTATAGGACAAAATTGCGCGTCGCCGTCGGCGGGGGGGCGGCCGTGACGCTGTCGGCGCCGATCGTCGGGCGGTACGGCGTGGCGGGCGTCGCGATCGCGCTCGAGCGATGCACGGTGCAGAACGCGACGCACTTCAACGGCGACGTCCACGTGACGCGGTCGGCCCGCGAGGAGCGCGTGTTTCCCGATCGCGTGAGCGAGACGCTCGGCGTGTGCCTGCTGACCGGGGGCTCGCACCAGTGCGTGTTCGACGGCCGCACGATCGACGTGCCGTCTGACAGCGTGTTTCTCCGGAGGCCGGGCGCGATCTGGTCGTCGCCGCGCAACACGTTCGGCTTCGTCTGCATCGACATCGCGCGCGACCTCTTGCCCCGCGACGTGCGGTGGAACGAGGACACCTGGGTTCCACAGTCCGCGTTGCCACCGGTCGTCGACATCGCGGAGCAGCTGCTCGTCGAGGAGGACGAGCTCGCGCAGGAGGAGCGCGTCGTCAAGCTGATCGACACCGTCACCGCGCTCGGCTTCGCGAGCCGCAGCGAGGCCGACAGCGAGCGCGTGCATGCCGCCGCGATCGCCCGCGACTACCTCGAGACCTGCTACGCGTCGAACGTCAGCCTCGACGATCTCGCGTTCCTCGCGGGCACGAACCGGTTCTCGCTGATCCGGATGTTCCGGCGGACGTACGGCCTGACGCCGCACGCGTTCCAGATCCGGCTGCGCGTCGAGCACGCGTGCCGTCTGCTGCGCGCGGGCATCCCGGTGCACGAGGTCGCGCCGATCGTCGGGTTCTCCGACCAGAGCCACCTGACGCGCCACTTCGCGCGCGTCGTTGGCCTCACGCCGGCTCGCTACGCGCGCACCGCGCGGACGCCGTCATACATGCGCTGACGTCTCGTCCTGGCGCGCGAGGCAGCTGTCGACGACTGCCGAGAGTGACGACAGGTCGAACGGCTTGCCGAGGTACGCGGTCGCCCCGATCTCCTGCGCGCTGCGCGCCGCATCGTGCGCGGCGGTGATCACGACGACCGGGCAGCGCCAGAGGTCTCGCTCGCGCATCACCCGGGCAAACTCCCAGCCGTTCATCCGCGGCATGTTCATGTCGAGCAAGATCAGATCGGGCAGGCCCTGCGCCTCGATCAGATCGAGCGCCGCGAGCCCGTCCTCGGCCTCGATCACGCGACGCGTGTCGCTTCGCAGCGCGAAGCTGACGACATCGCGCAGATCCTCGTCGTCCTCGACCAGCAGCAGCGTCCTCATCTCGTCTCTCCCTCGATCGGCAGCTCCACGAAGAACGTCGTACCTCGGTTCTCGACGCTCTCGAACCAGATCCGCCCGCCATGTTGCACGATGATCGCCCGCGCGACGAACAGGCCGACGCCAATTCCGCCGGCATCGTGCGGCGTGCCGGCGTGCGCGCGGAAGAACTTCTCGAACACGTGTGCTTGCTTCTGCGCCGGGATCCCGACGCCGTCGTCCCGGATCACGAGGTGAGCAATGCCGGCCGCCTCGACCCGGGCCGCGAGCTCGACCTGCGACGACGACGGCGAGTACTTGAGCGCGTTGTCGAGGATCGAGTAGAGCGCGCGCCGCATCCGTGCCTCGTCGCAGTCGACGCGTGCCTCGATCGCCGATACGACGTTGATCCTCCGCGCGGCTCTCGCCGGCAGCCGCGCGATCGCACCTTCGATCAGCCGCGAGATCGGGACCGGCATGCGCGAGAAGCTGAACAGTCCGCCCTCGAGCTCCAGCAGATCGAGCAGTGAATTGATCAGCCCGTCGATCCGGTCGACGCCGCGCGTGAGCGGCTGGATCAGCTCGGGCGGGCACTGACCGGCGAGCGACTGCGCGTTGGCCTTGATCACCGCGACCGGTGTCTTCAGCTCGTGCGCCGCCTGGCGGATGAACTCGTCTCTCGCGCGTGCGAGCTCGTATTCCTTCGTGACGTCGACGGCGAGCTTGATCGCGCCGCTGACCGTCCCGTCGCGATCGCGCAGCGGAGTCGTCCGCGTTCGCATGATCATCATGCCGCGCTCGGCCTCGAGCACCTCGATCTCGAGGACGACCTCCTCACCGGCGAGTGCGCGCTTGAACGGCATGCACTCCGGTGGGATCGGCTTGCCATCCTCGCCGCGTACCTTCGGGAACGCGAACAGATGCTCTCCGCCGCGGTTGACCTCCTCGAGGCTCGTCGCCCCGATCATCTCGAGCGCCGCCGAATTGACGACGACGAGCTTGCCGGTCGTGTCGCAGATGAACACGCCGACAGCCATCGCCTCGATCACCGTGGTGAGGTCGAGCTCCATCACCGATCTCCGCGCTACCCGATCACTGGAGCACGCAGCGCGCACCCTCACCAGTGCGAACCGGTGCGCAGGAGATGCGCACGCGGCAACCTTTGCACCGGGTCCCGGGCTCAGCGGTTCTTGACGACGATCGCGGTGTTCAGCGCCGTCGCGAACGCGATCCAGCCGAGGTACGGCGCGACGGCGATCGCGGCGCCGCGGTCGAGCTTCGCCGCGCTCGCCGCGTAGGTGCCGGCGGCGACGTCGAGCGCCGCGAGGTCGGCGAGTGCGAGCGCCGGCTTGCGCGCGCCGAAGAACAGCGGCGTCCATGCGCTGTTGAGCGCGAGCTGCGCGCCCCACAGGCCGAGGGCCTTCGTGCGCTGCTGCGACGGCGCGCTTCGCCACACGCGCCAGCCGGAGTACGCGATCGCGGCGTACAGCACCGACCACACCGGACCGAACACCCGGTTCGGCGGCTGGAACACGGGCTTGTCGAGCGTGCGGAACCAGCGGCGGTCGGGACGACCCTTGCCTCGCATCGTCAGCGTGCCGAGCGCCGCGGCGCCCGCGCACAGTGCACCGAAGCCAAGCGCGGCGAGGACAGACTTGTTGCGTGCCATGTACGTACGCGGAGCAAGGACCGAGCCCGGTACGGTGCGAAACCGTCCTAGCGACGGGCGAGCCGGATCGTCAGCGGCCAGCGGATCGTTCGCTGTTCGCCGTCGGGCCAGGCCGCCGCGAGCTTCTCGGCGAGCGCGTTGTATGCACCGGGTCCCTTCGCCTCGGCGCGCTTGACCGTCGCCGACCAGGTCGCGACGTAGCCGAGCAGCGCCTCGCGGGTCCAGTCCACGCGCATCTCGATCGCCGGCGCCTCGACGGCAGGCCACGGCCACGCGAGGTCGCGATAGCCGTTCTCGACGTGCTCGCGGCCGGGCGGCCAGTAGGCGCCGACGTCGTCGCTGTAGTAGCGCTCGACGAGCACGCCGGCGTCGCCGGCGCGCAGGAGCCTGCCGTAGCTGACGAGCGCGACGAGCGCACCCGGACGCGCGACTCTCGCGACCTCGGCGACGTAGCGCGGCCAGTCGAACCAGTGCGCCGCCTGCGCCGCGACCGCGAGATCGACGCTCTTGTCGGGAAGGCCGCTCGCCTCCGCCTGTGCGCGCGTGTAGTCGACGCGCGCGTGTGGCACGGCGGCATCGAGCTGTGCCTGCGATGGCTCCTGCGCGTGGACGCGCGCGAAGTGCGCGCCGAGCTGCACCGACAGCTGACCGTTGCCACAGCCCGCATCCCACGCGTCGTCATGATGCGCGCAGCGAGCGGCGAGCGCGTCGGCGAGTGCCTGGGGGTAGCGCGGCCGGTACTCGGCGTAGCGCGCGGCGATGGTCGAGAAGTGATCGGCGAAGGGCGTCAGGGATACCGGCCTTGGAATCCGATCCCGCCCTCGAACGATGCCGACAACCACCGCGAGAACGTCAGGTTCTCGGCAATGTAGAAGTAGATGCCGTATGCCCGGTGCAGGTCGATCCAGAGCCCTTCGATGCCACGCGCGCCGATGTCGTTGCCGCCGGTGTAGCCGGCGAGGTCGATCAGCAGCGAGGGCTGGACGAACAGCTTGCTGCGCCGGGCCTCGCTGAAGAAGAACCGCGCACCCGGTGCGAGGTGAAACGGGCGAGGCCCGTCGACGCTGGGACCCGACCCGAAGTCGCGCTCGAGACCGAGCCGCATCTCGAGCGTCAGCTCGATGCTGTTCGCGACGCCGTAGGCCGCCTCGAGATCGAGCGAGAGCGGCGTGCGGCCGGTGCAGACCGAGGCAAACCCGTGCTCGGCGCCGCTGTCCGTCTTGCCGCAGTAGACCGTGTTCTCGTAGGTGACGATGGCGCGGGCGCCGAGGCCGAGGCGGGCAGAGAGCCCGAACTGGCCCTTGTGGAACGTTCTCGGTGGCCCGGAATCGTCGGCCCGACCGGTCGCGGAGACCGTCGCCAGGACCATGAAAACCGACAGCAACAGCCGTGACCCCCGCATTGCGGCGACGCTATCACGACGCTAGGCTCCTCGGGATGCTCACCCGGAGGCAGCTGCTCGCCGGCGCGATCGCCGGTCTTGCCGTCGCGAAGACGCGCCGCGCGCTCGCGATCGGGCCGGGCTCGAAGTTCCGGTTCGGCCAGCTGCAGCTCGGCACCGGCAACTCGTGGAACCCGCGGCCGGGCGCGCTGCGCCGGCTCGGCTGGGAGGTCGAGAAGCGGACCTCGATCGACGTCGAGCTCGAGCCCGCGATCGTCACGCCGACGAGCGACACGCTGCACGAGACGCCGTTTCTCTACCTCGCGGGCGAGAAGGCGGTCGAGCTGCCGAGCAACGCCGGCATCGAGGCACTGCGCCGGTTCCTCACGTTCGGCGGCTTCTTGCTCGTCGACAGCGCGGAGGGCGCGACCGACGGCGCGTTCGACGGCTCGGTGCGCAAGCTGATCTCGGCGATCTTTCCGGCACCCGCGAAGGGCCTCGAGATCATTCCGACGGACCACGTCGTCTACAAGTCGTTCTACCTGCTCGACAAGCCTGTCGGCCGCCTCGCGATCGCGCCGGCGATGGAAGGCATCATCCGCGATGGCCGCCTCGTCTGCGTCTACGTGCCGAACGACCTCGGCGGCGCGTGGGTCCGCGACGACTTCGGCAACTACGACTATCCGTGCGAGCCGGGTGGCGAGCGGCAGCGCGAGCTCGCGTTTCGCCTCGGCATCAACCTCGTCCAGTACGCGCTCTGCCTCGACTACAAGTCCGACCAGGTGCACGTGCCGTTCATCATGAAGCGCCGCCGGTGGAAGCCCGACGACGGCGCGAGCAGCCCGACGCGATGAGCATCAGCCTGTGGCCGTCGACGGTGCGCTACGCGCTCGCGATCGCGGGCGCGCTGCTGCTGCTCGTCGCGTATGTCGCGAACCGGCGCGGCCACAGCCGGGCGAGTGCCGCGCTCGCGATCGCCGCGATGGCCGCGCTCGGCGCGCTCGCCGTCGAGGTGCTCGTGACGATCACGGTGCGCCTCGCGGCACCGGGGGCCGCCGACTTCAACACGTATCGCTGGGTGTTCCTGTCGCCGTACGGGCGCTGGGGCCTCTACATCGGCGTGGTCGTGGTCGCCGCGATCGTCGCGCTCGCGTGGCGCGGAAGCCGTGGCTCGTCGGCCTGGCGGCGCGCGATCCTGATCGGTCTGCGCGGTGCCGCCGCGGTCGGTGCGATGGTCGTGCTGCTCGAGCCCGCCGTCGAGCTGCGCCAGGTCGCGCGCGAGCCGAACCGGATCGCCGTCCTGATCGACGACTCGAAGTCGATGGCACTGTCCGAGGATGCGCGTGGCCCGACGCGTATCGAGCGCGTGCGCCGCATGCTCGCCGCGAGCAAGAGCACGCTCGCGACCTGGGAGAAGGACCACAAGGTCGACTACTACACGTTCGCCGAGACGGTCAGCGCGACGAGCCTCACCGCGCTCGCGAACGACAAGGCGCAGGGCAAGGCGACGCTGATCCGCAAGGCGCTCGAGTACGTGCGCGGCCGCTACGAAGGTCGCGACCTCGCGGGTATCGTGCTGGTCTCCGACGGCTCGGCGACCGGCAGCTTCGACGAGGATTCCGGTGACGGCGCGGTCCGCGACTTCTTGCGCTCGCTCGAGACGCGCGTCCATACGGTGTGGGCGGCGCGCGACGGCCTCAAG
The DNA here is from genome assembly GCA_023386455.1 of Pseudomonadota bacterium. Taxonomy (GTDB): domain Bacteria; phylum Myxococcota_A; class Polyangia; order Haliangiales; family Haliangiaceae; genus JABFXX01. The sequence goes on along the minus strand of JAEWJO010000055.1, from coordinate 4,373 downwards.
GATGTCGCGGTCGCGAAGGTGATGGCCGACGAGTTCGCGTTCGTGCGCACCGTCGTGCGGATCGAGGCCGTCGTGCGCACGACCGGGCTGCCGGCGCGCAAGGTGCCGGTGACGCTGTCGACCGACGGTCAGCCGCTGCGCCAGAAGATGGTCGAGCTGCCGCCCGGCGAGCACGAGGTGACCGTGACGTTCGAGGTGACGCCGCCGCGCGTCGGCCGCTACGTCTACGAGGTCAGCGTGCCGGTCGCGCCGGGCGAGGCGGTGACGACGAACAACACGAAGAGCTTCGTCGTGCGCGTCATCCGCGACAAGATCCGCGTGCTCCAGGTCGCCGGCACGCCGTCGTGGGATGTCCGCGCGCTGCGGCAGATGCTGAAGAGCAACCCGAACGTCGACCTCATCAGCTTCTTCATCCTGCGCACGCAGGACGATATCTCGCTCGTGGCCAACGACGAGATGTCGCTGATCCCGTTCCCGACGCGCGAGCTGTTCGAGCAGCAGCTGCCGTCGTTCGACGTGATCGTGCTGCAGAACTTCGAGTACCTGCCATATGGCCTCGGTGACTACCTCGAGAACATCCGCAGCTATGTCGAGGGCGGCGGCGGGCTCGCGATGCTCGGCGGTGCGCAGTCGTTCACGTCGGGTGGCTACTACGGCACGCCGGTCGCGGCCGCGCTGCCCGTCGAGCTCTACGGTCCGTTCGACTCGGGACCGGTGCTGGACACGCAGAAGTTCCAGGCGCAGCTGACGCCCGCGGGCCAGCTGCATCCGGTGACCTCGCTGCGCTACTCGGCGACCGACAACATGGCCGCGTGGAAGGCGCTGCCGCAGCTCGAGGGCGTGAACCTCGTCAAGGAAGCGAAGACCGACGCGACCGTGCTCGCGACACATCCCAAGCTCAAGACGAAGTCGGGCAAGCCGATGCCGGTGATCGTCGCCGGCGACTACGGCAAGGGTCGCTCGATCGTGTTCACGACCGACACGCTGTGGCGATGGGGCTTCATCGCGGCGAGCCGTCCCGGCGATAACGGCCGCCAGTACACGAAGCTGTGGGAGAGCTCGATCCGCTGGCTGATCCAGGATCCCGATCTGCGCAACCTCCACGTCGACAGCGACGCCGTCGAGTACGTGCCCGGTGCACCCGTGCGCGTGACCGTGCGCCTGCTCGGCCGCGACTACCAGCCGCTCCCGAGCGGCCAGGTCCGGCTCGTCGTCAAGCGAGGTGCTGACCCGGCGAAGGCCGAGCAGGTCCACGAGACCAAGCTCACGGTCGGCGCGGACGGCACCGCGACGTACGAGCTCGGCGGCCTGACGCCGGGCGTGTATCGCGTGCTCGGCAGCTCGACGATCGCCGGCCGCAGCGTCGACGCGAGCGACATCTTCCTCGTCCGCGAAGGTGGTACCGAGCTCGATCGCCCGGTCGGCGACAAGGCGATGCTCGAGGCGATCGCCGAGGCGACCGGTGGCTCCGCGCTCGGCACGATCGACGAGCTCCCGGCGAGCCTGAAGCTCGATCCGCCGCGCATCGTCCGGGTCGACCGCCGCACCGATATCGAGCTGTGGAGCCGCCCCGGATTGCTCATTCTGATCGTAGGGTTGCTCGGTCTCGAGTGGCTCTTGCGCCAGCGCAGCGGCTACCTATAGATAGAGGCACCCGGAAGGCCCGCAAATGCTCCAGCTCGACAGCATCGTCACCGACCTCATGTTCCAGGCCACCGCGGCGATCGATCAGGCGACTCTGATCGAAGGCCTCGGTGGTGAGGAGGTCCTGCAGACGAAGCAGCTCCTCGACGTCGACCGCCTCGACCCTCGCGCCGAGATGGAACTCTCGCCCTCGATGCCGTTCCGCCGGCGTGGCGAGCGGCGCCTGATGATCATCGACGATCAGGCGACGACCCCGCGGCAGGACCCTGCGAACGATCCGCTGATCAAGGTCGACCTCCGCCCGTTCAAGGAGTCGCTCATCGGGACCTGCCAGAAGCTCCCGATCCGGCTCGGCCGGCTGTTCGCGCTCGGCAGCTGGAGCGACGCGGTCATCTGCGCGCGTTCGCTGCGCGACCTCCGCGGCATCGCGCTCCTGCCGTACGCCCTCGACCCGCAGGTCGACATCGACGGCAAGCGCCGCGCGACGCCGCTCTCGCAGAAGGAGTTCGAGGCCAAGCTCGCCGCGTACGAGAAGCGCCTCGACGAGCTCGACGATCAGCAGATCCTCGCGCGCCTCTCCGGCGTCACGTACGAGGTGCGCGGCGACGTGCACGTCGTCGACGTCCTCGAGGCCGACGGGACGTGGGACCAGCGCAAGTCGCTGATGCTCGAGCAGCAGCTCGCGGCGATGGACACGTTCTCGATGATCCCTGGCGCTCCGTCGAGCACCGCCGCGAAGGCGCCCGCGCCGGCGGCGCCGTCCAACGGCAAGCCCGCCACCGCGGCTCCGGCTGCGAAGCCCGAGCCGCCGAAGGCCGAGCCCAAGCCGGAGCCGAAGGGACCGCCGCTCGCGGCGAAGGAGCTCGATGGCAAGGTCGTGCTCGTGTTCCCCGCGGAGCGCTTCGATCTCGACGTCGCCGCCGCGCTCGGCAAGCGCGACTGGGACACGGTCGTCCGCCGCTCCGACAACCTGACCGGCGTGATGCGCGACAAGATCCAGCGCGAGGGTGCGAGCTGGGTCGCCCCGCTCGAGTTCCTCTCCGAGGTGTTCGTCGACGGCAAGCCGCTGACGAAGCAGCAGTTCGAGAAGGAGGCGCGCGCCGTCGACGGTGGGCGCGCGCTCGATGTCCACTTCCCGCGCTTCGGCGACGTCGTCCTGCTCGACGTTCCGGGCAAGGGTCGCTTCGTCACGTCGCTCACCGACCGCGCCGAGCGCGCTCTCGACCTGGTGAAGTGATGCGCGCGGTCGTCGTCGGCGCCGTTGTTCTCGCGCTGAGCATGACCGCATCCTCATCCGGACACGCCCAGACCGACGATCTCGAAGGTCGCTCGCTCGTGTTCGTTCGCGGCACGAGCATCATCAAGACCGACGCGAAGGGAAAGACCGAGACCGAGATCGCGACGCTGCCGAGCAAGGCGAAGGTGCGCGCGCTGCGGATCGACGCGCTCGGCAAGGTCCTGCTGATCGACGTCGGCGGCTCGTGGTCCTGGCTACCGCTCGACGGCTCGACGACGACGCCGAAGGATCTGCCGTGCGACGCCGGTCCCGCCCAGCTCGCCGAGGACGGTCTGTGCGTGCTGTGCCGCGCGAAGGCGACGACCGCGAACGCGACGCCGAGCTCGATCATCGTCACGCTGATGACCGGCAAGGTGGTCCCCGTCGACGTGCCGGCGACGACGTCGCGCCTGACCGGCATCGGTATCGAGCGCAAGCTCGTGTGGGCCGACACGTCGTCGGTGTGGGCAGCCCCCGCCGGGACGATCAGCAAGGCGACGAAGGTCGCGCCGGAGCCGCCGCTGCGCAGCTTCTCGATCAGTCCCGATGGCTCGCACGCGCTCGGCGTCTACAAGGGCGAGGTCTTCGAGAACGCCCGGACGCGGAAGCCGGGCGAGGTGCTCTCGATCTTCGCGCTCGACGGCGAGGCCGCGCGACGCAAGGTGATCCAGAACGGCGTGCCCGTCGAGTGGTCGCACGACTCGCGGTGGGTCCTCATCCAGGACGGCGCGAGCGCGTGCATCATGCTCGTCGAGGGTGGCGAGTACAAATGCTGGAAGGGCTACACCGCGGCGTCGATCTCCGCCGACGGAAAGTACGCGCTGATCCTCGGCAACCGCGACGGCAGCAAGAAGCAGGATCGCGACAAGAAGGACGGCAAGAAGAAGTCGTCGAAGAAGGACACCAAGAAGGCCAAGAAGAAGGCGCCCGATCCGGAGCCGCCGCCGGCCGACGAGGACGAGGGCGGCGAGGCCGAGGGTGCCGAGGGCGGAGGCGAGGAGCCCGTCGCGACCGACGATGTCGCGGTCGCGCCGCCGAGCGGCCCGCTCGCGCTGTATCGCGCGCAGCTCGACGGTGCGTTCGCCACGTCGCCCGCGCTCGTGATGCGCGTGGTCGACGGTGCGGCCGTCTGGATGCCGTGACGCGTCGCCGGGAGGCTACTGCACGGCCGCGCTGCCGCGCGTGCACGTCGTCGCCGGATCGCTGAAGTCCGGGCTGAGGATCGCACTGGACTGGCGCATGAAGCCGGCGTCGCGCTTCGTGCGGATCCCGATGCGACCGACCGCACCGCCGCCGCCGCCGGCCCGGGAGATCCCGAACACGCCCGGTTCGCCGGCGAGCGTCGCGCCGGCACCGCCGGCACCGCCGATGCCGTCGCCGATCGCCCCTGCCGCCGGCTTGCGATCGAGCCGGCCGGACTCGCCCTGCGCGGTGAGTGGCGTCGGGCCTGCAC
>JAEWJO010000020.1 GCA_023386455.1 Pseudomonadota bacterium | reverse complement strand
ATCCAGCTCGCACACGACGCGATGCCCGGCGAGCTCGCGCTTGGCGAGCTGATCGCCGACGGTCGTATCGAGCCGCCGCCCGCGGTCTTGCCGGTCGTCCCCGGCGATCCGCCGGTGCAGGCTGCGCTCGGCTACCTCCACGCGAACTGCTCGCACTGTCACAACCAGTCGCGGCCCGCGCGCGGCGGTGCACGCTGTTACGATCCCGAGAACGATCTCGACTTCGCCCTGCGCCTCGGTGCGCTCGACAGCCCGACGTCGACGGCGACGTATCGCACCGTCGTCGGCGAGAAGATCGAGCCCGGCAATCCTGGGGACAGCCGTGTCGTCGAGCTGATGGGCAACCGCGGTGGCGGGCTGCAGATGCCGCCGGTCGCTACCGAGCGCGTCGACGACATGGGGCTCGAGACGATCCGGACGTGGATCCGCGGCCTCTAGTGCCCTCTAGTGCCAATGCCGGTCACTCAGGGCGCCTCCTCGACGAGGATTTGCCTGGGTGCTTTCGTTCGTAGTTGCTCATCTTGATCTTCACGGCGCGCGGATAGCTTCGCTGTCGTCGCTCTGGAAGAATGTAGTGCCCGATGTCCTCGCGAAGGTTCCGGAGGCGCTCGGGCAGCCGCCCCGCGGAGTCGACGCCCCTCATTCTGAAGGCGCTCTCGATGAGTCGGAGGGCGGCCAAGAAGCTCACGCGCATCGGTGGAACGTCGGCCTCCTCAGCGACCCGCTCGACCTCGAATCGGACGAGGTTGTAGGCCAGCGCAAGCGCCCACAACTCCTGCGCGACCCCCTGTGGACTCTTGCTGCGAGTGGTCTCCTCGCGCGCGAGCATCACGCGCATGTCCTCGTTGTAGCCAAGCTCGATCTCCCAACGCTCGTGGTAGAGCGCAACGATCTCGTCAGCAGGAAACCGCTTCGGGTCGAGCATCGAGGTCAGCAGGATCTGCGGCTTGAAACCTCGACGTTGGTAGCGAATCGCTCGCATGCGCCAGGTCTCCGGCATCGATTCTTGGTCCGGGAATGCCTCGATACCGTCAGCTCGACGAGCTCGTCGCCCGCAGCGAACCGTTCGATGCGCTTGCTGACCAAGTCGCTGCGTGCTCGCGTCAGCCAGTGCCGGTCGCTCCCACCGCGCTCGATGCCGATCAGGATTCGAGCCGAGAAGAAGCCGCGGTCGAGGATCGCGACGGAGTGATCAGGGATCATCGGCCACAGATCGCCGGCGAGCACCGTCTCGTGGTCGGTGTGCGCACCAAAACGCGCACCGGCCAGCAGGTGCGAACGCAGCGCCATCAACGTCGTCAAGCGCGCCAGCGGGTAGCCGCTCGTGCTGTCCCAGCGCGTGTCCTGGCCGCCGAAGTGCGCCCGATTCTCCGTCGAGTCAGGGATTCGGAGCGTGGTGCTGTCCACGCCGTACAGCGCGAGACCGCGCCATGCGTGCGTACGTGCGCTCTTGTGAGCCCACTCGCTGGCGGTCCGTTCGAAGAGCCAGCGCAGCGGCTCGTCGCCAAGCCTCGCCCTCGCTTGCACGATCGAGCTCGCAGCGACACGAATTCCTCGGCTGCCGGGGAGCGCGAGGTCCATCATCGACACCAGCTCGCGCATCGACTGGTCGCGGAACAAGCACATTCCGATGACCAACCAGACCACCTGATCGGTGGGAAGCCTCCGACGACGGATCGTCGCCGTTCCCGTCGCAGGGAGCGCTTCCTCGATCCAATCAGGGTCGAGGCTCGCGACGAACTTCGGCAACAGCTCATCGCTGGGCAGCTTCACGACACGGTCGGCAACGCGGGCCACCCAAGCATCCTGATCGTCCGGATCGGCCGAAACAAGACGTCCGCGACATCTGTCCAGATTCCGGAGCAAGGTCAGCGGCTTGCCACTAACCGATCGGCATTGCCTCTGGTGCTACCTGAAGCGGCGCAGCATCGCGGTGGCGCGTGCGCGCAGCTGCTTGTTCGGGTGCGTGTCTGCCGTCTCTTTCAGGTACGCCTTCATCGGCTCGCCGAGGTCGAGCATGAAGTCAGCGATGCGGCTGTCGATGTCCGGCGTCGTCAAGAAGCCCTTCAGCACGGCCTTCAGCATCTCGGGGTCCGACGCGACCTCCGGATCGAGCTTGATCGCGTCGCGGAAGTTCTTCACGCCCTCGCTCCACCACAGCTTGCCGAAGTAGGCGCGGCCGAGGGCGAGCGCGAGCTGCGCGTTGTCGGGATGTGTCCTGCGTGCCTTCGTGAGGAGACTGACCGCGGCCTCGGGATCGTCGGACGCGATCAGCTTGTTGCCGCGATCGAGGATCGCCGGGATCGGATCGCTCGTTGGCTCGTCGGGGACGACGATCGGCTTCTCGTCGAGCTGCTTCTTCGCGGCGTCCTGCTCCTCGCCGCTGCTGGCGAAGATCGCGATCACGATGATCACCAGCACGGCGAACACTCCGCCGCCGATCGCGAGCTGCTTGTTCGACAGCGTTCGGCCCTCGGTGACCTGCTGCGCGGGACGTGTCGGCGGGATCCCGAGGGAACGGTTCGGCGCGCCGTCGGAGATCGGCCCCGAGCTCGACGTTCCGCTCGGCGGAATCCAGCCGCCGGCCTGCCCGTGCGACGAGTCCGGCGCGGTCGGTGCGTTCGGCGGACTACCGGCGGTCGGCCCCGACGGGACATGTGGCATCGGGGTCGGCGCCGAGGACACATTCGGCATGCCCGCGTGCGGGGTCGCAGCGGGGCCGGTCGGTACATCGGGCATGCCCGCATGCGGCGTCGCTGCGCGGATGGGCGCGGACTCGAGCACCTGCGACGGCGTGATCGCTGCACCGCTCGGATGCAGCGCATCGATCACCTGCGATTCGGTCACCGGCGCCCCGCTCTCCTGCGGCACAGCCCAGCCCGATGGCGTCGCGACCTGGTTACTCGCCGGCGGCGTTGCGGTATCGGGCACCGCGCGTGCGAACACGGGCGCCGCGATCGCCTTCGCCGCGGCCTCGACGGCCTTCGACATGTCGACAGCGCTGTCGAATCGCTCCTCCGGCTTTTTCGCGAGCGCCCTCGCGACGATCGACTCGAGCGGACCGAAGTCGACGTTGGGCTCGACCGCCGAGAGCGTCGGTGGCGCCTCCATCAGGTGCTTGCGAACGACGGCGATCGGATCGTCGGCGATGAATGGCTTCCGGCCGGTCAGCATCTCGAACAGCATCACGCCGCATGCATAGATGTCGGTGCGCGCGTCGACGTCGCTGCCCTTGCACTGCTCGGGTGCCATGTAGTTCGGGGTGCCGACGACGATGCCGGTCGTCAGCTTCGTCGAGCCCTCGGTGAGGCGCGCGAGGCCGAAGTCGAGGATGCGAACCTGCGAACCGAATCCCGCCTTCTCCGAGATCATGATGTTCGCGGGCTTGATGTCGCGATGGACGATCCCGAGCTCGTGCGCGTGGGCGAGGCCCGACAGGACCTGGCGAATGATATCGGACGCGCGCGCGATCTCGAGCTTGCCGCTCTTCTCGAGCAGATCGATGAGACTCGTTCCGCGGACGAGATCCATGACGAGGAATGGCTTGTCGTCGTGGACGCCGAAGTCGATCACCGAGACGCAGTTGGGGTGCTCGAGGAGCGCCATCAGCTTCGCTTCGCGCTCGAAGCGCTGGCGGCTCGACAGTTCGTCCGGCAGCTCCTGGTGCATCACCTTGATCGCGACAGCGCGCCCGAGCTTCAGGCGCTCGCCGCGGTAGACGCTGCCCATCGCGCCCTCGGCGATCGGCTCGATGACCTTGTAGCGCCCGTCGAGGACGGTGCCGCTGAGGTCGTGATCTCCCACGTCCCGCAAGATAGCAGGCCTGTGATACCGACAGGCATGCGGCACGCGCGGATTGTCCTCGGGCTTCTCGTGTTCGTTGCGTGCACAGCTGCGGCGTGCAAGCGCAGCGGCGGTGAACACGCGGGCAGCGCCGGCAGCGGCAGCGCCTCGCTGCGGATCGTGTCGCTGATGCCGTCCGGCACGGAGGTCGTCGCCGCGCTCGGCGCGACGAGCGCGCTGGTCGGTGTCGACGAGTACTCGAAGTATCCCGAAGCGGTCCAGGCGCTGCCGAAGGTCGGCGACTTTCTGAGGCCGAACCTCGAGGCCATCGTGAACCTCCAGCCAACGCTCGTCATCGTCGACGACATCCACGGCCAGACTTCAGGCGCGCTCCACGACCAGGGGCTCGAGACGATCGGCTGCGCGATGCACGCGCTGCCCGACGTCAAGCGTGCGTTGAAGGAGGTCGGCGCCCGCATCGGCAAGTCGAAGGAGGCGGACGCGCTCATCGCGGAGATCGATCGCGAGATCGACGCGGCCGCCGCCGCCCGCCCGGCGCGTCATCCGAAGGTGCTCGCCGTGATCGATCGCGAGAACGGTGGCCTCGGCAACCTGGTCGTCGCGGGCCGCGGCAGCTACCTCGACGAGTTGCTCGCGATCGTCGGCGGCGACAACGTGCTCGCTGCATCGGGCGTGCGCTATCCGAAGATCAGCATCGAGGAGGTGCTGCGCGCGCAGCCGGAGGTGATCCTCGATTTCTCGTTCGGCGGGGACAACAAGCCGAGTGACTGGGACGCCATCGACGTGCCCGCCGTGAAGACCAAGAAGGTCTTTGCCATGAGCCAGCCGTACCTGACCGGCCCATCGCCGCGCGTGAAGCAGGCGCTGACCGAGCTCGCGACCGCGATTCGCTGAGCGGATTGTCCGGTCATCGGTTGGGGGGACACCCGCCGCGAGGTCGGGTGACACCCGGCGTGGTCCCCCGACGTAGCCCCCGGTTTGGCCCCGTTGTCCGCTGGTCGGTCGGGTGACACCCGGTTTGCCCCCGCGCGTGATGCAGGCGCTGACCGACCTGAGCGGATTCTCCGGTCATCGGTTGGGGGACACCCGCCACGAGGTTGGCTGACACCCGGTGTGCTCCCCGGTTTGGTCC
>JAEWJO010000017.1 GCA_023386455.1 Pseudomonadota bacterium | reverse complement strand
TCCCGAGGCAGCAAGCCGACGACGGCAACTACCTCGTGATGAAGCTGCAGCTCCCGACGAAGGACAAGGCCGATGTCGTGCTCACGTACGTCACCGAGTCGCCGTCGTGGAAGCCGAGCTATCGCGTCGGCGTCGCCGAGCCGGGCAAGGTGATGCTCGAGGGCTGGGCCATCGTCGACAACACGTCGGGGGAGGACTGGAAGGGCGTCCGCGTCGGCGTCGGCTCGTCGTCGGCACTCTCGTTCAAGTTCGACCTCTGGAGCGTCCGCCAGGTCCAGCGCGAGACGCTCGCCGCCGAGGAGAAGTTCGCGGTCGCGCCGCCGACCGGCATCTCGCCATACGGTGGGACGCGCCCGGGCGACCTCGCGCAAGGCGGCGAGGCGGTGATCACGCAGCTCGACGACGCCGAGATCCGCCGGCCCGAAGGCCATCCCGAGAACGCCGAGAGCGAGCGCATCGCGATGATGCAGGTCGAGACGAAGCCGCCGTCGCCCGCGCCGATGGCAGACATGGGCAGCGCCGACGAGATGTCGATCGAGAGCACCGGTGGTGGCGGTGGTGGCGGTCGCCACATGCGGTCGCGCGCGCTGAAGAAGACGGCGAAAGCCAGAGAAGAGGTGGCGACGAAGACCGCACCAGCACAGCCGCAGTACCAGGCGAACACCTCGCGCGTCGCGGCGGGCGACTCGAAGATGAGGGCCGCGTCGAGCTCGCTCGTCAACTCCGACAAGCTGATCATCATCGAGGGCTACGCAGACGAGAACCGCGTCGGTGCCGCGACGCGCGCGAACGACCGCGCGAACATCGTCCGCAATCAGCTCATCGATCAGGGCGTCGCGCCGGCACGCATCAAGGTCGTGCCGAAGGTCGGCCCGGGCAACTCCGAGGTCGTGCGCCTCGTCGCGCAGGCGCCATCGCCGTCCGAGCAGCAGGCGGCACAGAAGCAGAAGGGCATGGAGCAGGACGCACAGCCCGTCGGCGAGAGTCACTTCTTCAACCCGACGCCGATGACGGTCGAGCGTGGCTCGAGCGCGATGGTGTCGATGGTCCGCGACAAGACCGACGGCGAGGTCGTGTACCTCTACGCGCCCGACAGCGAGCGTGGCAACCAGAACTTCGCCTTCCGCGCGGTCCGGTTCCTGAACCAGTCGACCTCGACGCTCGAGGCGGGTCCGGTGACGGTCTACGGCGAGGGCCGGTTCATCGGCGAGGGCATCACCGAGCCGATTCCGCCGCACTCGTCGGCGGTCGTCCCGTACGCGCTCGATCGCCAGATCGTCGTCGAGCGAAACAGCGGCGAGGAGAACAAGCTGTCGCGGCTCGTCACGCTGCAGCGCGGCGTCCTGACGGCGGAGGTCCAGCACATTCGCCGCAACAAGATGACGATCACGAACCGTCTGCCCGACGTCGCGAAGATCTTCATCCGTCACACCGTGAACAAGGGCTGGAAGCTGATCGAGGCGCCGCCCGCGTTCGAGCGCGTCGGCGAGGCGCACCTGTTCGAGGTGCACCTGAAGCCGGGCGAGACGAAGGAGGTCGAGATCGCCGAGGCGACGCCGATGGAGCGCACGCTCGACCTCAATGCGGACGTCACGCTCGACATGATGAAGGTCTGGGTCGACGCCGCCGAGGGCTCGGCCGAGCTCAAGGGGCAGCTGAAGAAGCTGCTCGCGATCCACAAGTCGCTCGTCGACCTGACCCAGGAGCAGGTGAGCCTGAACCGGCGCCTGCGCGACTACCGCGAGCGCATGGACGAGCTACACGCGCAGATCGTGACGCTCCAGGCGGTGAAGACCGGCGGCGACCTCATGACGCACCTCAAGTCGAAGATGAAGGACATCTCCGAGCGCGTTCAGAAGTCGACGATCGCGATGGTCGACACGGAGGAGAAGATCATGCTGACGCGCGTCGAGTTCCAGGACTCGATCGCGGAGCTGACGCTCCCCGACGTGACCGCGCCGGGCGGCAATGGGGCCGCGGGGGCCGCGGCGATCAAGCTCGACAAGAAGTGATCGGCGTAGGCGAGCCCGCTCGTGGCCGTTCCGGGGCGGCCGCGGCGATCAAGCTCGACAAGAACTGATCGGCGTAGGCGTAGGCGTAGGCGTAGGCGAGTTGGCCGCTTGTGGCCGTTCCGCGGCCGGTCGCGTGCGCTGGGGACCGTCGCACGAGCACTGCGCACGGCGATTGCTCGCCTACGCCTACGCGATCAGCGGACCGTGACGTACGTGAACTGGCCCGCGGCGAGCGGGATCGAGCCCGCGGAGGCACCGCCGACCGACAGCGTCGTCGATGCCGCGGGTGCGATGTTGCCGAGGTAGACATCGGTGCCGGTGTTGCCATCGACCCACGCGCCGCCGTCGAAGTGCTTCGTCACGCCGGCAGTCCCCGCGATCGTGACGGCCTTCGCGCCACCCTCGACGTGAACGTAGACGTGGGCCATCGCCGCCGAGAATCCGAACTCGGCCGCCCGCGTCGCCGTGAAGCTGCGGTAGCTCTGCATCGCGCCCGACTGGATCGTCGCCTTGTTCACGACGATCGTGCCGGCGACGTAGTCCGACCCGGTCATCGGCGTGATGTCGACGAACCCGTCGGCCGCGGGGATGCACGGGAACAGGAACCGCCCGTTCGGCGCCGTCGTCGCCATCCGCGTCGTGTCGGCGCGGAGCACGAACGTCGCCCCGAAGATGCCGTGGAACGCGGTCTCGGTCGAATCCCAGTCGACGTACTCGCCCGTCATCGTCATCTCGGGAGCGCAGTTGTCGGGCGGGCCGTCGATCGAGGCATCGGCGCCGCCGTCATCACCGCATGCATTGCAGGCGGCGAGGGCGGCAAGTCCGAACATCAACGAGGCGAGTCGCTTCATGGCCTGGACGCTAGCAGAACCTCCCGGGAGCTGCTGCAGGCGCCTCCCTGGCATGTGGCTGGCATCACCGTGCGCGGATGCAGCGATCGGTCTGGGCCCCCCGCGCGAATCGCGTCGAATATGTCGTCGACGGCAGGGCGGTGAGCGCCGTGGCACGTGGTGACGGCTGGTGGGACGCGCCGTTTGCCGAGCCCGGCCGTCACTATGCGATCAGCCTCGACGGCGGACCGGCCCGGCCGGACCCTCGGTCGACCTGGCAACCCCAGGGCGTTCACGGACCGTCGAGCTGGATCGACCTGCCGGCGATGGGGCAGGTACCGCCGCTCGTCACACCGCAGGTCCCGCTTCGCGATGCGGTGATCTACGAGCTTCACGTCGGGACGTTCACCGAAGGCGGCACGTTCGAGTCCGCGATCGCGCAGCTCGATCACCTCGTCGCGCTCGGCGTCACGCACGTCGAGCTGATGCCGGTCGCGCAGTTCTCCGGCGGCCATGGCTGGGGCTACGACGGCGTCGACCTGTTCGCGGCGCATTCGCCGTACGGCGGACCCCGCGGGCTGCGCGAGCTGATCGGGCACTGTCATGCACGCGGGCTCGCGGTCCTGATCGATACCGTGCTCAATCACTTCGGTCCCGACGGCGCCTACGCGTTCGAGTTCGGGCCGTACCGCACCGATCGCTACAAGACGCCGTGGGGCGACGCGGTCAATCTCGACGGCCCGGACAGCCGTGAGGTTCGCCGCTTCCTGATCGACAGCGCGCTGACCTGGCTGCGCGACTACGGCGCCGACGGTCTTCGCCTGGACGCCGTGCACTCGCTGTACGACGCGAGCGACCGCCACCTGATCGCCGAGCTCGTCGACGAGGTTCGTGCGCTCGAGACGACACTCGGCCGGCCGCTCGTGCTCGTCGGCGAGTACGACGAGCATGATCCGAAGGTCGTCACCGAGCGCGCGCGCGGAGGCTGGGGCCTCGATGCGCACTGGAATGATGACTTCCACCATGCGGTCCACGTGCTCGTCACCGGCGAGCGCACCGGCTACTACGCCGACTTCGCCGAGCCCGAGGCGGTGCAGCGCATCCTCGAGCGCGGCTACTGGCTCGACGGCCGGCGCTCGGCCTTCCGCGGCGGCCCGCACGGCAAGCCGTTTGGCGAGCTGCCGCGCGACCGGCTCGTCGCGTACGTCCAGTCGCACGACCAGATTGGCAACCGCGCCGCGGGCGAGCGCCTGCACGAGCTCGCGGGCACCCGGCGGGCGATGATCGCGGCGGGCCTTCTGTTCGCGTCGCCGTTCGTGCCGATGCTGTTCCAGGGCGAGGAGTGGGCGGCGTCGACGCCGTTCTGCTACTTCGCGCAGCCCGAGTCCACGGAGCTCGCGAACGCGATCCGAGAGGGCCGCAAGAAGGAGCACGCGGCATCGGGCTGGACGTCGCCGGAGATCGATCCGATCGACCCGGCGACTCGCGAGCGCTGCGTGCTGCGCTGGCAGGAGCGCGATAGCGGCGACCATCGCGCGATGCTCGCCTGGTATCGGGCGCTGATCACCGCGCGCCGGCGATACCCCGCGCTGCGCGACCCCGCGCCGGCCTCGACGTCGGTGACGCGCGACGGACAGACGTTGCGCGTCGAGCGCGGCGCCGTCGCGCTCGTCTGCAACCTGTCGGAGCGGGCGGCGCGCACCGACCTCGGCACCGTGATCGCGGCGACCGACGGGCTCGCGTCGTCCTCCGAGCTGCCACCGCTGGCGGCGGCGCTCGTCGGCCGGGCGTGATCACATCGCGGCGAGCGACGCGAGCAAGCTGCGCAGATCGACGGGCTTCACGAGGTGATCGTCGAAGCCCGCGGCGATCGAGCGCGCGCGGTCGTTCGCCTGGCCGTAGCCCGTGAGCGCGATGAGCCTCGGCTTCGTCTCGCCCATGAGCGCGAGCATCCTCGCGCCGAGCTCGTACCCGTCCATGCCCGGCAGGCCGATGTCGAGGATCGCGATCTGCGGCTTGAACGTCAGCGCGCGCTGGAGCGCTTCGTGCGGATCTCCAACGGAGCACACCTTGTGTCCAACACTCTCGAGGACCTCGGCGAGCAGCGTCCTTGCGTCCTCGTTGTCGTCGACGATCAGGATCCGGTGCGACTGCTTCGCGATCTGGTACGACAGCGGTCGCATGCCCGACGTGCTCTGGAGGCGCCGCGCGTCGGTGATCGGCAGGCGGACCGTGAACGTGCTGCCGAGGCCCTTGCCGGGGCTGTGTGCCTCGACGCTGCCGCCGTGCAGCTCGACGAACTTGCGGACGAGCGTCAGGCCGAGTCCGAGCCCTCCGGTCGCGCGCTCCGACGACTGCTTGCCCTGCACGAACAGCTCGAACACGTGCGGCAGGAGCGCCGGATCGATCCCGGTGCCGTCGTCGCGGACGTCGACGGCGACGAGCCCGTTCTGCTCGGCGACGGTGATGCGAACCGTGCCGCCGGGATTGGTGTACTTGGCCGCGTTCGTGATGAGGTTCGTGAAGACCTGCGTCAGCCGGTCGGCGTCGGCGTCGACGACGAGCTCGCGCTCCGGCAGGTCGATCTCGAGCTTGTGACGGCGCTCGTTGATGAGCGGGCTCACGATCTCGATCGCCTTGGCGACGATGCCGCGGACGTCGAGGTGCTCCTTGCGCAGCTCGATCTTGCCGCGGGTGATCCGCGAGACGTCGAGAAGGTCGTCGACGAGTCGGCTCATGTGCCGGACCTGGCGCTCGATGACGTCCTGCTCCTTCGACGTGCTCCGGTCGCCGCGGAGCCGCATCAACTGGAGCGCGGTGACGATCGGGGCGAGCGGGTTGCGCAGCTCGTGGCCGAGCATCGCGAGGAACTCGTCCTTCGTGCGGTTTGCCTGCTCGGCGGCCAGGAGTGCAGCGCGCTCGTCCTCGCCACGCTTGCGCTCGGTGAGATCGCGCGTGACCTTCGCGAACCCGACGAGCTTGCCCGCACCGTCGCGGACCGCGCTGATCACGACGTTCGCCCAGAACTTCGAGCCGTCCTTGCGGATGCGCCAGCCCTCGTCCTCGAACCGGCCCTCGCGCGCAGCCACCTCGAGCTCGAGGTCGCAGATGCCGGTGGCGACGGCCTCGGGCGGGTAGAACAGCGAGAAGTGCTTGCCGATGATCTCGTCGGCGTCGTAGCCCTTGATGCGCTTGGCGCCGATGTTCCACGTCGCGACGTGGCCGGTCGGGTCGAGCATGAACAGCGCGTAGTCGCGGACGCTCTCGACGATCAGCCGGAAGCGTTCCTCGGCGGCCATGCGCTCGATGCGGTCCTGCTCGGCGCGCCTGTAGGCGGTCAGATCGCGCGTGACCTTGCCGAAGCCGATCAGCGAGCCATCGGCAGCGCGCACCGCGGTGATGACCACGTGCGCCCAGAACTGGCCGCCACCCTTGCGGATGCGCCAGCCCTCGTCCTCGAAGCGCCCCTCTCGCTCGGCGACCTCGAGCTCGCGCTCGCACTTGCCGGCGAGGACGTCCTCCTCCGGATAAAACGTCGAGAAGTGCTGGCCGATGATCTCGTCCGCCGTGTAGCCCTTGATCCGGGCGGCACCGGCATTCCAGGTCGCCACGTACCCGCGCGGATCGAGCATGAAGATCGCGTACTCGGAGACGCTATCGACGAGGAACCGGAACACCGCGTCGCTCTCGAGGAGCTGGGCGCTCATGGCCACGTTTGCGGTGTTTCGGCGGCTGTTTGGCACGAGGGTTACGTGCGCCATCATACCCGTCGACACGGATGGAGCAATCACGCTCTCCCGCGCTACAGGGCTCACCGTGCGCATGCGCTCGGTTTGACCAGCAAGGACCTCGCGCGGTTAGTTCGCAGGGGCTACGAGCCCCTCAAGCGCGACCTGCAAGCGCCGCGTACTCGCGCTCGTCGTGCGCGGAGAACACGTCGAGGTCGCGATACGTCGCCGCGAGCTGGCGCAGTGCCGCGACCGACGCACGCCGCGCCGACGGGATCATCTCGGTCGCGCGCTCGAAGGCGGCGAAGCCGAACGGCACCTTCGCGCTGCCCTCGATCGCGTTGCGGTGAAAGTAGGCGTCGCCTGCATGGACGAGCCAGCGCGCACCGCTCTTCACGATCACGGCGGAGTGACCGCGCGTGTGGCCGTGCATCGGCAGGATGCCGACGTCGGCATCGAGGCCGCGCAGCTTCGTCACCGCCGGCAGGCCACGCCACGTCTCGCCGTCCTCGGCATAGACCTCCCACTTCGGCCCGTGCGCCCAGTGCGCGGTCAGGTAGCGCTCGCGCTCCTTGAAGTGCGAGCGCGCCATCGCGGCGCCGTGCTCGCGGGCGTGGAGGTGGACCTTCGCGTGCGGGAAATCGGCGATGCCTCCGGCGTGGTCGAGATCGAGGTGCGTGACGACGATGTGGCGAACATCCTCCGGCGAGAACCCGAGCGCCTTCACCTGAAAGGCCGCCGTCTCGTCGTGCGCGAGTGCAGGACCGGTCAGCACGCGAAAGCTGCGCGACAGGCCGGTGCGGCCTTCGATGTCGCGCGTGCCGAAGCCCGTGTCGACGAGGACGAGGCCGTCGCGCTCGGTCTCGACGAGCAAGCAGTGCGCGACCATGCGTCCGCGCCAGCTGCTGCCGCCGAGCAGAAAGCCCGCGATCGGACACATCGTGGCGCAGTTCAGGTGATGGACGGCGCGAACGGTCATGCGCCGAATCTATCGCGCAACGCGCGTCAGCGCGGGCCGAGGTCGATGCGAACGACAATCGGCTTGTGGGAGTCGCCCTGATCGAGATGGTGCGCGAGGTAGTCGGCGGACGCGATGACCGCGATCATGCCGAGGCCGGCGACGGCGCACGGCACCGAGCGCGGCTTGAACCACTCCCACCGGGCGGCGAGCCAGCGCTGCAGATCGGCAAGCGCGGCGACGGCGCGGCCCCGCGCTTCGCGAGGTCGCACGCTCGCCACCGGAAACTCCACCGGACCATGATCGAAGACCATGATCTCGGGTTCCACACCGACGGCCTGCGCCTGATTTCGCTGCTTCGGCCGAGCCCGGCGGCGACGCGTGTAGGCGAGGGTGGTCTTGCGCTTGAACGCGCGCCACGGAAACCGCGGCATCGATCCTGGACCGATCATGTCGTTTCTCCGAGGTCGGGTGCAGCCTGGCCGCGCTCGGCAAACGCGCCGTTCTGCTGGTAGGTCTTGCGCTGCAGCTTGTTGAGCGCGACACGCGCCTTCCAGCCGAAGTAGGCGCGCGAGAACGTCATCATGTTCGTCGCATCGAAGTACGGGTTCTTGAGCCCGCCGATCGTGACGAGCGCGAGCACCTGCTCGGCGACCGAGACCGGACAGCCCTCGAGGCGGATCACGTCACCGCGGAGCTTCGCGCGCGCGGTCGCCAGCTTCTTGAAGATGTCGTCGGACTGGATCGTGTGCGGGTCGAGCGTCGACCGCTCCTTGTAGAGGTTCGCGATCTCGATCGGCTTGCCGTGCAGCTCGCCCTTCCAGTTCGCGCAGTCGCCGATGAACACGACCTTCTCGCCGGGCTTGGCGGGAATCGCGCCGTCGTACGCGCCGAACACGACGTGCATGTGCGGCATCTTCGCGTCGGTGTGCTTGTCGAACACGCGGAGGATCTCGATCGCCTCCTCGATCGCACCCGGACAACCACCCCAGCAGTAGTCGCCGTGCTCCGGCTCCGGCGGCGGACCGGAGTACGCGGAGATGTGCGTGCCCTCGAAGTACTTCTCGACGCGGATGAGCCCGACCTTGAAGCCCTTCGCGCGCTTCTGCGCCTCCTCGAGCGTGACGTCACCCGTGATCTCGATCTTCGAGAGGTCCGTCGTGCCGAACCCCTGCTGCGCGGCGAGCCGGATGTGATCGACGCTGTTCGGATCGAGGCCGATGATCGCGCAGCAGACCGCGTCGAACGCGACCTGGCTGTTGCCCATGATGATGAGGCCGAGGTCGAACGGCGTCGGCGTCAGCATGCGGCCCTCGCCGGCGGTGATGCCGTCGATCGCGATGAACTGCGGCTGGATGATGTGCTGGAGGTCCGCGATCTTCTCGTTGAGCTTGTGATCGTGATCGATCAGGCGATGACGATCGTCCTGGATCCCGATGTAGTTCTTCATCGAGAACGTCACCGTCGTCCACGGATGCGCCTTGAACTTGGGACAGTTCACGAAGAAGTCGGCGCGCGCGATCGGCTCGGGCGTGAACAGGTAGTCGCGAAGTCGACCCTCGTGCGACAGCGGGATCTCGACCTGCTGCTGCTCCTCGAAGTGGTACTTCTTCACTCCGATCCCGGCGAGCATGTCGTCCCAGCCGGACTCCTTGAACGCGACGCGGCTCGGCACGGTGATGCCGCAGCGCTCGCCGGCGGCGAGCTCGGTCATGCTCTCGCCGCCGACGTCGCGCAGCGCGCGCAACACGCCTTCGCCGAACTCGGGACGCGTGAACGCGTACGGGAACAGCGGGCCCGCGGCGACCAGGTTCGGCTTGACGAGCGTGCGCCCGAACGGTCGCAGCCCGAGCTCTTCGAGGCCCGAGCGGATGATGGCGCGAATTTTCTCCGGATCGTACTCGCGGCACGATCGGAGGATGACCTTCGGCGTCGCCGGGATCCTCATGATCCCAGCATAGCACCCGTGTTCTAAGAGTTGTCCCGTAAGTACGTCCACACAGGGTCGTATCTATGGGACCTGTCAGTTCGCACACGTGCACGCTCGGACGTGGTCTGGCGTGCGCCAGTCTCATCCCGGGTTGCGCACGATGCCG
>JAEWJO010000008.1 GCA_023386455.1 Pseudomonadota bacterium | reverse complement strand
CGCGCTCCGCTGCGATTGGCATCGGCACCTTGCTGCTCGCGGCGCGCGTCCGCGAGCTTGCGCGCCGCATGCTTCGCGGCACGCTGGCCCTCGGCCCTGCGCTCGCGGGCGTAGGCTTCGCCGGCTTCCCACGTCTGGCGCGCGACGGAGTAGCCGCCGGGCACGAGCGTCGCGGTGCCGGCGTGGACGCGGACCGTCGCGCTCGTCAGCTCGTCGAGCAGCGCGCGATCGTGCGAGATCACGAGCGCGATGCCGCGGAATCGCGCGAGCGCGGAGACGACGAGGTTGCGCGCGACGCCGTCGACGTGGTTCGTCGGCTCGTCGAGCAGCAGGATGTCGGGGTCGCGCGCGAGTGCGGCGCCGAGCTGCCACCGCCGGCGCTCGCCGGGCGAGAGCGTATCCCACCGCGCGAGCTCGACGGGCGAGAGGTCGAGCAGACCGCGCCACCGTCCGGCGCGGGCGTCGTCGGCCTCCGCGAGCGCGCGCACGTCGTCGCCGAGTGCGTCGATGCCTTGCGCGCAGAATGCGATCGCGGCGTCGCGCGGCTCGACGACGATGCGGCCGGTGGTCGGTGCGAGCTCGCCCGCGACGAGGCGCAGGAGTGTCGACTTGCCTGCGCCGTTCTCGCCGACGATGCCGGTGAAACCACGAGTGAGATGGATGTCGATGTCCGCGAGCAGCGGGATCGCATCCGAGTACGCGAACGCGACGCGTTCGAGCTGGATCGAGAGCATGAAACCTCCTGAGGCCGAGCAGCGCGCACACGATCGGCGCGCGGGACGAAGACGATGGGCTCAGCGGAGGTAGCGCATGCGGGCGCCAACGAGCGTCGGCGCTCCCATTACGTAGCGCCTCGTGCGGGCGCTGGCAAGGAACGCGGTGGTTCGCCGCGCCAGGGCAGCGGAATCAGCCGCGCTTCTCGCGTGTCACGCGTCGAGTTGCTTGCGCGACTCGGGGCCACGCGCGAGGACGCCGATCGCGAGCGCGACGGTGCTCGCACCGACGGCGATCCAGGCGCCGAGACCGAACACGAGCATCGCCGTCGCGCCGACCGCGACGAGGAACGCGGCGTAGACGGTGATGCCGGCGCCCGCGGCGAGCTGGCCACCGGTCGCCCGGTTGCCCGCGCTCAGGAGGCCGACGATGCCGGCGACGGGAACGAGCCAGAGCGCCTTGAACGCGAGGCCCGTCGCGTAGCCGCGCCACAGCGCGCCCGCGAGCGTCAGATCGGCCCACGGTGCAAAGAAGCCGGCGAGGACCGCGGCACCGCCGGCGGCGCGGAGCCACGTGCGATCCTTGGCGCCCGCGAGCATCGCGCCCGCGCCACCGAGCATGAGCCACGTCTCGAGGCCCGCGGTGAGGATGCCGCGCGTGAGGCCGAGCAGCACGTAGCCGGTGACGACGACGCCTGCGAAGATCGCCGCGAGCCGCGTGTGCGCCGAGCGCGTCGCTGCGGCGCCGACGAGCAGCAGGCCGGCGACGGGCACGAGCAGCAGCCAGTGGTTCTGCTCGAGCGCGAGCGTGTAGCCACGCACCGTGAAGGCGCCGCCGAAATCGATCCAGTTGAGGATCATCGATCCGACGAGCACTGCGCCGACCGTTCCCAGGACACCGTACGCCCACGCGGGGAGGCTCTTCTGCATGTCGCTGAAGCTACGTTGCCCGGTCGGACCATTCAAGTAAGTTCGACGTTGGCGGTGTGCCGCGCGCGATCGCCGGCCACAATGCCGCCGTGATCGCACCCTGGCAATTCACGGCACCTCCGTCGAGGCCGCGCCATCCCGAGGTCGTGTTGTTCGCGTTCGGCCGGGGCCCGCTGCGCTCGGGAGTCGAGCTGTCGATGTCGCGGTTCGGCGCGCCGACGGCCGACTCGCTCGCTCGCTGCGACGCGCGGACGATCGAGCGCGCTGCCGACCCGGCGTGGTTCGACGCCTGGCGCAGCGGCTCGCTGCGATCGATCGCGGAGAAGGATCTCGGTGCCTCGCTCGCGACGCTCTACGCGGCTGATCACGTCTCGATCGTGCAGTGCTCGCCGGGCGCGGTCGCCGACCTGACGTACCTGCAGGCCGCGTGGGCGATGGTGCGCTTTCTCGTCGCGCGCGGCGCCGAGGTCGTCCTCGATGCGCACGCGATGTCGTTTCGCACGGCCGACCAGGTGCAACCTGCAGGCGAGGAGCTCGACATCCGGCGCGAGGTCAGCGTGATCTACGAGACGAGCTCGACGCGGCCCGATCACGCGCACGCGCTCCACACGCGCGGGATGCGAAAGTTCGGTGCGCCCGATCTGGTCGCGCTCTGTACCGATGCCGATGTCCCGCTCGTCGCCCATGCGGTCACCGAGCTCGCCGACACCGTCGCGCGCGGCACCGATCTCGCGACGCCGAAGCACGCGGTCGAGATCGCGCCGGGGATTCGCTGGGTCGCGATCGAGGATCAGCACCGGCTCGGCGAGCTTCTCCAGCTCAACAACGAGGCCCGCGTGATCGTCGACGAGAGCGGCCACGATCTGATGGGTGTGCTCGCGCGCCTCCCGCGCGCCGTCAGCTGACTTCGCACGCGCGCCCGGCGCAGCGGTTGCGCCGGCACATGCCTTGAACGCGTCTCGTGTGTGATCACCATCGACTTGCGAGACTTCGACGCGTTCGCCGTCGACCTCGACGGCGTCATCACGAACACGGCGGTCGTTCATGCGGCCGCGTGGAAGCGCCTGTTCGACGAGATTCTGGCAGATCGCGCCGCCGGCGGAGCGTGGACCCCGTTCGACATGAACGACTACCGGCACTACGTCGATGGCCGGCCACGTCGGGACGGTCTGCGGGGCTTTCTCACGGCGCGCGGGATCGAGTTTCCCGAGGGCAGCCCGGAGGACACCCGCGACATGACGACGATGTACGGGCTCGCCGCGCGCAAGGATGACTACGTCCACGCGCAGCTCGAGCAGCACGGCGTCGAGGTGTTCGTCGACACGATCTCGTTTCTGCGGCGCGCGCGTGCCGCGGGTGTTCGGCTCGCGGTCGTGACGGCGAGCGCGAACTGCCCGCGCGTGCTCGCCGCCGCCCAGCTCACGAACCTGTTCGACGTCCAGGTCGACGGCCTCGAGATCCAGCGATGCAGCCTGCGAGGCAAGCCCGCGCCCGACACGTTCCTCGAGGCCGCGCGGCGGCTCGGCACGCACCCGCACCGCACCGTCGTCATCGAGGATGCGATCTCCGGCGTCGAGGCCGCGCGGGCCGGCGGCTTCGGGATGGTCATCGGCATCGATCGCGCCGGCGATGGCGCCGAGCTGCGAGCCCACGGCGCCGACGCGACCGTCCAGAATCTCGGCGAGCTCGAGATCGCGCACACCCAGCCGTCGGTGGCAGCGCCATGAGCAGCTGGGAGCTCGTCTACGACGGCTACGACCCTCGCGTCGAGGGCGTTCGCGAGACGCTGACGACGCTCGGCAACGGCTACTTCGCGACGCGCGGCGCGACGCTCGAGGCAGCCGCCGACGGCATCCACTATCCCGGGACGTACATCGCCGGCTGCTACAACCGACTGACGACGACGATCGAGGGTCGCGCGAACGAGCTCGAGGATGCCGTCAACGTGCCCAACTGGCTCCACATGTCGTTCCGCCACTTCGGCGAGGACTGGGAGCGGATCGGGAGCATCGAGGTGCTTCGCTACCGGCGCGTGCTCGATCTCAAGCACGGCGTGCTGCTGCGCGAGATCCGGGTCCGCGACATGTTCGGCCGGATCACGAACATCTCGAGCCGCCGCATCGTCCACATGGCGGAGCCGCACCTCGGCGGCGTCGAGCTCACGCTGACGCCGGAGAACTGGTCGGGACGGATCGAGGTGCTCTCGACGCTCGATGGCTGGATCACGAACTCCGGCGTCGAGCGCTATCGGTTCCTCGCGAACCGCCACCTCGATCCGGCCGAGGCGTGTGCGATCGGCGGCGACACGATGGTGCTGGCGGTCCGTACCGTGCAGTCCGGAATTCTGATCGCGGAGGCCGCGCGGACCCGCGTGTTCGGCTGCAGCATCCACGAGCGGCGCACGCTCGCTCACCAGGGCTACATCGCGCACGAGATCGTCGCCGACGTCGAGGCGACTGTCCCGGTCCGGTTCGAGAAGGTCGTGTCGATCTACACGTCGCGCGATCACGCGATCTCGAACGCGAAGGACGCGGCCGTGCGCAAGCTGGCGGAGGCTCCGGACTTCGACGATCTGCAACGCTCGCACGAGCTCGCGTGGGAGCAGCTCTGGCGCTCGTTCGAGATCGATCTCGATCTCGAGGGCGACGACGAGGCCGACGCCGAGGTCACGGCGATCCTCCGGCTCCACATCTTCCATCTGCTGCAGACCGCGTCGCGCAACACGATCGATCTCGACGTCGGCATCCCGGCGCGCGGCCTGCACGGCGAGGGCTACCGCGGCCACGTGTTCTGGGACGAGCTGTTCGTGTTCCCGTTCCTGAACCTGCGGATGCCCGACATCACGCACGGCCTGCTCCTGTACCGATTTCGCCGCCTCGACAGCGCCCGTCACGCCGCGCGCGAGGCCGGCCATCGCGGCGCGATGTTTCCGTGGCAGAGCGGCAGCGACGGCAGCGAGGAGACGCCGCGCATCGGCTTCAATCCGCGCTCCGGCCGGTGGGTGCGCGACAGCACGCACCTCCAGCGGCACGTCGGCGCAGCGATCGCCTACAACGTCTGGCAGTACTTCCAGGTCACCGGCGATCTGAAGTTCCTCGAGAACGCGGGCGCCGAGCTCCTGCTCGAGATCGCGCGCTTCCTCGCGAGCCTCGCGACGCACGACGAGGCGAACGATCGCTACGACATCCGGGGCGTGATGGGACCCGACGAGTACCACTCCGCGTATCCGGGCGCGCCCGCACCGGGTCTCGTCAACAACGCGTACACGAACATGATGACGGTGTGGGTGCTGTGCCGCGCGTTCGACGCGCTCGAGGTCATCTGTCCGTCGCGCTCGCGCGAGCTGTGCGAGTCGCTCGACCTGCGCGGTGACGAGCTCGCCCGGTGGGACGCCATCAGCCGCAAGCTCCGCGTGCCGTTCCTCGAGAATGGCGTGATCGAGCAGTTCGCCGGCTACGGCGATCTGCAGGAGCTCGACTGGGACGCGTACCGCGCGCGCTACGGCGACATTCACCGTCTCGATCGGATCCTCGAGTCCGAGGGGGACTCGCCGAACAACTACAAGGTGAGCAAGCAGGCCGACGTCCTGATGCTGTTCTACCTGTTCTCCGCCGAGGAGCTGTGCTCGCTGTTCTCGCGGATCGGCTACGTGTTCACGACGGAGATGATCCCGCGGACCGTCGACTATTACCTGCGTCGTACGAGCGACGGCTCGACGCTGAGCCGCGTCGCGCACGCCTGGGTGCTCGCGCGCTGCGACCGCGCGACGTCGTGGCAGCTGTTCCGCGAGGCGCTGATGAGCGACGTCGCCGACATCCAGGGCGGCACGACGCGCGAGGGGATCCACATCGGCGCGATGGCGGGAACCGTCGATCTGCTCCAGCGCTGCTACACCGGGCTCGAGCTCCGCAACGACGTCCTGTGGATCCGGCCGCGCCTGCCGGTGGACGTCCACAAGCTCTCGCTCGTGATCCGCTATCGCACGCACGTCCTCGCGCTCGAGGTCACGCACGACGGCGTCGATGTCACGGCGGCGCACGGCACACTCCCGCCCGTGCGCATCGGGATCCGTGACGTAGTCTACGAGCTACATGCCGGTGAGCAACACAGGTTCGCACTCGGCTGAGGAGGATGCATGCGCATTGCCGTGTTCGACACGCATCGTCACGATCGAATGTCGCTGCAGGAAGCGAACGCCGCGCACTCGCACGAGCTGACGTTCTTCGAGCCGCGCCTCACCGCGCAGACCGCACAGCTCGCGGTCGGCTACGACGTCGTGTGCTCGTTCGTCAACGACCGGGTCGACCGCCAGGCGATCGACCGGCTGCGCGCGGCCGGCGTGCGGCTCGTCGCGTCGCGCTCCGCCGGCTACAACCACATCGATCTCGCTGCCGCCGCCGAGGCCGGGATTCGCGTCGTCCGCGTGCCGGAGTACTCGCCGCACGCCGTCGCCGAGCATGCGGTCGCGCTCGTGCTCGCACTCGATCGCAAGATCCACCGCGCGCATGTCCGCGTGCGCGAGGGCAACTTCTCGCTCGACGGACTGCTCGGCTTCGACCTGCACGGCAAGATCGTCGGCATCGTCGGCACGGGGCGCATCGGCGCGGTCGCGGCGCGGATCTTCCATGGCTTTGGTTGCCGCGTCCTCGCGTACGACATGCGTGTCAACCCGGAGGTCGCGGCGCTCGGCGTCGAGTACGTGACGCTCGATCGGCTCTACGAGCTCGCCGACATCATCTCGCTGCACGTGCCGCTGACACCGGAGACCCACCACCTGATCGGCGCGCGTGCGCTCGCGCGGATGAAGCGCGGCGTGATGCTGGTCAATACGGGACGCGGCGCACTCATCGACAGCCGTGCGCTGATCGACGCGCTGAAGATCGGCCAGGTCGGCTCCGCGTGCCTCGATGTCTACGAGGAGGAGGAGGGCCTGTTCTTCGAGGACCTCTCCGAGCAGGTCCTGCAGGACGACGTGCTCGCTCGCCTGCTCACGTTCCCGAACGTGCTCGTCACCTCGCACCAGGGCTTCTTCACGCGCGAGGCGATCGCGGCGATCGCGTCGACGACGCTCGCGAGCGTCACCGCGTTCGAGCGCGGCGAGCCTCTGGTCCACGAGGTCCGGGCCAGCGATGTCCGACGGCGCTGACGACGAGACCTACACGGGGTTGTCAGGCGCCTCACAGCGATTTCACCCACGCGATCGTGAATCCAACATATGGGTGATGTTCGAGTTTCGGAAACCCGCATAATGGGAGGTGATGTCGACGCCGCGTAGTCTGGCGTCTGCTCCTCCTGACCCGGAGCAGCTCTTTGCCGGGAATGCTCGCTTCGAGCTGAAGCGCATTGTCGGCGAAGGCGGGATGGGTCTCGTCTACGAGGCCTACGACCACGAGCGCGCCCTGACCGTCGCGCTGAAGACGGTGCGCGCACTCGACGCACAGACGCTGTATCGGCTCAAGACCGAGTTCCGCGCGCGCGTCGATCTCGAGCATCGCAACCTCGTACGCCTCGGCGAGCTCCTCTACGACAGCGGTCACTGGTTCTTCACGATGGAGCTGGTCGACGGCTCGTCGTTCGTCGACTGGGTCTGCACGGGACCCTGCGAGGAGGACGCGCCCGACACGTCCGACTCGTTCATCGGCCCCGCCGACGGCCTGGAGGCGCGCTTGCGAAGCGCGATCACGCAGCTCGCGTCGGGCCTGGAGGCGCTGCATCGCGACGGCAAGGTCCACCGCGATCTCAAGCCGTCGAACGTGCTCGTCACGCGAAAGGGCCGCGTCGTCGTGCTCGACTTCGGCCTCGTTCGCGAGAACGCGGGGCACAGCGCGACGCACGACGTCGTCGGCACGGCCGCGTACATGGCACCCGAGCAGGCGCGGTCGCCGAGCGTCGATGCGTCGGCCGACCTCTACTCGATGGGCGTGATGATGTACGAGGCGATCGCGGGCCGGCTGCCGTTCGACGGCGCGCCGCTCGAGATCCTGATGCGCAAGCAGCAGGAAGATCCGCCGCCGCCGCTCGGCGCGAACGTCTCGCCCGAGCTGGTGACGCTGTGCATGGAGCTCCTGAGCCGCCGGCCGGAGCAGCGCCCGAGCGCGTCGGCGGTGATCGCGCGCCTCACCGCGCGCGCGCAGACCGAGGATCGCCAGCCGCCGTTCGTCGGCCGGTCGCACGAGCTCGCGCAGCTCGTCTCGGCGCTCGACGGCGTCGCCAGCGGCGTGACGAAGACCGTGTTCGTCGAGGGCGAGTCCGGAATCGGCAAGAGCGCGCTCGTGCGCAGCTTCGTCGAGCGCGTCGAGCAGCAGCGCCGCAGCGTGCTCGTCTTGTCCGGCCGCTGCTACGAGCGCGAGTCGGTGCCGTTCAAGGGGATCGACGGTGTCGTCGACTCGCTCGCGCGCGAGCTCGCGAGACTACCGGCCGCGGAGGTCAACAAGCATCTCTCCCCCGAGGTCGAGGCGCTGTCGCGCGTGTTCCCGGTGCTGCGCCGGGTGACGCCGATCGCGCGCATGAGCGTGCCGCGTCCCGCGTCGCCGGTCGAGCTTCGTGCCCGCGCGTTCCGCGGCCTGCGCATGCTGCTGACGTCGCTCGCGGCGACGCAGAAGCTCCTGCTCGTCATCGACGACCTCCAGTGGGCCGACAGCGACTCGATCGCGCTGTTGCGCGAGATCCTGCACCCGCCGAACGCGCCGAGGATGCTCGTCGTGATCACGCGCCGCGCGGACACCGGTCCGCCGCCTGTCCTGCCCGGCGACGTCCAGACGATCTCGCTCGGGCGCCTGACCCCGGAGGAAGGCCGCGCGCTCGTCGCACTGATCGCGCCGGGTCGCGACATCGATGCCGACTCGCTCGTCGAGGATACCGGCGGTCACCCGATGTTCCTCCACGAGCTCGTGCGTCATCCCGAGGACGTCCGCGCGGCGTCGCAGCGGTTCGACGACGCGCTGTGGGCGCGCATCACGCGCATGGACCATCACGCGCGGCGCGTCCTCGAGCTCGTCGCGTGTGCCGGCGCGCCGCTGCCGCAGGGCATCGTCGGCGAGGCGCTCGGCTACGAGACGCCGACGATCACGAAGGTGATCGATGCGCTGCGCGCGACGTCGCTCGTGAAGACCGGTGGAACCCGGCGCAACGATCCGGTCGAGCCGTATCACGACCGCGTCCGCGAGGCCGTCGTCGCGCGCGTTCCCGAGCCGCGCCGGCGTCGCTATCACGAGCGCCTCGCCGTCGTGCTCGCGAGCAGCAAGACCGCGACGAAGGATCCGCTGACCGTCGTGCGCCACCTCGAGGCCGCGGGCTCCGCCGAGGCCGGCGAGCTCGCGATCCAGGGTGCGCGCCGCGCCGAGGAGGCGCTCGCGTTCGAGCTGGCGGCGGCCCTGTGGCAGGTCGCGGTCGAGCACGGCACGTACGACGAGGACGAGCGGCGCGAGCTGCAGATGAAGCGCGCGCAGGCGCTCTCGCATGCCGGCCGAGGTGCCGATTCCGCCGCCGCGTTCCTCGAGGCCGCCGACGGCGCGAACGCGGAGATCGGCTTTCAGTGCCGCCGCCACGCCGCGCACGAGCTGCTCGTCAGCGGCCACGTGCAGGAAGGCCGCGCGCTCCTGCGCAGCGTGCTCGTCGAGATCGGCGAGCATCCCCCGACGTCGACGGGCGCCGCGATGCGAATGCTCGTCTGGCGGTGGGCGCGGCTCGCGCTCCGCGGCACCGGGTTTCGCGAGCGCGGCACCCCCGATGCACGCGCGAGCCTCGACGAGCTCCGGCTCGACGTCCTGCGCAGCGCGTCCCTCGGGCTCTCGATGGTCGACAGCATTCATGGCGCCGCGTTCCAGGCGCGCGCGCTGCTCGTCGCGCTGCGCATGGGCGATCGCCGGCGCATCGCCTACGGGCTCGCGTTCCACGCGATGTACATGGCGGCGAGCGGCACCCGCGTGCCGGCCGCGCGCAAGCTCGTCGCGCAGGCGCGGAAGCTCGCGGTCGAGCTGAACAACCCGTTCCTGATCGGCTGGGCGCGAACCGGCGAGGGCGTCGCCGAGTTCTTCGCCGGGCACCATGCCGTCGCACTCGACATCCTCGAGGATGCCGAGATGCAGATCCGGGAGCGCAGCGTCGGAACCTCGGCGGAGCTCAACCACATCCGGAACTTCATGCTGTTCGCGCTGCGCCGCATGGGCACCTACGATCGGCTGCGCGACCGCCAGGTCGAGTACGTGCGCGATGCGCTGCGCCGCGGCGATCGCTACGCTGCGACCTCCTACGTGTGGTCGTCGAATGTCGTGTGGGTTGCCGCCGACGACGTCGAGCGCGCGAGGGCCGACCTCGCGTCCGTCGTCTGGTCGCCGCCCGAGGAAGGGCTTCACCTCCAGCACTGGTTCCACGTCCGCGCGCAGGCGGAGGTCGCGATGTACATCGATGACCTCGCCGAGATCGATTCGCTCGCCGCGCCGCTGCGTGCGTTCCTCGGCCCGGCGTTCGCGCAGGTCCAGGCGGTGAGCACCGAGACGCGGTATCAGCTCGGCCGCGTCGCGATCCGCCACGGCAACTCCGCGCTCGCGCGCAAGGAAGTCTCGGCGATCGCCCGGCGCAAGGAGCCGTACATCCGCGCGTTCGTCCGGCTCGTGCTCGCCGCCGCGGACGTGATCGACGGCAAGCACGACGCCGCGCGCGAGCAGCTGATCGGCTCGATCACCGATGCCGAGAGCTGCCAGATGCTCACGCTCGCGGCGCTGGCACGGCGCCGCTTCGCGCAGCTCGCGAACGACCAGGCGGCGATCGCCGAGGCCGACGCGGCGCTGCGCAACCGCGGGATCGTCGATCCCGAGCGGTTCGCGCGTGTGTTCGCGACCTGGCCCGAGTGATCAGCGCGTCGCGGTGGCGGCCGGTGCACCGGCGGCGTCGAGGATCACGTTCGCGACCTCGCGCGGCTTGGACATCATCGACACGTGGCCGGCGTCGAGTGGCACGAGCGTCGCCTTCATGCGCTTCGCCATCATCGTCTGTGCGTCGGCCGGGATGATCTTGTCGGCGTTGCCGCGCACGTACCACGACGGCTTCTTCTTCCACGCCGGGTCGACCATTGGCTCGTCGAACGCGCTGACCGGCACCGGGCCCTGCTTCGCCATGATCAGCTTCTGTTCGGCGAGCGTCAGGTCCTGGGCGAACGTCGACTTGACGGTCTCGAACGGCAGCCACACGTAGTTGCCGCCGTCGGCCTGCAGCGTCTTGAACCAGGCCGGCGGGTTGCCCTTGAACAGGCTGTTCGCAGTCTCGCCTTCGTCGAGCCCGAACGCGTCGACGAACACGAGGCTCTTGACCTTCGGCGAGTTGCCCGCGCGCGAGATCACGAACCCACCGTACGAGTGGCCGACGAGCAGCACGTCGCCGGGCTGGGCCTCGATCGCGCGCGTCGTCGCCGCGATGTCATCGGTCGCCGACGTCAGCGGTAGATGGACCGAGACGACCTTGTAGCCCTTCTGCTCGAGCAGCGGGACGACCTTGTCCCACGACGAGCCGTCGGCCCACGCGCCGTGCACGAGGAGCACACTCGGCTTGGGCGAAGCTGCCTTCGCCGGCGGCGCTTTTCCTGCGGGCGGCGCGGTACGCGGTTGCGTGTAACCGGCAACCGAGGCGAGCACGATGGCGAGGAACGCGACGATGCGGATCGCGGAAGCTCTCATGCCAGGTCGTGCCAGCACGGGTTGTGCCACGCGGCCTACGTGAGCGACGCGACGGGCGGGAGCCGGAGTCGACGGCGCCTACGAGTGGCGACGGACGAAGTCGTCGATCAGCTCGCGTGCGATCGACAGCTTCGGTGGAACGACTGGAAGCGCGTCGGGTGCGAACCAGCCGGCCTCGAAAATCTCGGTCGGATCCTCGACGACGTCGCCGGACGCCCATCGCGCCGTGAACCCGATCATGAGCGAGCCCGTGAACGGCCACGGCTGGCTTCCGAAGTAGCGGATGTCGGCGAGCTCGATGCCGGCCTCCTCGCGGATCTCGCGGGCGACCGTTTGCTCGAGCGTCTCGCCGACCTCGACGAAGCCGGCGAGCGTGCTGAAGAACGGCATCTTCGTGCGCGCGTTGCGCGCGAGCAGGCAGCGGCCATCGCGCTCGACGAGCACGATCAGGGCGGGCGACTGGCGCGGATACGAAGCGTGGCCGCACGCGCTGCTGGTCCGGACGCGCTCGGTCGTCGAGCGCACGGTCGCGGCACCACAGCGGCCGCAGAACCGATGGTCGCGGTCCCATGCGAGCAGGCCGAGCGCGCGGCTGGCGATCCCGAATTCGTCGTCGGTGAGCGTCCCGAACAGCTGGCGCAGCGGGATCGGTTCGGCGCCGGGTAGACCCGCGGCGGGGTCGAGCCGGGCGAAGCATGGACGGCCGTCGAGGTCACCGAGAAAGAGGTCCCCGTCGACGTCGGCCTCGGGCACCGCAATGCTCGGGTCCTTCATGACGAAGAGCGAGGCTCCCGTGATCGCGAATACGAGGCCGCGCGAGGCCGACGAGGTGATGCCGGGCGTGAACGTCACGGGAGCCGCTTACCACGCCCCGGGCAGTTCGCGCATACCGTGCGCGTTTGCGGCGACCTCCCGGAGAACGCGAACGAGTTGCGCGTTTTGCCCGGGCAACTCGCGGCATGCAGCTTGATAAGCGAAGCCCTCATGGAAGAAGTGCATCGGTCGGGGCCCGGTCGCATTCTCGGAGAGCTCGAGGCACAGCACGCGGAGCTACGGAGGATGATGGATCGCTGCGAGCAGAGCGTCGACGACCTCGAGCAGGGTCGGATCGACATCGTGGAGATCGCACACGAGACGGCGCGCCTGCGGCTCGCGTTCGCGGCGCACAACACGTTCGAGGAGCAGATCCTGCGGCCACTCCTTCTCGCCAACGACGCGTTCGGGATCGTTCGGTGCGATCGGATGATCGAGGACCACGTCGCCGAGCATCGCGAGCTTCGCGATCGCCTGCTCGCCGCCACGGACTCGACTGCGCATTTTCGCGACGTGATCGAGACATTGCGCGCGCACCTCGATGCAGAGGAGCGCTACCTGCTGACCGCCAAGGTGCTGCGTCCGGCGGTTGCCTCCGCCGAGTGAGTCAGAGGTCGGACGGGCGCCAGGCCTCTTCGACGAGCAGGATGCGCCGCTTCAGCTGTTCCCATAGCGAGCTCGCGCGGTCGAGATCATCCCGGCACGCAACCGCGAGCTCGACCAGGTACCCGTGCAGCTCGTCGGGGAGCCACGGCGTCAGCTGCTGCGAGATATAGCGAAGCGTCGAAAAATCGCCGTGTGCGGCCGCCCAGTCGCCGCTCACGCAGAGCTGGCCGATCTCACGAGCTGTATCGTGGCTGTAGGGCAGGGCCTGCATGCACGACGAAGCGTGCATACGCAGGGCCACCGATCACCCTGCGAGCGCGAGGTCGCCCCGAATACGTTGGACGAGCCGCTCGTGCGCGGCGGTCCCCGCGAGGCTCGCGAACACGCGCTGCGGTGTTCCCCAGTCGCTCCATCCGCTACCGGTCACCTGCACCACCCCGAGGTGGCTCGCGTGGGCGAGCACGTCGCGCGAGAAGCTCGACGGCCTCATCGTTCGATAGGCCGCATCGAGCGATGCGTGCTCGTAGACGCCTCCGATCGACACCGCGTAGCGCTCGAGCGCGGCCGCATGCGCCGGGATGTGGTGATGCGCGAGCTTCCAGAACAGGTTCACGGGGCCGGCCTGGATGAACGTGTTCCACAGGCCACCGCGTCGCCACAGGTCCTCGGCGGTGTCGGCGTCGGGCTTCTCGCGAAACTGGGCGACCTCGAACGCACCGTCGTGGATGCGCCGGCCGCACGTGATCCAGCCGTACTCGACCTCGGGCCGCGTCGGGCTGACCCCGACGAGGGAGATCCGGTCGCGCAGCGGTCCGTGCTCGGTGTGCGCGAGCGCGTGAAGGATCGGCGCCGCGTTCGGGATGTAGTGGTCCGAGGGCAAGAAGATGACCCTCGATCTCCACGACCGCGCGACGATCCGTGCGAGCGGCAGCAGCATGCCCGGTGCGGTGTCGAGGTTCGTCGGCTGCACGAGCAACGCGACGGCCGGGTAGGGAAACAGCTGCTCGCGCGCGATCTGCTCGTGATGCGCGGTGACGACGACCGCGATCCGATCAGGTGAGGTCAGCTGCATCGCCCGCTCGACCGTGGTCTGGAGCAGCGATCGATCGCCGGCGAGGACGGCGAACTGTTTGGGAAGATCGTATCCGTAGAGCGCTCGGGTCAGCGACGACAGTCGGCAGCCTTCACCACCCGCGAGCACCACCACGTAGGGCTGTTCCGTCATGGCGCGTCCGCACGTGCACGGTGTACGCCAGTCATGAGACCGGTTCCCGCGCCCGGATCGCGCAACCGCTGCGCCGGGCGGGCCGCCGAGGCGCATGCGACGCCGGATCTATGGAGTGGGCCGGTCGAGTCGCGAGAACAGCTCGCGCCACCACGAGCTCGGCCAGTGGACACCGGTCGTCGGCACGAAGTCGAGCTCGCGTGCGGCGCGACTCCCGTCGAGCACGGCGCCGAAGTGGAAGCGCTGGCTGCCGAGCAGCTGGCCGGGAACCGGGACGTCGGCGCGATGGCTTCGCGCGATCGCACGCGAGAGCGGGAGCGTGTCGCGTCCGGGGATGTTGAACACGCCGACCGCCTTGCTTCTCGCGGCGCAGGCGAGCGCGTACGCGGCGTCCTCGATCGCGAGGACGTTGAGCATCGGATCGAAGCCGTACGGCCGCAGGCAGACGCGCCCTTTCAGGTAGTCCCATAGCTGGCTACCGACGTCGGGCGCGATGATCTCCGCGCAGCGCACGACCGCGATCTGCAGCTTGCTCCCGATCTGGGAGCAGACCGCGAGATCGGCCTCGACGCGATCGCGCAGCCATTGCGGCGATGTCGGCGTGAGCTCGAGCGGCGACTTCTCGTCGAGCAGGTCGCGGCCGCCGCCGAGCGAGTAGACCTCCGCGAAGCTGCGGTACACGAGCCGGCGGATCGATGGGTGGTTCGTGCATGCGACGAGCAGCTCGCGCGCCGCATCGACGTCCGTGGTGCCCGCCTTGCGCGCTCGCTCGGTTGCTGGCAGGTGTTGCGCGCCGTGGATCACGACATCGATCGCGAGGTCGCGCGCGTCGCCCCAGATCGCCTCTCGCAGATTGCGCGGCCTCGTCACGTCGAGCTTGCGGTACACGACCTCGGAGTGCTCGCGCACGGGCCTGTCGCCGCTTCCGACCGCGAGGATCGCGTCGACGTCGCCCGTCGCCAGCATCGTCTCGACGAGCGCCGCGCCCAGTGGGGTCGTCGCTCCCGTCACCATCACGCGCATGTGACCTCCCCTACGCCTTGTGGCGTCTCGAGCGAGCAACGGTCATGCCTGGCGGTGCGAGCGCGCGGCGTACGCGTGTCTCGCCGAGGCGGAGTGACGACGCGAGGCCGCGTGTGTAGCGAGGCCCGACGACGGGATCGCGATCTTCAGCGCGGCCTCAATCGTCTTCGCGTAGTGGAGCGTCAGGCCGTGGAAGATGTGCGGTGGCACGTCCTCGCGGACGTCGGGCTCGTTCGCCGCTGGAAGCACGACATCGGTGATGCCGCTCCGGCGGGCCGCGAGCAGCTTCTCCTTGAGCCCGCTGACCGGCAGCAGGTGACCGCTGAGCGTGATCTCGCCGGTCATGGCGACGTGCGGCGACACCGAGCGTCCGGTGTAGAGCGAGATCAGCGCCGCCACGAGCACGACGCCGGCGGACGGCCCATCCTTCGGGATCGAGCCGGACGGGAAGTGAATGTGGAGGTCCTCGACGCTGAACAGCCCGGCATCGATGCCGTAGTCGTCGGCGCTGGCGCGCACCCACGTCACGGCGGCCTTCGCCGACTCCTCCATCACATCGCCGAGCTGACCGGTGAACGTCACCTTGCCGCGGCCGCGCGGGATGCGGCGTGCCTCGACGAGCAACGTGTCGCCGCCGCCGGGCGTCCACGCGAGACCGATCGCGACGCCGGGCTCGCGCGTGCGTGCGACGAGCTCGGACTCCGAGCGGTGCAGTGGCACGCCGAGCAGCTTGCGGACTCCTGTCGGCGTCACGAGCCTGCGGCCGCGTCGCGACTCGGCGAGCTGACGCGCGCGCTTGCGGCAGATCGCGGCGATGTTCTGCTCGAGCCGGCGGACCCCGGCCTCGTGTGTGTAGCTCGTGACGATCTCGCGGATCGCCGCGGGCTCGAACTGGATATCGCGCGGCACGGCGAGACCGTGCTCGGCGGCGACGCGCGGGACGAGGTGGCGCATCGCGATCTGGAGCTTCTCGTCCTCGACGTACCCCGCGAGCTCGAGCAGCTCCATGCGATCGCGGAGCGCCGGCGGCAGCGGATCGAGGGAGTTCGCGGTGCACACGAACAGCACGCGCGAGAGGTCGAACGGCAGGTCGATGTAGTTGTCGTGGAACTTGGCGTTCTGGTCGGGATCGAGCACCTCGAGCAGCGCGGCGTAGGGATCGCCGTGGTGATCGCGGCCGAGCTTGTCGACCTCGTCGAGCAGGAACAGCGGGTCGCGCGTGCCCGCACGCTGGAGCCCGCGCAGGATCTGACCGGGCATCGCGCCGACGTACGTCCGGCGGTGGCCGCGGATCTCGGCCTCGTCGTGGACACCGCCGAGCGAGGCGCGCACGAACTCGCGTCCCATCGCGCGCGCCATCGATGCGCCGAGCGAGGTCTTGCCGACGCCCGGCGGACCGACGAGACACAGGACCGGTGCCTTCAGCGCGGGGTTGAGCTTCTGGACCGCGAGGTACTCGAGGATGCGCTCCTTCACCTTCGAGAGGTCGAAGTGATCCTCGTCGAGGATCGAGGCCGCGCGACGCAGGTCGATCGTCCGCGTCGAGACCTTCGTCCACGGCAGGCTCGCGAGCGTCTCGATGTACGTGCGCGACAGGCTGTACTCGGGTGAGCCCAGCGACATGTGACCCAGGCGCTCGAGCTCGCGCTCGGCCTCGGCGAGTGCCTCGGGGGGCAGGCCCGCGGTGCGCAGGTTGTCGCGAAGTGTCGAGACACCGGCGAGGCCTTCGTCGGTCTCGCCGAGCTCCTTGCGGATCGCGCTCAGCTGCTCGCGCAACAGCAGCTCGCGCTGGCGTTCGCCAATTCGCTCCTCGACCTCGGTGTGGAGCTCGTCCCGCAGCTTCTGAGCGGTGCGCTCGCGGCGGACGATCTCGATCAGCTTCTCGATCCGGCGGCGAACGTCGAGCTCCTCGAGGAGTGCGTGGCGTTCGATCGCGACCTCGACGACACCGGCGGCGACGACATCGGCGAGCGCGCCGGCGTCGCTCAGCTGGCGTGCGAACGCGACGAGGTCGTCGGGCAACGTCAGCGAGTGCGTCACGAGCTCGGCGGTGAGCTCGACGAGCCGGGTCCGGAGGATCCCGAACGCCGCATCGTCGTCGTCCGGCGCGATGCTCTCGATCCGCTCGACGCGGGCGCGCAGAAATGGATAGCGCTGAAGCTCCTCGCCGAGGCGGATCCGGCCAATCCCGTCGAGCGCGATCGGCATCGCGCCTCCGAGCTCGGGAATCTTGTCAGGCCGCCGCACGATCGCGAGCGTGCCGACCGGGTGCAGATCGTCGATCCGCGGCTCCTCCTGATCCGGGTTTCTCTGCGCGGCAACCGCGACGAGCTCGCCTTCTGCGACGGACTCGACGGCGCGCATCAGCGATGGGCGATTGAGGACGATCGATCGCGATGCGTGTGGGAACACGACCGCGGTTTGCAACGACAAGACGGGAAGCTCGAGGAATCGAGGCAGGGCCTTGAGGTCGATCACGATCGTGGATCGGTGCGCGGTCCGTGCCAACGTCTGAATCGCGGTCGCGCAACTCCTGCACGCGATGCCGATGCTTGCACCGAGTCACGATGCGAACGTGCGAGTCGTGCGAGCAAGTTGTCCGCACGTACGAGACCGACGGCCGAGCCCGCGTGCGTCGCATCGAGCTTTCCACGCTGGGCAAGCGAGCGCGCGCGCGTCGGATCGCCGAGTCCATCATGGAGTGCGGCGAGCGTCAGCAGGATCGGGCCGCGCGGTCGGTCCTCTCGGGGCGCGTGCCGCGCGCGAGTCGTGCGGCGTGCAGGACCGCGGGGACCTCGTGCCTCGACCAGTCGCGCGTCTTCGCCTCCGTCGAGAACGCGTACGTCGCCGGCTCGGCGGGCGCGATGTCGTCGATACCGCGCAGCGCATCCTCGAGCGCGTTGGCGAATGCGATCGCGCTCGGAAACCGCAGCCATGGATCCTTCGCGAGCGCGCGCATGATCACGCGCTCGAGTGCGATCGGGATCTCCCGGTCCGGGCTGCGCATGCTCGGCGGTACGACGTCGTCATCCACGTGACGCGTCATGATCTCCGACGACGTCCCGCCGGCGAACGGTGTCGTGCCGGTCACGAGCTCGTAGAGGATGACGCCGACGGCGTAGATGTCCGCGGCCGGCCCGGGTGTCGCGCCGAGGATCACCTCGGGCGCCATGTACTCGGGCGTGCCGGACAGCATCGGGTCTGCGACCGCGAGCGGCTCGTCGAGCAGGCGGGCGACGCCGAAGTCGATCAGCGTCACCCGATCGCCATCGGTGTCGAGCAGCACGTTGTCGCTCTTGACGTCCGCGTGGATGATCCCGCGCGCGTGCGCGTGGGCGAGCCCGCGGAGCAGCTGGTCGCCGATCGAGGCGATGCGTGACAGCGCGAATGCGCCGGTGTCCGCGATCGTCAGACCGAGCGGGACTCCCGGCGCGGGCTCCATGACCAGAAAGTCGGGACCGCCGTCGACGTAGCGCACGAGGTTTCGGTGGCAGAGTCGCTGGACGGCGCGGACCTCGGCGCCGAACCGGGCGCGCACCGCGGGCTCGTCGAGCAGCTCCTCGCGCAGAAACTTCACGACGACGGTGGCACCCGAGGCCGGGTGGACCGCGCGATACACGACCCCCATGCCCCCCGCACCGACGAGCTCGCCGACCTCGTACTGCCGCGGCGCCGCCCGCATGCTGTCTCGTCAGAGCATTCCGTGTGCCGGGCGTGCGGGTGGCTTTGCCCGCTCGATCGCGCAGCCATTGCGCGTCAGGTCGAAGGCGGCGGCACCGCGAGGGGATAGCAGCAGGCCGCTCGGGACCAGGGAGGTCGCGAGCATCACCTCGTTGATATCGAGGTGCGCGCGCCAGCCGGGGCGAGCGCGGTTCTGCGGGTCGAGCCAGAACGACTCGAGCTCGTCGCGGAGGCTGTCGAGCGTCGCTAGCTCCTCGAGGAGGAACCGGGTGTCGGGCGTCGGCGCCTGGATCGTCGCCGCCGCATGCAACCCGATCGCCAGACCGAGCTCGCGAAACGCGATCCGATGGTCGACCGGCGCACGGGAGTCGAAGCCCTCGATGAACACCCGCAGTCCCGACAGCGCGGCGACGAGCGCGAGCTCGAGGTGCTCGACATCGCCGAGGATCGCGCAGCGCTGGGCATGGAACAGCAGGCCGCCGATGCCGAGCGGATCGGCCGTCGTGATGAGATCGGGTTCGATCATCGCGGCGAACGCGGCGATCGCGCCGTCGAGGTCGTGTGTCCCCGACGTCGCCTGCAGCTGGCGGTAGGTCACGTAGCCATCGAACGGATCGTGAAGGCCCATCGCACCGACGAGAGGCCGCGTCAAATCGATGCTCATCTTCCAGTACATGCGACTGCCGTGAACGAACTTGCGATACGCGACGTCGGCGAGGTCGCGCGACCACCGCGCATAGAGCGGCGAGCGGGTCGCGACCGCGACGCGATCGAGCGCGTGCATCCACTTCGTGAGGTAGTGGAAGTACTGGCCATCGCGCTCCCACTCGAGCT
The DNA here is from genome assembly GCA_023386455.1 of Pseudomonadota bacterium. Classification (GTDB taxonomy): domain Bacteria; phylum Myxococcota_A; class Polyangia; order Haliangiales; family Haliangiaceae; genus JABFXX01. The sequence goes on along the minus strand of JAEWJO010000008.1, from coordinate 1,823 downwards.
GCTCGTCGACCGGTGCGCCGGGCCGACGCTCCGGGAGCTCCTTGCCGATCCGCAGACCGCCGGCGGTCGGCCGGCTGTCCCCGAAACCATCTGCGAGGCCGCTGAGCCAGCCGGTCCTGCGGTCGTCGAGGCGGTGCTTGCCGAGCGTGTGATGAACCTGGTGCACCAGGCGGACGGCGAGATCGACCTCGCCGAGCGCGAGGTAGTTGCAGACCGCGAAGGCGTCGGTCCAGAGGTAGCGCGTCGAGTGAGCGCGCCGCCCGAACCTCGTCATGATGTTTCGTTCCTCGTCGACGCGAGACCTTCGCCGCGTCCATGTCGCCGTCACCATTCCTCGCCGCAGGAGCAACTGGCGTACCTGCTCGGAGCGCCTCGATCGCGCATGCCTTGCGCGTCGTGCGAGGTGCCGCGCAACGGCTGCCGCGACCGACGACAAAATCGCCATTCATGCTGGCACCGGGCTTGCGTTGGTCGAGATCGAGGAGCACGCGATGCGGATCGAGGAAATCATGACGAGAGCGGTATTCACGATCGAGCCGCATCTGCACCTGGACGAGGCAGCTCACCGGATGCACGCGGCAGCGGTCCGTCACCTCGTCGTCGTCGAGCGAGGCTGCGTCGTCGGCGTGCTGTCCGACCGCGACGTCGAGCGCATTCACGGTCTCCGTCACGCCGGCGTCGACGAGAAGTGGACCGTCGCCGACGCGATGACCTCGCGCGTGATCACGGCGGCACCCGAGACGTCGCTCCGGCATGCAGCCCAGCTGCTCCGCGCGCACGTCGTCGACTGCCTGCCGATCGTCGAGGGCAAGGAGCTCGTCGGCATCCTCACGACCTCGGATCTGCTCGAGGTGCTCAGCCGAGGCAAGGAACACGCGGCTCCATCGCCTGCCCCCGAGGAGCACGGCGTGTCTCGAACCTGAACGCGTCGACTGCCATGCCGCGTTGGCCGGTACGTTGCAGTCCCGACGGTGGATGACCGCGCATCGGATTCTCTGCCCGATCGACTTCACGCTGGCATCGGAACAGACGATGCGGATCGCGGCGCGACTCTCGGCGGAGTGGCAGCAGGAGCTCGTCGTCGCATATGCGTGCTACCTGCCGCGCTCGGCGTTCAGCGGCAGCGCTCGCCTGCCCGGTGCGGTGATGCAGCGACTCGTCGAGGAAGACGAGCTCGCGCTCGTCGATGCGGCGCAGAGCGCGAACGAGCTCGGCGCGGCGGCGGTCAGCTCGGCGCTCTACTCCGGCCCACCTGCCGAGGAGATCGTCGAGGCGCTCAACGAGGATCCGATGTTCGACCTCGTCGTGATGAGCACGCATGGCCGAACGGGCTTGCGCCGGATGTTCATGGGCTCGATCACCGAGCACGTGATCCGGCACGCGCCATGTTCCGTACTCGCGATGCGCCGGGACACGATGTTCGACGACAGTGGGTTTCGCCACGTACTGTGTGCACTCGACGTCTCGATCGCATCGCGCCACGCGCTGCTCTACGCCGCGAACCTCGTCGAGCGAAACATCGGCCGGATCACCCCACTCCACGTGAACGAGGCGATCGCGGATGCGCCGATCCACGTCACCTGCCGCGAGATCATGACGGCGGTCGGGCGCGGCCGCTCCGTCGACCTCGTCATCCTCGCCGGCGACTCGCTGCCGAAGACGCGCGCGAGGCTCGCTCGGATCGCGACCGCGATCCTCCGGCAGACGTCGTGCCCGGTACTCGTCGCACGTGCAAGAGAATGACTACGTGTGCGTCGGTACGCGGTGCCGCGCGCACCGTGCGGGCGTGCCACGAGAGGGCGGCGCCGGCGTCCCGCTGACCC
>JAEWJO010000004.1 GCA_023386455.1 Pseudomonadota bacterium | reverse complement strand
CGCGAGCTGACCGCCGCGATCATCGCCGCGGCGCTCGAGGCGCACTCGCTTTGGCCCGCCGCGGCGATGCGGCGGACGGCGGGCGCGAACGGCTCGGCGACGTCGCGCGCGTCGACCGAGATCTCCGGCTGGCGTCGCTCGCTGTGAGACCGAGCCCGAGCAAGCCGACGCACGCGGAACGCAAGCGCCTCGGGCAATATCTCGCCTGTCTGCAGGCGCACTGACCCAGCTCGCTCCTACCGCACCTGCCTGACAGCGGAGGAAGATCCGTCGGCGGTGGCTGAAATCCCTAGACGATCTCGACCTGTTGTTTTTCGTCGTCGCGATCGGGTAGAAACCGTCTGGCGCACTTCAAGTCACAGCGCCACGAAGGATTTCTATGGCGCAGCAGACGAAGTTCGTGTTCGTGACCGGCGGTGTTGTTAGCTCGCTTGGCAAGGGCATGGTTTCGGCGACGATCGGCGCGCTGATGGAGAACCGCGGCCTCAAGGTCGCGAACATGAAGCTGGACCCGTACATCAACGTGGATCCAGGCACGATGAACCCGACGCAGCACGGCGAGGTGTTCGTCACCGACGACGGCGCGGAGACGGATCTCGATCTCGGCCACTACGAGCGCTTCGTCTCGACGAAGATGTCGCGCCTCAACAACATCACGACCGGCCAGGTCTACTCGAGCGTGATCGGCAAGGAGCGCCGCGGCGAGTACCTCGGCTCGACCGTCCAGGTGATTCCGCACATCACCGACGAGATCAAGAGCCGCATCCTGCGCTGCGCCGAGGGCCTCGACGTCCTCGTCGTCGAGGTCGGCGGCACGGTCGGCGATATCGAGTCGCTGCCGTTCCTCGAGGCCGTCCGCCAGCTCCGCGTCGAGCTCGGGCTCCAGAACTCGGTCTCGGTGCACCTGACGCTCGTCCCGCACATCCGCGCCGCCGGCGAGTTCAAGACGAAGCCGACGCAGCACTCGGTCCAGAAGCTCCGCGAGATCGGCATCCAGTGCGACGTCCTCGTCGTCCGCTGCGAGGAGAAGCTCGACGAGTCGGTGCTGAAGAAGATGGCGATGTTCTGCAACGTCGCCAACGACGCCGTGTTCCAGTCGATCGACGTCGACACCGTCTACCGCCTGCCGCTCGCGCTGTGCGAGCAGGGCCTCGATCAGCGCCTCGCGTCGATCCTCAACATCTGGTCGCGCGCGTCGCGCCTCTCGGCGTGGGAGGAAGTCGTCAAGCGCATCACCGAGCCCAAGCGCAAGGTGACGGTCGGCTTCGTCGGCAAGTACGTCCAGCTCGTCGAGGCGTACAAGAGCCTCAACGAGGCGCTCCTCCACGGCGGCATCGCGAACGACTGCCGCGTCGAGATCCGGCACATCGACAGCGAGGAGCTCGAGAAGGCGGGCACCGGCTCGCTCGCCGAGTACGACGGCATCGTCGTGGCGCCCGTCTTTGGCGCCCGCGGTACCGAGGGCAAGATCGCCGCCGTCCGCTACGCCCGCGAGAAGCAGGTCCCGTACTTCGGAATCTGCTTCGGCATGCAGATGGCCTGCATCGAGTTCGCCCGCCACGTCTGTGGCCTCGACCGTGCCAACTCGACCGAGGTCGACCCGTCGACCCCGCACCCGGTCGTCGACCTGATGCCCGACCAGCGCGGCGTCACCGACAAGGGCGCGACCATGCGCCTGGGCACCTATCCCTGCACCCTCAAGCCCAACACCCGGGCCGCGGACGCCTACGGCACGACCGAGATCTCGGAGCGCCACCGCCACCGCTGGGAGATCAACAACAACTACCGGGACGCCCTGGAGCGCAACGGCATGGTCCTGTCCGGCCTGTCCCCGGATGGCCGGCTCGTCGAGATGATCGAGCTGCCCCAGCACCCCTACTTCGTGGCGTGCCAGTTCCACCCAGAGTTCAAGTCGCGGCCCAGCGCCCCGCACCCCCTGTTCGCCCGCTTCATCAAGGCCACGGTCGATCACCAGACCCGTCGCGCCTCGAAGTAGCTCTCAAGAATCTCGCTGGTTTCGGTCGCCGCGCATCGGCGCACTGGTGAGGGTTTGGTTAGGTCTCGAGCAAGAGACGGGCCATTCCTCTTTACAGCGTCCACCTTTCCTCGTACGCTTCTTTCAAGCGTCGTACCAGGTGAAGGTCAGCATGGGCGTGTTCAACCAACTAGCTGAGTCCTAAGGAGAATCCCCGATGGGCATGGAGATGCGCCAGGAACTGAAGCTGTCGCAGCAGCTGGTGATGACACCGCAGCTGCAACAGGCGATCCGCCTCTTGCAGCTGTCCCGCATGGAGCTGGCAGAGCTGGTGCATGACGAGATGCTCGAGAACCCCATCCTCGACGACGAGATGGACCTCGAGAACGAGCGGTCCCGCGAGCGGGACGAGATGGGCGGCGACGAGCAGCAGCTTCACCAGCTCGAGGGCGCCGGGTCGACCGAGACCGCGATCGAGGGTTCAGTCGTCGATGGCGTCGCCCAGACCGAGATCAAGGGCGATGCCGCCGCGGTCAACGAGATCGACTGGGAGAACTACCTCGACAACTACACGATGGGCCCGCCGATGCCCGCGTTCCGCGGCGACGGCGAGGAGATGCCCTCCCTCGAGGCGACCCTCACCAAGCCCCCGTCCCTGCACGACCACCTCGCGTGGCAGCTCAAGATGCTGACCCCGCCGCTCAACCCCGAGCAGCTCGAGATCGGGATGACCATCCTCGGCAACATCGACGCCGACGGCTACTTCAAGGACCCTCCGCTCGACGAGCTCGCGGCCGACCTCGGGGTCGACGCGACGCTGTGCGAGGAGGTCCTCGAGAAGATCCAGACGTTCGACCCGACCGGCGTCGGCGCGCGCTCGCTCGCGGAGTGCATGCTGATCCAGGCGATGGCGTGCGGTCAGGATGACGACCTCGTCGTCAAGATGATCCGCAGCCACCTCGGCAACCTCGAGAAGAAGAACTACCAGGCGATCGCGCGTGACCTGAAGCAGCCGCTCGAGGAGATCTACGAGGCCGCGAAGGTCATCATGGACTTCGATCCGCGCCCGGGCCGCCAGTACTCGTCCGACGACCCGCACTACGTCACGCCCGACGTCTACATCCACAAGGTCGGCGACAAGTACTTCGTCGTCCCCAACGACGACGGTCTGCCCAAGCTCAAGATCAGCGGCTTCTACAAGAACGCGATGGGCAACAGTGCCGCGTCCAAGGACTACGTCCAGGACAAGCTGCGCTCCGCCCAGTGGCTCATCCGCTCCATCCAGCAGCGCCAGCGCACGATCATCAAGGTCGCCGAGTCGATCCTGAAGTTCCAGCGCGAGTTCTTCGACAAGGGCATCGCGCACCTGAAGCCGCTCATCCTCCGCGACGTCGCCGAGGACATCGGCATGCACGAGTCGACCGTCTCGCGCGTCACGACGTCCAAGTACGTCCACACGCCGCAGGGCATCTTCGAGCTGAAGTTCTTCTTCAACTCGGGCATCTCGCGCACCAACGGCGAGGATCTCGCGTCGCAGGCCGTGAAGTCGAAGATCAAGGAGCTCGTCACGGCCGAGGATCCCAAGCGGCCGCACTCCGACCAGAAGATCGTCGAGCTGCTCAAGAAGAGCGGCATCGACATCGCACGCCGCACCGTGGCGAAGTACCGCGAGCAGCTCGGCATCCTGTCGAGCAGCAAGCGCAAGCAAGTCTTCTAGCTGCTCTTCCGATCGGCCGTGCGCTGATCGCCGGCTCTGCCCACCGGTGGTACCCACTGGAAGGAAGGAGCTGCAGATGAAGATCGGCATCATCGGGGCAGGACAGATCGGCGGGACGCTCACGCGCCTCCTGACCGCACTCGGACACGAGGTCTCCGTCGCGAACTCGCGGGGCCCGAAAACGCTCGACGCACTCGCGCACCAGACGGGCGCGAAGGCGGTCGACGCGAAGGACGCGGTGCGCGACAAGGACCTCGTGATCGTCACGATCCCGGAGGCACGCGTGCCCGAGCTCCCGAAGGACCTGTTCGCGGGCGTTCCGGCGACCGTCCCCGTCGTCGACACGGGCAACTACTACCCGCAGCACCGCGACGGACGCATCGACGACATCGAGAAGGGCACCACCGAGAGCCGGTGGGTCTCGCACCAGATCGGTCGGCCCGTCATCAAGGCGTTCAACAACATCTTCGCGAGCCACCTGCTCGACGGCGGCCGCCCGGCCGGCAGTCCCGATCGCATCGCCTTGCCCGTCGCCGGCGACGATCCCGCCGCCAAGGCGGTCGTCATGCGACTCGTCGACGAGCTGGGCTTCGACCCGGTCGACGCAGGCCCGCTCGACGAGTCGTGGCGGCAACAGCCGGGCACGCCCGTCTACACCGCGGACATGACCGCCTCGGGCGTGCGCGCTGCACTCGCGAACGCGCGCCCGCAGCGCCCACCGGAGTTCCGCGGCACCGATCGGAGTCCTGGCTCGTTCACGAATCCGGCGTGACGTGACGTGACGTGCGACGTCGGCGCTCGCTCCGCGCTGCGAGGAGTCACTCACACGCGGCGCGCACACTTGTCGTCATTGCTGTCGGCGACAAGGTCTCGGCATGGACGCCGTCATCTGGGACCGGATCCAGTTCGGCTTCACGATCACGTATCACTATTTGTTTCCGCAGCTGACGATCGGCCTCGCGCTCCTCATCCTCGTCAGCAAGATCATCGCGCTCCGCACGCGCGAGCCCGCCTGGAATGACCTCGCGCGCTTCTGGGCGCGCATCTTCGCGATCAACTTCGCGCTCGGCGTCGTCACCGGGATCCCGATGGAGTTCCAGTTTGGCACGAATTGGGCGCGCTTCTCCGCGTACACCGGCGGCGTCATCGGCATGACGCTCGCGATGGAGGGCATGTTCGCGTTCTTCGCCGAGAGCGCGTTCCTCGGCCTGTTCATCTTCGGCGAGAAGAAGCTCGGCCCGCGCGGCCACCTGTTCGCCGCGTTCATGCTGTTCCTCGGCTCGTGGCTGTCCGGCTACTTCATCATCACGACCAACGCGTTCATGCAGCACCCGGTCGGCCACGCCGTCGGTGCCGACGGCAACCTCCACCTCGACGACGTCTGGGCGTTCCTGTTCAACCCGTGGGCGCTCTGGCAGTACGCCCACACGATGTGCGCCGGCGTGATCACCGGCTCGTTCGTGATGGCCGCGGTCGGCGCGTTCTGGACCCTCACCGGCAAGCACGAGCCCGTCGCGCGCCGCTGCCTCAAGCTCGGCGTGATCGCGGGCCTCACCGCCTCCGTCCTGCAGCTGTTCCCGACGGGCGATCAGAACGGCAAGCTCGTCGCCAGGTACCAGCCCGCCACGCTCGCGGCGATGGAGGGCAAGTTCGAGACGAGCTCCCACGCCGAGCTCGCGATCATCGGCCAGCCCAACCTCCAGACGCGCCAGCTCGAGAACCCGATCGTCGTGCCGCGCGTGCTGTCGTTCCTCGCCTACGGCTCGTTCGGCGCGACCGTCAAGGGCCTGAACGACATCCCGCCCGATCAGTGGCCCGACAACGTCGAGCTCCTCTACTTCGCCTATCACATCATGGTCGGGCTCGGGACGCTGCTCATCCTCGTGATGGCGCTCGCGGCCTTCGCGCTGTGGCGCGGCCGGCTCTACCGCTCGCGGCCGATCCTGTGGACGCTGATGCTCGCGTTCCCGTTCCCGTACATCGCGACGACGTTCGGCTGGCTGACCGCCGAGCTCGGGCGCCAGCCGTGGCTCGTCTACGGCCTGATGCGCACGAAGGACGGCACCTCACCGCAGGTCGCGGCCGGCAACGTGACGTTCACGCTGCTCGGCTGGTGTGGCCTCTACCTCGTGCTCGGCCTCCTGTTCCTCTACCTCGTACTTCGCGAGGTCTCGCATGGCCCACGTCCGCTGAAGGGGGCGCACTGATGCTGTGGCTCGCCCTGCTTGCCTGGTGCGGCATGTTCCTCGGGATGGACCTCGCGATCGTCGTCCAGGCCCGCGAGCTCGCCGACGAGGACGCGCGCTGATGGCGACGACGTGGTTCATCCTGCTCGGCTTCATGCTGACGATGTACGTCGTGCTCGACGGCTTCGACCTCGGTGCCGGCATCCTGCACTTCGTCGTCGCAAAGCGCGACGACGAGCGGCGCACGGTCTTCGCCTCGATCGGCCCCGTGTGGGACGGCAACGAGGTCTGGCTCATCGCCGCCGGCGGCCTGCTCGTGTTCGCGTTCCCGCGCGTCTATGCCGTCGCGTTCTCCGGGTTCTACCTGCCGCTCATGCTCGTGCTGTGGCTGCTCGTCCTGCGCGGCATCTCGATCGAGCTCCGCTCGCACCACACCAGCACCATGTGGCACGCCGCGTTCGACGCGATCTTTGCGGTCTCGTCGACGGCGCTCGCGTTCGTGCTCGGCGTCGCGCTCGGCAACGTGCTCCGTGGCGTGCCGATCGACCAGTCCGGCTTCTTCGCGGCGCCGCTGTTCACGAACTTCGGCATCACGGGCCCCCTCGGCGCACTCGACTGGTACACGATCTCCGTCGGTGCGTTCGCGGTCGCCACCCTCGCCGCGCACGGCGCGATGTACCTGCGCTGGAAGACCGGCGGCGAGCTGAACGTGCGCGCGACCCGCGCCGCGTGGCGCGCATGGATCGCGGTCGTATTCCTCTTCGCCCTCGTGACGATCCTGACCGCGGTCGTTCGCCCTGCGCTGCTTGCGCATCTCGCAGATCGTCCGTGGCTCTGGCTGCTGCCGATCGCCGCGATCGCCGGCGTCGCCACGGTCTTCCTGTCGCTGCGCCGCGCCATTCCGCGCGACGACAATGCGGCACTCGTTCACACGTGGGAGCGGCGTGGCTTCATCGCGTCGTCAGTCGTGATCGCAGCTCTCCTGCTCCTGACGGCCGGCGCACTCTATCCGCTCGTCTTGCCGTCGACGGTCGACGCCGCATACAGCCTCACCGTGCAGGGCTCGGCGAACGACGACCGCGGCCTCGCGATCGGCCTCGTGTGGTGGATCCCGGCGATCGCGCTCGCGATCGGCTACTTCGTCTACCTGTTCCGCTCGTTCCGCGGCAAGGTCTCAGCCGACGACGCGTACGGCGGCCACTGACTAAGAGTTGTCCCGTAAGTACGTCCACACAGGGTCGTATCTATGGGACCTGTCAGTTCGCACACGTGCACGCTCGGACGTGGTCTGGCGTGCGCCAGTCTCATCCCGGGTTGCGCACGATGCCG
>JAEWJO010000722.1 GCA_023386455.1 Pseudomonadota bacterium | reverse complement strand
GCGCGGGCGAGACGCCGACGAGAACCATCTCGCCGGTCTCGGGATCGTATTCCTCGCGCGGACCGGCGGGCGTCGCGGGCTTCACGGGGCGCGGCGGACCCTTGCCCCACGGCAACGCGGCGCCGCGCTTGGTCGGCTGTGCCTTGCCACCGCGATCGCGCTCGCTGCGCGCGGGCTTCTTCGGCTTCGCGGGCGGCGGCGCCGGCGGAACGGCGGGAACGGGCTTGGCGTGCGGATCGGCGGGACGGCCCATCGGCGCGATCGCGAACGCGCCACCGGGGAGCACGGTCACGCGACCTTCCTCGACGAGCTCGAGGATCTGCGAACGGAGCTCCTGGTACTCCTGCTTGCGGACGCCGAGATCGTCGGCGAGCGCGGTGAGCTTGATGCCCGGGGTCACCAGGCGGGACAGGCAATCGATGATCGCCTGTCGGTCGAAACTAGACATTGGGTTCTTTCTATCGGTTAACGAAATGCATGGAGCTGCCCGTCGTCGCCGGCAACATACATGGTGCCATTGCCGCTGATCGCGGGCGTGGTGTCGACATCACCTGGAAGCTGGACTACCCAGCGCAGGGTGCCGTCGGGAGCGACCGCGTACACGTGCTCGTCTTGTGCGCCGAACACGATCGTACCGTTGGTCGCGATCCCTGGAGTTGATTGGATCTTGTCGGCCGCGGAGAGCTTCCATCGCACCTGGCCGTTCGGTGCGATCGCATAGAGCTTCTTGTCGTAGCTGCCGACGTAGATCGTGCCGTCGGCGCCGAGCGCTGCGCCGCCGCGGATGTCCGCGCCGGTGATCACTCGCCAGGCGACCTGGCCCTGCGGCGTGATCGCGTAGAACGTGTGGTCGTCGCTGCCGACGTAGATGGTGCCGGTGGGACCGATCAGCGCGGGCGCGTCGACGTCGCCGCCGGTGCGCACTTCCCACTTCTTCATGCCGTCCGGCGATACGGCGTAGAGCGCGTCGTCCTCGCTGCCCGCGTACACCGTGCCGTCGGCACCGAGCGCCGGCGTCGACGCGACGTGCTCGGCGGTCGCGAGCTTCCAGCGCAGCGTGCCGTCGGCCCACACCGCGTGGATGCCGTCGCCGCCGGTGTAGATCGTGCCGTCGGGACCGATCGTCGGTCCGCCGTCGACGTCGCAGCGCGACGACTCGGGCCCGCAGCCCTTCGGATCGCAGTCGCCGAGCCGGAGCTTCCACTTCAGCGTGCCGTCGGGCTTCACCGCGTAGAGGTGATCGTCGTCGGAGCCGACATAGATCGTGCCGTCCTGCGCGACCGCGGGTGTCGACCACGATCGATCGCCGGTCTTGAACGTCCACTTCACGGTGCCCTTGTCGTCGATCGCGTAGAGGCCGCCGTCGTGCGACGCGACATAGATCGTGCCGTCGGGCCCGATCGTCGGCGAGCCGGCGACGACGCCGTTGACGCTGACCTTCCACACCTCGGTCGGCGCCTTCGCAGGTGCGGGCCCGGAGCGACGACCGGTGTGGCGCGCGTCGCCGCCGAACATCGCGAACGCCGGCGAGCCGGTGACGGGACGGTCCGAGCGGGTCACCTCGGCGAGGCTCGCGTCGCCGGTCGAGGCACGCGCGCGCAGCGACATGCCCGGCCTGGGCTCGACGCACACGCCCTGATCGCAGACGCGCGGGTCCCGGCAGTCCGTGTCCTTCGCGCACCCGACCTGTCGAGCCTGCGTGCCCGAACAGCCTCCATGGGCCACGAGCACCACGGCGGCCACAGCAGCCGCCAGCCTAACCATCACGCGTCAGAACCTAACCCATGAACCGCGAGCGAGCTACGCCTTCGGCAGATCGTTCGAGAATCGCTCGGCAAGCTTCTCGAAATAGCGGCGCGTCTCTTCGAGCACCACCGGATCCTGATCGGGATACATGCGGATGCCGTGCGCACCGAACGGGTCCGTCGTGACGGGCCCGACGGGGAGGCCACCGACGATGCCGGTCTGCTCGTGATAGAGCAACGCCAATACTTCCGAGTGATTCTCGGGCACCAAGAACGTTCTGCGCCCGAGCTCGGGGCGCCCGTCTTTGAAGCCGTCGACCAACTTGGCCATGTCCAGCGCGAACAGTCTACCGTCGCGGGGTTCATGAGGAAAGCCCCCAATGGTCCTGCGTGTATCGCGCGGCGGGATCACCGCGTCGCGAGGCGCGTTCGTCCACACGGGAACACCGGTTCACCCCTACCCGGGCACGAGGCCAGGCTACTGTCGGGCCGTGCTGGAGCTGTGGTTCGACTTCTCGTGCCCGTATGCGTACCTCGCGTCGCGCCGCGCACCGCACATCGCGAGGGCAGCCGGGGTCGAGCTGGCCTGGAAGCCGATGCTCCTCGGCGGCGTGTTCCGCGGAACCGGCGCCGGCGACGGCCCGATGGCAACGCTCGGCCCCGCCAAGGCCCTCCACAACTACCGCGACATGCACCGCTGGGCCGAGGTGTTCGGCGCGCCATTCCAGATGCCGGCCGCGCACCCGATGCGGACCGTCCGCGCGCTGCGGACGCTGCTCGGCCTGCCCCACTCCCGCTGGCCGGCCGCGATCGAGGCGATCTATGCAGCGTACTGGGCGCGCGCCGAGGACATCACGCGCGACGAGGTGATCGCCGGCGCGCTCCGCCAGGCAGGTGTGAGCGATGCCGACATCGCCGCCGCACTCGCGGGCGCCGACAGCGATCGGATCAAGGACGAGCTCCGCGCACGAACCGACGAGGCGATCGGGCTCGGCATCTTCGGGGCACCCGGATGGGTCCAGCGCCGCGACGGCCGGCCGCACGTGCTCGTGTGGGGACAGGATCGGATGCCGTGGGTCGATGCGGTGCTCGCGGGCTGGGATCCGGAGGCGGCGCCACCGCCGGGCGGCGCGCGCGGGTTTGGCGCCGGCGTGCAGGGCTTTTCGTCGCCGAGCACGCTCGACGTCTACTTCGACGTGTCGAGTCCGTTCTCGTATCTGGGGCTCACGCAGCTGCCCGCGCTCGCCGAGCTGACCAGTGTCGTGCCGCGCCTGCGCCCGATCCTGCTCGGCGGTTTGTTCCGCGACATCGGCCAGGTCGACGTGCCGCTGCTCGCGATGCCGGCGGCCAAGCGGCGCTACGTCGGGCTCGAGATGTCGCGCTGGGCGCGCTGGTGGGGCGTGCCATTCCAGATGCCGGCGAAGTTTCCGCAGCGCACGATCACCGCGCAGCGGCTGTGCGTGCTCGCGGCCCGCGAGAGCGCCGACGCCGGGATCCGGCTCGCGAACGCGCTCGGCAGCGCGATGTGGGCCGAGGGCAAGGACCTCGAGGACGACGCCGTGCTGCGCGCGATCGTCGGCGATGCGGGCCTGCCCGCCGCGTGGGTCGATCAGACGGGCGAGCCCGAAGTGAAGGCGGCACTCGTCGCCTCGACGACCGCCGCCAAGGATGCCGGCGTGTTCGGCGTGCCGACGTGGATCGTCGACGAGAAGTACCTCTTCTGGGGCCAGGATCGACTCGAGCTCGTCATGCGCGCGCTCGGCGGCTGGCGACCGGAGCAGGGCTGATGATCACCGCCGCCACGATCGTGTGTGCCGCCGCGTGCGCGGTGCTCGTCGGTGCCGAGTACCGGCACGCGAGGCTCGCGCGCGCGATTGCCAAGCCGATCGCATCGCTCGCGTTCATCGCCGTCGGCTACCTCGCGATCGAGGGCACGGTCGACCGGCTCGCGGTGTTCGCGATCCGCGTGCCGCCCGAGCTCGCATCGTTCTCGCGTCACGTCCTGATCGGCCTCGTGCTCGGCGCGGTCGGCGACGTCGCCCTCCTCGGCAAGAGCCAGCGCGCGTTCCTCGGCGGCCTCACCGCGTTCCTGCTCGGCCACCTCGCCTACGTCATCGCCTGCATCCACCTCGTCGGTCCCGGCGAGACGCTCGGCCTCGCCGGCGCGTACGCGGTGGCGCCGGTGGTCGTCGGGCTCGGCGCGCTCGTCTGGCTGTGGCCGCGACTGGGCTCGATGCGGGTCCCGGTGATCGCCTACGTCGCGACGATCATCGCGATGGTGGTCGCCGCGATCGCGGTCGGACGTTGCGACGCCCTGCCCGCTCGCAACCGCGAGCTGCTGGTAGCCGGCGCGGCGCTGTTCTTCGCAAGCGACCTCGCGGTCGCGCGCGACAAGTTCGTCGGTGCAGCGTTCGTCAACCGTGCGTGGGGGCTGCCCTGCTACTACGCGGGCCAGCTCCTGATCGCATGGTCGCTGTCGTTCGCAGTCTGAGCGCTACTTACGGCCGCGCTTGCTGCGGCGGGCCTTCGCACGGCCGAGGCCGCGCTTGTGCCACGCCTTCTTCTTCGCCTTCATCTTGCGATCCTTCAGGCGGCGCTTCTGCTTGAACTTCGGACGGGACTTTAGCGAACGCTTCGTACGACCAGCCATGGGGGCGTCTATACACGGAAGCCCGGGCTGTAACCAAGGGGGCCGGCCGTCGTATACAGAGCGGGCTGCCCCCCGTGCAGTCGAATGGCCGATCCCAGGGACCTCATGGCGCGGTATCAGGACGGTGACGCGAGTGCGTTCCGAGAGCTCTACGCCCTCATCGCTCCCCGTCTCCTCGGATACTTGCTGAGGATGGCCCGGTCCCGCGCGGTCGCCGAGGACCTCCTCCAGCAGACGTTCCTCAAGGTTCACCGCGCGCGCACCGCGTACATCCGCGGCACCGACCCGCTGCCGTGGATCTACTCGATCGCGCACCGAACGTTCCTCGACGAGGCGCGCCGGACCAAGCGCGCGATCGTCAAGGTCGGCAGCGAGGACGGCGTGCCCGAGGTCGCTGCCGGCATCACCGGCGAGTCGGCCGACCGGATCGACGACGGTGTCGATCCGGAGCTCGCGAAGGCGGCGCTCGACGCGCTCGCCGAGTTGCCCGAGGCGCAGCGCGAGGCGGTCGTGCTCACGAAGCTCGACGGCAAGACCGTCGCGGAGGCGGCCGCGATCGCGGGCACGACCGTCGGCGCGATGAAGGTGCGCGCGCATCGCGGCTACGAGGCGTTGCGACGGTTGCTCGGCCGTCCGCCGGCAGAGCCGGCGCGCAAGGCGCAGGGAGGTGCGTCGTGAGCGACGTGCTCGACGATCTGGCCAAGGCACCACCGCCGGAGCCGCCGGCGATGTCGGCGGCTCTCGAGGCCGAGCTCGGCACGCTCGCACCGGTCGCGCCGCGCCGGCCGCTGCGCCAGCTCGCGATCCTCGCCGGCATCTCGCTCGTCTACGGCGCCGGCCTCGTCGCCGCGCTCGCGATGCGCAAGGACATGAGCGAGCTGCCGGACAGCTGGGTGATCGGTGCGGCGGTCGCGTGGCTGTTCGGGTTCGTCGTGCCCTGCTACCTCGCGCTCGTGCCGCGACCCGGCTCGATGATGCCGCGCTGGCAGTGGGCGGCTGCGAGCGCGATCGTCACGTCGATCGGCTTCGTCGTGCTCGGGCTCGTCGTCCATCCGTCGGGACCGTCGAGCCTGCACTACGGCGCCGAGCGGTTCGTGCACGGCCACGGTTGCCTCGAGCTCGGACTCGTGTCGGCGCTCGTGCCCGTGATCATCGGCGCGGTGTTCCTGCGCGGCGCGCTACCCGTGGGCTCGCGGTGGATCGCCGCGTCGCTCGGCGCCGGCGGCGGCTGCCTCGGTGGGCTCGTGCTGCACATGCACTGCCGTGTCGCCGATCCACTTCACGTCGGGCTCGTTCACGGCGGCGTTGTCGTCGTCTCCGCGCTGCTCGCGGCGGCGCTCGTGCCGCGCGCGACCGATCGGCCGCTGCGGTAGTGTGCTACGCAGGCGGCATGAAACTCGCCGCGCTTGCCGCCACGTTCGTTCTCGCCGCGTGCAGCTCGAAGTCGCCCGCGCCTGCGACGACCACACCCGCACCGACCGCCGCCGAGAATCTGCCGGCCTCGACCGGGCCGCTGAGCGAGGAGGAGTTCAAGGCGCTCCACGCTCTGCCGAAGGAAGGCACGGTCGAGCTCCGCGGCCAGACGATCGACCTGAACGGGACCAAGGCGTACCTGAGCCTGCCGGCGGGCAAGGGTCCGTTCCCGGGCATCGTCGTGATCCACGAGTGGTGGGGACTCAACGAGCATGTCGAGCACTGGGCGGATCGTCTCGCGTCCGCCGGCTGGGCCGCGGTCGCCGTCGATCTGTACGGCGGGACGGTCGCGACCACGCGTGACGAGGCGATGGCCGCGATGAAGTCGGTCGACAAGGCGAAGGCCTCGGCGACGATCGGCAACGCGATCGAGCTCCTCGCCAAGGATCCGCGGATCGAGGCGAAGACCCGCGCGGTGATCGGCTGGTGCTTCGGCGGCGCGTGGTCGCTCCAGACCGCGCTCGATCATCCCGAGCTGCAGGGCGCGATCATCTACTACGGCCAGCTCGAGACCGACCCGGCGGCGCTTCGATCGATCAAGGCGAACGTGCTCGGCATCTTCGGCAACAAGGACAAGGGCATCCCGCCGGAGACGGTCGACAAGTTCGAGGCGGGCCTGAAGGAGGCCGGCGTCAAGGCAGAGATTCACCGGTATGACGCGGAGCACGCGTTCGCGAACCCGAGCAACCCGATCTACGACGAGAAGTCAGCCGGCGACGCATGGAGCCACGTGCTCGCGTTCCTTGGTTCGCTGACGTCGTGATCGCTGCCTACCCCGCCGCTCCTCGACAACCCGGCCTCGAGCGCCTAGCCTCATGACAGTGATCGGGCTGGTGCTGTCGTGCGAGCACGCGTCGTGGACGCTGCCGCCTGGGGTCGATCTCGGCGTGCCGCTCGACGTTTTGCAGTCGCAAGCCGGCTGGGACCACGGAGCGTTCGACATCGCGTCGCGGCTGTCGGAGGCCGTCGGTCTGCCGGTGCACGCCGGTGCGTTCACGCGAATGTTCTGCGACCTCAACCGCGCCGCCGATCATCCCGACGTCATCCCCGCGATCTCGTACGGCGCGCCGGTGCCGGGCAACGCGCACCTCTCCGGTGGCGATCGCGCCGCGCGGCTCGCGCTGTTTCACCAGCCGTACTGGGACGCGATCCGCCGCGACGTCGCCGCCCGTCTGCACGACTGCGGCGCGGTGCTCCACTTCTCGTCGCACAGCTTCGACCCGACGCTCGATCCGGCGAATCGCACGTTCGACGTCGGCGTGCTCTACGACCCGACGCATCCGTTCGAGGCCGACCTCGCCGAACGCCTGATGTTCGCGCTGCGCGGCGCCGGCCTCGCGGTTCGCGCGAACCAGCCCTACAGCGGCGTCGGCCCGGCGGTCTGCACGTCGCTGCGCAACGAGCTCGCCGGCAAGCTCTACGCCGGCATCGAGCTCGAGACGTCGCACGCGGTCACCCACTCGACCGGCGGCTGCGCCCGCGTCGCCAGCGCGATCGTGCCGTTCCTCGAGTCCCTCCAGCTACCGAGCTGAGGATCAGCGACTCGCGGGGATCCGGGCGTCGAAGTCGCGCCATACGCGCGCGTCGTTGCGGCAGTCGTAGGCGCGACACGCACCGGGGCGGCGCTCGTAGATCGTGCAAGCGCCGTCAGCGTCCATACACACGCACCGCTTCGTCGTCGGATCGCGCGGCAGCGCGTACGGCTTCATGATGTCGAACGGGATGCCGCCTTCGGCGACGTCCTGCGCCGACAGCGTCACATCCATGGTGCAGCACTTCGCGCCGCACAGCGGTATGCGCGCGGCGCAGTCGATGTCGGTGCTCGGCACCTGATACTTGTCGCGAAACATCGCGAGCCGTACGGTCGATCGCTCGTCGCCGACCTTCGCGAGCACGCGCCGGAACGACGCCGGCAGCTGACCGCGAAGGATCAGCGTATCGACAAGCCACTCGAGACGACGCGCCACGTCACCGTGATCATCCTGTCGTGCGAGCGTCTCCGCGATCGTCGCAAGCTCGCGCACGAGATCCGGATCCAGCGGCGGAAGATCGGGCATGCCCCAGTCGTAACCCACTCCCGTTGATCTCGGCAGTCAATCCCGACGAGGATCAGTCGTCATGGGGAAGCCGGACAACTCGCCTCCCGCGCGCCCGAAAACGGTCCCGGCGGAGGCGATTTGGGATCCGCGCGATCCTGGCTTCGAGTGGATCGTCGGCGGCGTCGACGCGGATGGCCGGCGGCACGGGACGTATCGCAGCTGGAATCGCGAGGGCGTGCTGCACGGCGAGTGCGGCTACGATCACGGCAAGGTCCACGGCAAGAACATCAACTTTCATCCCGACGGCACGATCGCGTCGGAGGCCGACTGGCGCGCGGGCACGATCATGGACAGCGTGTTCCATCGCTGCGAGGTGCCATCGCCCGAGCCGTTCGCGCAGGCCGCCGCGGACGTGTGGTCGGTGCGCTACTACACGCGCGACGGCAAGACGAACTACACGATCCGCTACTTCCTCCGCGACGGAACCGAGTGCGGCCCCGACGGCAAGGTGCTGCCACCACGGCCCGCCGGGGTCAGCGCCGCCGCGCGGTGGTTCCCCGACATGGAGCGGTGGGTCGACGGCGAGATCGAGCGAGGCACGAACAAGCAGGTCGGACGCTGGCGCTGGTGGTCGCCGACCGGCGTGCTGCGCCACGAGGAGCTGCGCGATGCGCGCGGCGAGGCGACGTCCGTCCTGCAGTACGAGGAGGACGGTGCGCTCGAGAAGAAGACGACGCGCAGCGAGGCCGCAGAGGAGCGCGACTACTTCTTCGCCGACGGCGCGCTGTCGTCGCGCTATCGCACCGACGCGAGCCATCGCGAGATCTACAAGGGGAGCTGGCTCCGCGACGGCACGCTCGACGAGGAACACACCCGCGTCTACGACGGCGACTCGCTCGTCAGCGTCACCGAGAAGGGCACCGGCGGCGTGCTCGTGTTCGAGGCGCGACGCGAGGGCCTGTCGCTCGCGTGCCTGCTGTACCAGCCCGACGGCAAGACGCCCGCCGCGAGTGGCCTCATCGCGGGCGACATGCTGGTCGGTACGTGGCGGATCTTCGACGCGACCGGCGCGGTCCGCCGGGAGGTCGACACCGCGCCGCTCGCGATCGAGCACGCGCCGACCGGCGAAGGTCTCCGCCACGAGCTCGGCCGCGCGCTGTTCGTCACCGATGCGGCGACGCTCGCGACGCCCGACGAGCTCGCCGGCGTCGATTCCGAGCCGTGGACCGACACGAGCGGCTGCTTCGACGAGAACGTCGAGGCGTTTCCGCGCCTGCTCCGCGGCCTCGCGTCGAGCGATCCGCTCGTGCGCGACTACTGTCTCGGCGCGATCGACTGCGAGATCGAGCACCAGGGCTCGACGTATCCCGCGACCGCGCGCGCGGTTCCCTACCTCGCGCGGCTGCTCCGCCATCCCCACGTCGACCGCCCCTCCCTGCTCTCGATGATCCAGACCGCCGGCGAGAACGCGGCGCCGTACGTCGCCGAGGTCCAGCACCTCGACGCCGACGACCCGGACCGGGTCGCGATCGAGGGCACGTACGACGCGGTCTGCGCGGCGTGGCCCGACGTGTTCGCGTGCTTCGCGAAGGCATCGCCCGCGGAGCGCCGCCAGATCCTCGTGCTCGCGAAGTTCGCGCCGTCGGCGCGGCGGAACATCCTCGAGGTCGCGCGCACCGATTCCGATCCGGGCATGCGCGCGTGCGCGATCGACAGCCTGACGTCGCAGGGCCCATACGATGCCGGTGAGGTCCTGCCGTGCCTTGCGGATCGTGACCCGCTCGTGCGTGCGGCCGCGGCGATCGCGATCGCGCTGTCGAAGGGTCCCGAGGCGCCGCGCGAGGTCGTCGCGACGCTCCGCGAGGCGGTCCATGGCCACCGCGACATCGCGTCACGGTTCGCCGAGCTCCCGTACACCGACGGGCACGTGCTCGCCTACCTCGCGCTCGCGGCGGGTGCGGTCCGCTCGGCCGACGCGCGCTCGCTCGCGCAGGCGCTGTGCGAGCGGCTCGACGATGTCGATGGTCGATCGGCGGTCACCTACGCCCGCGGGCTCGTCGCGCTCGCACTCGGCACGGGCGAGCGGCCGTTCGCGAAGCGCTTCGTCGAGATCCTGCACACGCTCGCGACGAGCCGTCAGTTCTGGATGTTCGACGTCAACGCGCGCGAGGTCCTCGAGCGCTGGAACCTGCCTCGATTACAGGCGGATCTCAGGCAGCTGGTCGCCGATCTCGAAGCCGCCTCGGATCCCGAGGCCGCGCTCCACGCCCGCATCCGCGCCAGGATGTAACGTGCTTTTTCTGATCGGTCGGGCCACGGCCTGGGTTAGGGTCCGCGCGATGAGGATCCTCGCAGCGGCCCTGCTGTTCGCGATGGCGTGCGGCAATAGCAAGAGCCCCGGTGGCGGCGGCGGCGACGATGCCGGCGGCGGTGGCGGCGGCGACGACGCGGCGGTCGACGCGGCTCCGAGCACGGTGAAGTTCATCGCGATGGGCGACACCGGCAAGGGCAACGCGGATCAGCGCAAGGTGGCGATCGCGATCCGCGATCTGTGTGCCGCCAAGGGCTGCGACTTCGTGCTCCTGCTTGGCGACAACATCTACGACACCGGCGTGACGTCGACGACCGATGCCGCGTGGCAGACGAAGTTCGAGCAGCCGTACAACGACATCGACCTGCCCTTCTACGTCGCGCTCGGCAACCACGACTACGGCGGCAAGCTGATCATCGACCTGCCCGGCATCGGCAACGAGTTCGAGCAAGGCCAGGTCGAGGTCGACTACTCGCAGATCTCGACGAAGTGGAACATGCCGGCGACGCACTACACGTTCACGTGGGGCGACGTCGGCTTCATCGTCTTCGACACGAACTCGATCGTGTGGGACGAGACGCGGTACGGCGACCAGGCGCAGTGGCTGCCGAGCGCACTCGCCCAGGTCAGCGGCAAGCGCTGGATCTTCACCGCCGGCCACCACCCGTATCGCTCCAACGGCACGCACGGCAACGCCGGCGCGTACGACGCACCCGAGATCGCGGGCGTGAACCTGCCGAACCCGCTGCCGATCACGAATGGTGCGTCGATGAAGTCGTTCTTCGACGCCAACGTGTGCGGCATCAGCCAGGTCTACTTCTCCGGTCACGATCACAGCCGGCAGTGGATCAACGAGCCGACGCAGCTGTGCGGCACCGAGTTGATCGTCAGCGGCGCGGGCGCGTCGACGACCGAGCTCAAGGATCGCGGCAACGCGACCTACTACGAGGACGCGACGAAGTCCGGCTTCTTCTACGTCACGATCGAGGGCGACACGTTCACCGGCGAGTTCCGCGACGCCGACGGCAACCTCGACTACACGCGGACGTTCACGCACCCGTAGTCATCGCGCTCGGCTTTCGCGCGAGCGCCTCGTGGCATGCTCGCAGCATGCTCAGCCAGTACTTCACCGCGTCCAGCCTCGACGGTTTCATCGCCGCCGAGCCCGAGGACGGTCTCGCCTGGCTCCTCACCCGCCAGATCGACGCCGACGGTCCGCAGGGCTACAATGCGTTCATCGCCGGGATCGGCGCGCTGGCGATGGGTGCGACCACCTACCAGTGGATGCTCGACCACAACAAGGGCCCGTGGCCCTACGCGATGCCCACCTGGGTCTTCACTCACCGCACATTTCCGGAGCCGACGGCCGACGTCCGGTTCACGACCGGCCCGGTGCCCGAGATCCACCGTCAGATGGTCGAGGCTGCCGGCGGCAAGAACGTCTGGATCGTCGGCGGCGGAGAGCTCGCCGGTCAGTTCTGCGATCACGGCCTGCTGGACGAGATCTGGATCCAGTACGCGCCGCTGACCCTGGGAGCCGGAGCGCCGCTCTTGCCGCGCCGGGTCGAATTCGAGTCGATCGAGCTCGTCGAGAACGGCGAGTTCGCGTGTCGGAGGCTGAAGATCAAGCGCTGAGACGTCGCTCTCAGTCGTTGCGCTGCAGCTCTTCGACGAGCACCGCGACGAGCTCGAGCGCGGTGCGGATGTCGCTCGGCTCGACGCGACCGAGCGCACGACGGGTCGCGGCCTCGACGGTGCCGCGGCGCTCGCGATCGATCTTCTTGCCGCCCGCCGTGAGCTTGAACCGCGCGCGGCGGCGATCCTTCGGATCGATCTCGCGCACGATCAGGTCGCGGTCCTCGAGCCGCGCGAGCACGCCGGTCAGCGTGCTCGGGTGCTTGCCCAGCATCGAGGCGATCTCGCTCGCCGTCTGTCCGGGCTTCTGACCGACGATGCGGATCACGAGCCGCTGCGGGCCGGTGACGCCGATCGTCTGCATCATCCGCTTCGACCGCACGTCGAGGGCGTGAACGAAGTCCCACATGCGTTGCATGAACTGCAACGTCTCGCCCGACGGCTGGAGCTTCTCGGAAGCGGCCATACGCCGCGGACACTAGGCAGAGTCGCCGCGTGACGTCAATCAGCCGGCCTACGGCTTTCTGGTTTTCGTCCGCGATTTTTTCGGGTTCCGTGACGCGCCCGTCACGACCGCGGGTCTGGCCTTCGATTTCGCCTTCGGCTTCGCCTTTGGCGCGGGCTTCGCCTTCGCCTTTGGTGCGGGCTTTGCCTTTGGCGCGGACGTCGGCTTCGCCTTTGGCGCGGGCTTCGCCTTCGCCGCGGGCTTCGCCTTCGCCGCGGGCTTCGCGGCCGGTGCGGGCTT
>JAEWJO010000719.1 GCA_023386455.1 Pseudomonadota bacterium | reverse complement strand
CAGCCGGGCTGGGTCGAGTACCAGCTGACCGACGCGGATGGTGTGACGTGGAGCTTCTTCGAAAAGCCGATCCACGGAGGATGGGAGGCGATGGGCCCGACTGCGAACTATCCGATTGCGTCCTCGTTCGATTGCGAGATCGTACGGACGGAGACGAACGAGCGGGGCGAGGTGTTGATCGTCATCTCCACATTCAGCCCAAATGGCTTGGAATCCTCAGACGGCAGGTCCGAGTTCCGCGTCCGCAAGTCGCAACTCGATTCCTGAGGCGAGGACAATCGAAGTTCGTTGGCGGACCTCTAGAAATTCGTTCCGCAGGCTCGGAGGCCGAAAACGAAAACACCGCGTATCTCTACGCGGCGATTTCGTTTTCCTGGTGGAGCCGTGGGGGATCGAACCCCAGACCTCTAGAGTGCGATTCTAGCGCTCTCCCAGCTGAGCTACGACCCCAGGAGTGGCGGTATGGGTATCAGCGAGGACTCGACCTGTCAAGGCACGGTCCGCCGAAGAACCAGATCAGCGGCGGGCGCGCGGGCTTAGCGCGCCGTGAGGATGAGGCACGTCGTCGTGCCCGTCGCGTAGAGGGTTCCGCTCGCGTCCGTGACCCTACCTTCCGCGGTCGAAACGCTCCCGCCGGCGTGGACGATGTTCGCCTCGCAGATGAGCGTCCTGGCGCGTTCGGTGATGGCCCGGACGAGCGAGACCGAGAGGTCGACGGTCGTGTAGCCCTTGCCGGCCGGCAGCGTCGTGTGAACGGCGCACCCCATTGCGGAGTCCAGGATCGTCGCGGCCCAGCCACCGTGGACGGTGCCGAGTGGGTTGTACGTGAAGCGCTCGGGCGTGCCGACGAAGACGGCGCGACCGTGCGAGAACTCGCTCTGCCAGAAGCCGAGTGTCGAGGCGATCGGGGCGGCCGGGAACTCGCCGCGAAGCAGGCCCTGGAGGTACTCGAGGCCCGAGACCTTCAGCATCGATGCGGGATCGGGGAGGCGACCCTCGTAGTCGTACGTGCGGGTGACGGGCGTCGTCGTCACGAGCTTGGTCGGAGCGCTCATCATCGGGAAGACTCCAGCTGACGGTCGACCTCGCGGACGAGATCGGAGACCGGAGGTTGGACGCCGTCCCGGAGGAGCTCGACGGTCGTCGCGATCACGGCATCGTCGCGGAGGATGCGACGGTGACCGAGGCCGGTGGTGGCGAGGATGCGCGCGTTGGGCCAGGCGGCGGCGAGTGCATGTCCGTGGTCGATCATGACCTCGCGGTCCTCGATGTCGTGGATCACGAGGAGCGAGTCGCCGCGGTCGCCGCGGACGTCGGCATCGACGAGGTTGTCGAGGCGAAGCGACTCTGCCGGGATGCCGGTGTGCGCGACCATGCGCGCCTCGAGGGTGGCGCGGTCGGCGTCGTCGAGGCCGACCATCCGCGCGAAGCGGGAGACGGCGTCGTCGATGAGGACGTTCGGCGAGATCATCACGTTGCGCGGCGCGACGACGTTGTTGCGGCTGTGCGCGAGCAGGACGGCGGCGGCACCGAACGAGTGCGCGATGATGCCGTGTAGCGGGCCGGTCGCGGCGGCGACCGCTTCGATCGAGTCCGCGACGTCGGTGAGGTAGAGGCGATGATCGGGCGAGTCGCCGTGGCCGGGCGCATCGAACGTGACGACCGAGAGGCCGGCGGCGACGAGCGGCGCGACGAACGCACCGAGCTGCGAGCCGCGACCTTCCCAGCCGTGGACGAGCAGGACGGCGGGGCCGTGACCCCAGCGCCAGGCGGCGAGATCGATTGTCGTGCCGTGCCAGCGCGGTGCCCGGAGCCGGACCGTGACGGTCGACGGGCGGCCGGTGGCGAGGACGGCTCGCTCGCGATCGGGGCGCGGGTGGCGCCGCGGCGAAGTGAACAGTCGTTCGGCGAAGGATGCGCCGAGATCGTCGGAGAGAACGTAGGCTGCCTGGAGGGCGGCCTTCGTCAGACGGACGACGTTTTTAGAACGAACGACCGTTCTATTTTTGGGCGTGGATGAGTGCAACATGGGACCTCCTGGGACAGCTGGGGGTGGTCGCTCAGCGGGGGCGCGGCGCCGAGCTGGCGCGGGCCGACGAGACGAGGCGAACGAAGGCGTCGTGCGTACGCGTGGATGCGGTGGGCTCGCGAAGGAAGCGCGCGAACAGGTGCGCGCCGAGCATGATGCTGTAGAGCTCGAATGCGAACTGGTCGGGATCGAGGTCGGGACGGAAGTGGCCCTCGCGGACGGCGATGCGGGCGGCCTTCGCGAGCTCGTCGACCCAATCCTTCTGGGCGCGAACGAGCGCGTCACGCGGCGGGCCTGGACGATCGTCGAGCTCGGTGCTCGCACCGACGAAGAAGCAGCCGCCGGGGCGCTCGCCCCACTTGAGCCAGTACGAGAACAGGGCCTGCAGGCGAGGCTCGCCACGCGGCTCGCGGAGCGCGGGCACCATCACCTCCTGCACGAACTGGCGTGAGGCTTCCTCGACGACGGCGACCTCGAGTGCCTCCTTCGAGCCGAAGTGTGCGAAGAGGCCGCTCTTGGAGAGGCCGGTCTCCTCGGCGAGGCGACCGATCGAGAGGCCCGACACGCCGACGACCGTCGCGAGCTCGAATGCTCGCGCCAGGATCGCCTGCCGGGTCTCTTCGCCTTTGGTCACGAGGTGATAATAGAACGGTCGTTCTGTTTGTCAAACCGGGATCGACCGGTGGCCGGGTTGACGGGAAAATCACGGCTGGTTCCAGATGGTTGTCGTGCATGTCCGGCTTGCACCCGGGTTCGGAGTAGGGTCGACTGCGCCGCGCATGGCCCGCGAACGTCTCGACAAGCTGCTCGTCGACCGCGGTCTCGTCGCGAGTCGCGAGCGTGCGCGCGCGCTGGTGATGAGTGGCTCGGTGCTGGTGGGCGGTCAGCCGGAGACCAAGCCGGGCACGATGCTCGCGGCGGATGCGGAGATCTCGCTCAAGGAAGAGGATCATCCGTACGTCTCGCGCGGCGCGCTGAAGCTCGTGAAGGGCCTCGACACGTTCGCGATCGATCCGGCGCGCATGGTCGCGCTCGACATCGGCGCCTCGACGGGCGGCTTCACCGACGTACTGCTGAAGCGCGGTGCGACGAAGGTCTACGCGATCGACGTCGGCTACGGCCAGCTCGCGTGGTCGCTGCGCTCGGATCCGCGCGTGGTGACGATCGAGCGCACCAACGTCCGCAACATGGATCTCGCGCTGGTGCCCGAGCCGGCCGACATCGCGGTGATCGACGTGTCGTTCATCTCGCTGACGCTCGTGCTGCCGCGGGTGCGAGAGCTGCTCCAGCCGCCGCCGGGCAAGCCGATCGTCGCGCTCGTGAAGCCACAGTTCGAGGTCGGCCGCGAGCACGTCGGCAAGGGCGGCGTCGTCCGCGACGAGGAGGCTCGCCGGGGCGCCGTCGTGAAGGTTCGTGACTGGGCGAACGCGCACGGCTTCGTTGCCGGCGACGACGTCGAGTCGCCGATCACGGGCCCCGCTGGCAACGTCGAGTACCTGCTGCTGCTTCGCACCGCTCCGTAACAACCCGCACGCGCTCCGGATCGCAGTGAACGCACTGCAGGCGGATGGTTGTTGACGGTCGATGCTGGCGGCGGTAATGAATTACGGAATGAACGTTCGTTCCGATAATCATCGGACCGCCGGATCCGGATCCGGAGCGGCGAAGCGCGGCCGCGGGCGTCCGCTCGTCGACGACAAGCGCCGCCGCATCCTCGACGCCGCGCTCCGGACGTTCGCCGCGAAGGGGTATCACGGCACCGCCGTGCCCGAGGTCGCCGAGGCCGCGGGTGTCGGGACGGGCACGCTGTATCGCTACTTCGAGCACAAGGAAGCGCTCGTCAACGAGGTGTATCGCGACGCGAAGCTGCGGCTGAAGGCCGCCCTGCTCGACGATCTCGCGACGCCCGATCTCGACGAACGCGGGAGCGCCGAGGCCTGGTTCGGCGTGCTGTGGCAGCGGCTCGCCGCGTTCGCGCGCGTGGAGCCCGCCGCGTTCCGGTTCCTCGAGATGCAGGATCACGTCGAGTATCTCGACGCGAAGAGCCGCGAGCTCGAGCTGTCCGTGCTCGCACCACTCTGGCTCGCCGGCAAGCGCCTGCGCGATCGCGTGAGCGGCCCGCCGGTCGATGTCGCGATCGCGCTGCTCTGGGGCGCTTTCGTCGGGCTCGTCAAGGCAGAGCGGCTCGGCTACCTGCCGCTCGACGACAAGAAGCTCGCCCAGGCCGGCGCCGCCGCATGGCGTCTGATCTCGCCGGCGACACCGGCCTCGTCAGCAACATCGATCCGCCCGGGCTCGCAGTCAAAGCGCAGGGCGACGTCGCGCACGAAGACCAAGCACTCGAAAGGATGACTCCCATGATCACGACCACGCCCACGACCTCGGCCGTCACGTCCACGCAGCGCAGCACGCTCCACACGCTCGACACGCTCGCGCGCAAGTCGAGCGCAGATCTCGATGCGCTCTATCGCGCGTCGACGGTCTCGTCGACGATGCACGCCGCCGATGGCTCGCTCGTCGGTCGCATGCTCGCGGTCCGCGGCATCCCGGGCGCGGCGGCCGAGCCGCTCCGCCGGTGGGCCGCCTCGCGGTCGTTCCTGTGGGAAGGCAAGACGTTCTCCGCCGCGACCGACACGCGTGGCTCGGGTATCAATCGCGTGTTCGTTGCCGGTGTGTTCGGGCGGCAGAACCTGTTTCCGTTCAACACGGCGTTCGGCCCGTCGGCGATCGACGGCAAGCCGACCCTCATCCTCGACTACGACCTCGACGTCAACCCGGGCTACATCCGTCGCATCCACGACGAGATCCGCGAGGTCTCGCCCGGACTGTTTCTGGGACCGGCGATGTGGAAGGGCGCGCGCGACAAGAAGGCGCTCGTGCTGTGGTTCGCGCTCGACTCGAGGCTCTCGTGAGCACAGGCTCGCGACCCTCGAGCGGCGCGGCGGGTGCACCGAACGGCGCGGGCTCGTCGAACGGTGCGGCGAACGGGGCCGGATCGACCGGCGCGACCGGCTCGCGTGGATCCAACGGCTCGACGACGAACGCCTCGAGCAGTCGGTCGCGCGCGTCGCGCTACGGCGGGGCGCCAGGGCACATCCTGATCACCGGCGCTGCGGGCGCGATCGGCTCGGCACTCGCGCGTTCGATGCGTGGCGCGTGGCCGACGACGGAGCTCGCGCTCGTCGATCGTGACGAGGCCGCGCTGCAGACGCTCGCGGCCGAGCTCGGCGACGCGACGCCGTACATCGCGGACCTTCGCGACATCGCCGCGCTGCCGGCGCTCGTTCGACGCGTCGAGCAGGACGGACCGATCGAGGGGCTCGTCAACTGCGCGGGCATCATGCGCGTCCAGCACGTCGCGTCGTGGAAGTGGGAGGACGCGCACGACCTCGTCACGATCGATCTGCTCGCGCCGCTGCGGCTCCAGGATCTCGTCGTGCGAGGCATGGTCGAGCGGGGTCACGGCCTGCTCGTCAACGTCGCGAGCATGGCCGGCAAGGTACCGCTGCGTGGCTGCACGTACTACGGCGCGTCGAAGGCGGGGCTCGCGATGGCATCGGAGATCGCGCGCGCGGATCTCGGAGGCCGCGGCATCCAGGTCATCACCGTCTATCCGGGACCGGTCAAGTCGGCGCTCGAGGCCGGTGCGCGCGCCGACTACGGCGGCGGTGGCCTGTTCGCCAAGATCGCGCCGACCGGCAATGCGGGCGAGCTCGCGCGGCGGATCATGCGAGCGATCGCCGACGACGAGCCGCGCGTGATCTATCCGCGCGTCTACAACCTCGGCTGGACGGCGCCAAACCTGTCGCGCTGGATCACGCTGTCGTACGGCCCGCCGCCGATCACCTGAACGGCCGCCCGTCACTCTGGATCGGCCTGCGGTCGCGTGATCGGGGCAGCGTCGATCGCGGACCGGACTACACGAGCGACTTCGACAGCGGCACGAAGTGGCGATCGGCCGCGACACCGGCGACCTTGTCGTAGAACGCGCGCGGGCCGATCCACGCGACCTCGCACTGCGGATGCTCGGCCGCGACATCGACGAGGCAGGCCATCAGCAGCGCCTCGCCGAGACCCTGACGGCGGTGCGCGGGCCACGTGGCCGTCGGGCCGAACCAGCCGAGGCCGCGGTTGTTGCCGTCGTGCGCGGCGAAGCCGCAGTACGCGCCGTCGCGCACCGCGACGTGTGCGCCGGCGGGCTCGTGACCGAGCGCTCGCTCGACCTCGTACGGCCACGCGCCGCCGAGCTCCTGCGCGATCGCCGCGCACAGTGCAGACCGCTCGTCACGGCGTGCGCGGCGGATCTCGTAGCCCCGCTCGCGTGCTCGTTCGACGAGCTCGGCGAGCCGCGCCGGGGACACCCGCGGGTTGTCGCGCACGTCGAGGAGCACGTTCGTCCGCGACTCGGCGCCGCGCGCGAAGCCGCGCTTCTCGAGCCATGCGATCGCGTGGAGATTTCGCACGTCGACGCCCGGCGCGAGGTAGTTGCCTGGCTGGTCGAGGGCCGACAGCGTCGTCTGGCCATCGGCCTTCGCGAGCGTCTCGCATCGCGCGAGCAGCGCGCTGCCGACCCCGGCTCTGCACGCGCGGGGAGCCACCGCGAGCAGACGCAGCCAGCGCGACGAGATCGCGGCGACACCGACGAGGTTCTCGGCTTCGTCCCACGCCCCCACCGTCTGGACCGCGGACTGCGGGCCTGGCCCGAACAGCTTCTCGTCGGCCACGGCGGCCGCTCGGTCGAACGCGCACGCCTCCTCGAGGACCCGCGTCGCCTCGGCGAGACGCGCGCGCGGCAACTGCCCGACGTGCATGGCGCGACCGTAGCACCGGGCGCGGTCGCCGATACGATCGCGGGCAGCGCGACGAAATCCATGGAACACCTTTCCATGCTCGCGGCGTCGTCATACGGTGAACGCGATGCGCGCGATGTTGCTGTGTGCCGGCATGTCGACGAGGCTCGGCAAGCTCGGGGCCGAGTGTCCCAAGCCGCTGCTGCCGGTGTGTGGCGTGCCGATCCTGCGCTTCGGCATCGCGAACCTCGTCGCGCACGGGATCACCGACCTCGTGATCAACACGCACCATCGCGGCGATCGGATCCAGCGCGCGCTCGGCGATGGGAGCACGCTCGGTGCGCGCATCGTGTACAGCCACGAGGAAGCGATCCTCGGGACGGGCGGCGGGTTGAAGCACGCGCTGCCGCTGCTCGATCCCGACGGCACGGACGAGCCGTTCCTGTCGATCAACGGCAAGCTGATCTTCGACCTCGATGTCACGGCGCTCGTCGACGCGTACCTGCGAGCGGGCGACGACGTGCTCGGCATGCTCGTCGTGCGGCGCGTGCCGGATGCGAAGGCATGGGGCGCGGTCGACGTGCGCTTCGACGCGCGCGGGCCGCACGTCGTCAACATCCTCGGCGATGGCGAGCACATGTTCTGCGGCGTGCACGTGACGCGGCCGAGCGTGATGGCGCGCCTGCCCGACGGCGAGAGCGACTCGCTGCGCCAGGGCTACATCCCGTGGATGCATGCGGGGCAGCGCGTCGCCGCGTACGAGCACGAGCACGGCTACTTCGCGGAGCACTCGACCCCGGAGCGCTACCTCGACTCGAACTGGGCGCTGCTCGCGGGGGCGAAGCTGCGCAATCCGCCGTCGCAGGTGACGGGCGTCGATCCCGGCGCGCAGATCGATCCGGGCGCGAGGATCGTCGAGCCGGTCCGGATCTGCAGCGGCGCCGTCGTCGGCCCGGTGACGATCGGGCCGTATGCGGTGATCGGCGCGGGGGCGCGCGTCGATCGCGACGTCAGTCACGCGGGCGTGTGGAACGACGGCGTCGTGTCGGCGGCGAACGCCGAGCGCTTCGCGAACGGTCAGGTCCTGACCTAATTACAGCCGAGCGCCGGTAGCTTCGCGGTCTGCTCGAAGCACTCCCCGGCGGTCTTGCGGACGCTCGCGTACGATTGCTCGACGATGTCGGGGCCCGAATCGGGGCTCGCCGCGACCTCGAGCCCGATGCGGACGGCCTCCGGCAGCGCCTTGGCGAGGTCGCATTGCTTCGCGAGGTCGGGCTTGGTCGTCGCGCACGCGCAGATCTTCTCGACGTAGATCGTGCACGCGTCGCGGCTGCGCTGGACCTCGGAGATCGGCATCGTCGCGACCGCCGGCTTGGACTCCTTCGCGCGCTCTGCCTTCTACTTGCACCCGCCGAGCGGCGCGAGGAGCGCGAGCAGGACGACGAGACGGGTCACGACGCCTCGACGCGTGCGATCACGACCGAGATGTTGTCGACGCCGCCCTCTTCGTTCGCGGCGGTGATCAGGCGATCGACGGCGCGATCCAGATCGCGCTCGCTCATCAGGATGTGCTGGATGGTGTCGTCCTTCAGCATGCCGGTGAGGCCGTCCGAGCACAGCATGTACGTGTCACCGACGCGCGGCACCTCGGTGATGATGTCGACCTGGACCGACTCCTTCATGCCGAGCGCCCGCACGATCACGTTCTTGTGCGGCCAGTTCTCGGCCTCCTCGGGCGTCACCCGCTTCATGCGGATGTAGTCGTTGATCAGCGAGTGGTCCTCGGTCATCTGCGTCAGCTCCGCGCCGCGGACGCGGTAGCAGCGGGAGTCACCGACGTGACCGATGATCAGGTGGTCGTCGAGAAAGTATATTCCGACGCACGTCGTGCCCATGCCCTTGAATCGGGACTCGCGCTGTGAGCGCTCCCAGATCTCGAGGTTCGCGAGCATGATGCCGGTGACCATGCGGTTGATGTCCTTCCGCATGTCGCGATCGACCTTGTACGGCCAGGTCAGGATCTGCTGTTTGCCGGTCTCGGTGAAGTGGTCGACGATCAGCTCGACGGCGAGCCGGCTCGCAACCTCTCCGCTGGCATGACCGCCCATCCCGTCGCAGACGATCGCGAGGCGCTCGCCCGCCTCGGGGAGCGCGATCGAATCCTCGTTGTGATCGCGCTTGCGACCGATGTTCGTGTCGCCAGCAAACCGCACCCGTGCGTTATCGAGCGGGAACGAGGTACTCACGTGCTGCCGATTCTAGCAGTGGCAGGGTAATTGACTCCACTCGGACACCTGCCCATGCTTGAAATCGCATGAACGCGCCGGGCCCCGCAGCCGGTTGGTGGGGGTATGCGGAAGGCAACCGCACCCTCGTCGGCATCGTAGTTGTGGCCATCGTCGTTGCCGCCATCGCATTTCTCGCGCGACGATGGTGGAGGCGCTGACATGGGGGAGCTCGCCAGAGGCAATATTTCTGATCGGCCGTGGGGTCAGACCCTCGGCGCGCTCGGAATTCGTGGCCTCTCCGGGCAGCTCGAGGTGTTTTCCGACGGCAAGGTCTACTCGGTCGCGTTCGAGGGCGGAAACGTCGTCGCCGCGCACTCGCCGCTCGCGAGCGATGCCGCGGTGCGGCTGGCGCTGACCGGCAACCTCATCACGTCGACGCAGGTCGCCGATATCACACGCCGGATGGCGGGCCAGACCGACCGCGACGAGGTCGACCTCCTGGCCGAGCTGGCCCGGCTGCAGCCGGAGCACGCGCAGCGGTTGCGCCGGCGGCTCGTCGCCCAGCGGGCGGCGCGGACGTTCTCGGCCGAGCGCGGCGAGTTCGTCGTCAAGGACACGACGAGCCTGCCGATCGTCGCCGGGACCGCGCTCGACATCCGCACCGTCGTGTACCTGGGCGCGAAGAGCAACCTGTCCGAGCAGCGACTGTCGACGGAGCTCGCCCAGATGGGCGCGTGGTTTCAGATCAAGCAGGACGCGCTCGCGGACCTCGCGCTCTTCGGGTTCACCGACGCCGAGAAGCCGATCCTGAAGCTCCTGATCGAGGGCGCGAACATCGCCGAGATCGAGGCGCTGCACGCCGACCTCGGTCCGCGGGCGATCCACGCCGTCACGTACTCGCTCGCCGCGTGCAATGCATGCGACCGCAGCCTCACGCCGCGGCCCCCCCGAGAAACGTACGTACGAGCCGAC
>JAEWJO010000689.1 GCA_023386455.1 Pseudomonadota bacterium | reverse complement strand
ATGCCGCGCTAGGCTCGCTCGATCTGGCGTGCCGTCGGCACCGTCAGCAGGCGCTCGATCTCCTTCGCGCAGCGCAGGTGCGCGATGCCGACGCCGGGCCCGATGTGGAAGAACCGCGACCGGACGCCGAGCTCGATCCGCGAGCCGTCGGGGACCGCCGGGTGGACGATGACGGGATAGAGGAAGCCGTAGCTCCACAGCGACGGCCGCGACGACAGCACGGCGGTTCGCGTCTCGCGGTCCGCATCGTCGACGCGATACGGAGGACCGATCGCGACGAGCGCGGCGAACACGCTGTCCGGATCGCCGGGCGTTTGGATCTCCAGGCGGCGCTCCGACATGCCCGAGCGCACGCTGCCGCGCCGGGTGTACGCGATCGCGTAGCCGACGACCGCGGCGATGCCTCCGGCGATGAGGCCCCCGGCGGGCACTACGCGACGCGCGCTTCGGGAATCGACAGCGCGCGCTCGACCGCCGCGATCGCCCTGTTGTGCCAGCTGGTGACGATCGGACCGAGCTGGAAGAACTTCGATTTGCATCCGATCTCGATGCGCGTGCCGTTCACGGTCGCGTGCAGCACGACGGGGTAGAGAAAGCCCCACGAGCCGAGCGAGACCGGCGACGACATGACGATCATGCGTGCGACGTCGTCCTTGTCGTCGACGCGGATCTTGCCGTCCTGGAGCACGGACAGGCGTGCGTAGACGGTCGCGATGTCGGCCGGGCTGAAGATGTCGTGGCGACGCGAGCCCATGCGGTCGGTCTTCACGTTGCCCTTCTTCGTGAACGCGATGCTGTATCCGACGACGGCGAACGCGAGCGCGATGAACGCGATGGGCATGGCGGCTAGCCTATCAGGGGACGACCTTCGTGCAGAACGGATCTGTCGTCCAGCCGGGCTCGGGCGACATCGGACCCGTTCCGCCGTAGGTCTCGCGCTGCGCCGTGGTGAGCGTGCGAGCCGCGACGATGTCCTTCAGCACGGTCGCGCCCTCGGTCGCCGTGCGCGCGTAGCTCGTGTAGTCGACGCTGTAGAGCCCGAAGTGCGGGTGGAAGCCCTCGGCCCACTCGAAGTTGTCGGTGAGGCTCCAGTGATAGTACCCGCGGAGGTCGACGCCCTCGTCGCGCACGCGCGTCACCGCCTCGAGGATGCGCACGATGTTCTCGGCGCGGCGCGTGCCGTTGTTCGTCGCGATGCCGGACTCGGTCACGACGAGCGGCAGCTGCGGATAGCGCGCCGCGAATCCGCGGATCACGTCGGCGAAACCATCGTGGTAGGCCTCGTAGCCCATGCTCGGAATGCAGTACGACGGGTCGGGCGCCGGCAGGCACGCGCCGAGATCGATGCCGCCGGTGCACGGCTTCACGCCCGCGACGAGCGCAGCGTCGCCCGAGACGCCGGCGCGGAAGTAGTACTGCAGGCCGAGCCAGTCGACCGTGCCGGTCCACTCGGGGTGCATCTCGTCGGGTGTGCCGTCGAGGTCCGCGTCGAACGTGCCGTTGACCGCGCCGTCGACGTACGCGTAGTGGAACATGTAGACGAGCTTGTCGCGCGCCGCGATGTCGGCCGGATCCGTCGACGGCTTGTTGCCGCGCGCCGGCTCCCAGTCGGCGACCGACTGCGAGAAGCCGACCGCGGCCGCGACGCCATCGCCGTCCGCGTCGACCGTGTCGTTCGCCTTGATCGCGTGATACATCGCCGCTTGCGCCGACAGGTAATCGCGCAGCGCCGGGATGACGACGCGGTTGATGTCGGCGAGCGTGACCTGGCCGGGTGGGAACAGACCGAGGCCGTAGCCGGCGATGATCCAGTTGACCGGCTCGTTGACAGTGCCCCACTCGTCGACGAGATCGCCGTACCGCTGCGCGAGGAGCGCCGCGTGCTCGCCCATCTGCGCGACGACCTGCGCGCCGCCGGGACCGCCGAGGCCGCACAGGTTCGTGTCCGTCGGGCCGCTGACACAGTTGCTGTCGCGCGGGTCGGCGGTCCACACGGGATTGCTGAAGTGGTGCACCGTGACGAGCGGCCGGATGCCGAGCGAGCGAAGCGCCTCGAGCTCGGTGCGGTAGTGCGCGATCGCGGCCTCGTCGATCACGTCCTTCTGCGGCTCGATGCGCGCCCACTCGATCGAGAAGCGGTAGCTGTCGAGGCCCATCTCGGCGACGAGCCCGACGTCCTCCATCATCTTCGAGTAGCCCTTCACCGCGTCGCCGACGAACGTCCTCAGCCCCTGACCGCCCATGCTCGTCGGCGCCGTGAACACCCACCAGTCGGTGTTCGGGTTCATGTCCTCGATCTGTGTCGCCGCGCTCGCCGCGCCGAACCGCCAGCTACCCTTGCCTGCATCGCCGACGATCGGCCCGATCGTGCCGAACTGGATCGGCGGGGTCTCGTCTCCGCAGCCGGCGACACATGCGAAAACTCCGACGAGGACAGTGGCGCGCATCCGGGTCATCCTATCCAAAGGGCTGCCTTGACACCCGAGATCGCGTTCCTATACTCCGACCCTTTCTCATGCCGCCGAAGGAAACTCCCCCGTACACGGTTCTCGTCCGCGAGTTGCCGGTCCACCGCACGTTCGAGGTGCCGTCAACGCTCGTCGGCGAGTGGGTGAAGGGCCTTCCGATGCGCGATGCGCTCGGTGCCCCGGACCCCGATCCGCAGGCGGGTGAGGGTGTCGCCGACCTCGACCTCTACGCCGACGGCACGCACGCGTTCGCGGCGGGCACGTTCAAGGGCTACCTGACGGTCGCCTGCAGCCGCTGCGTCGGGCCCGTGAAGCTCGACATCGACGAGACCCTGCGCGTGACCTTCATGCCGCCCGGCGAGATGCCGGCCGAGGACGACGCCGGGGCGGCCTCGGAGGAGGGCCCCGAGGTCAGCGAGGGCGATCTCGACGTGTTCCCGTTCGACGGGGACAAGATCGACCTCGAGCCCCTGTTCCGGGAGCAGTTCGTACTCGCCATTCCTTACGCACCCTTGTGCACCGAGGACTGCAAGGGCCTGTGCCCACAGTGCGGAATCGACCGCAATACCGAGACCTGCAGCTGCGAGAAACCGATCGATCCGCGCCTCGCTGCACTCAAGGGCTTGAAAATACCCTCGTGACCTGGCACAAAGCGTCTCCTTTCGGAGTCTGACCCATGGCACTTCAGAAACGACGTCGCGGCCCAGCCCGCACTGCACATCAACGCTCGGCGTGGATGAAGAAGTCGGGCGAGAACCGCCCGACCGTTCAGGCCTGCCCCAACTGCGGCGCCCCCAAGGTTCCGCATCGCGTCTGCATGGCGTGCGGTCAGTATCGCGGCGAGACGATCGTCGCGAAGCCCGCCGCCGAAGAGTAGTCGGCAGTAACAACCGCGAGGGCCGCGCGTGCAAGACGCTGCGGCCTTTTCGTCGTTCCGCGAGGCGGGCTTCGACAAAGCGGCGCGCTGTCCTCGTGTTTCGCAGTCGATCGGCTAGGCTCGCAGCGTGCGAGTCGTGGTCGATGCGATGGGCAGCGATCGTGCGCCGACTCCCGAGGTCGCCGGTGCGCTGCGCGCGGCTCGCGAGCAGGACGTCGACGTCACGCTCGTCGGTAACGCCGCGGCACTCGAGGCGGAGCTCGCGCGCGAGGGCGACGATCGCAGGCGCGTGACGGTCGTCCACGCGACCGAGGTCGTCACGATGCACGATCATCCGGGTCAGGCGTTTCGCCAGAAGCCCGACTCGTCGATGCGCGTCGCCGTCGAACTGGTCGCGCGCGGCGAGGGCGACGCGGTCGTCTCCGCCGGCAACAGCGGCGCGATGCTGGCGACCGCGATCTTCGTGCTCGGCCGGCTGCCGAATGTCGAGCGGCCCGCGATCGTCACCGTGCTGCCGACGCCGGCCGGTCCGCTCGTCCTGTGCGATGCCGGCGCGAACGTCGAGCCGAAGGCCTCGCAGCTCGCGCAGTTCGGCGTCCTAGGCGCCGCGTACGACCGCGTCGTCCACGATCGCACGCCGCGCCTCGGCCTGCTCGCGAATGGCTCGGAGCCCGGCAAGGGCACGCAGCTGACGCGCGACGCGCACGCGCTGCTGACCGCCGCCTCCGCCAAGAGCCCGTTCCAGTTCGTCGGCTACGTCGAGGGCAGCGACCTGTTTCGCGGCGTCGTCGACGTGATCGCGACGGACGGCTTCACCGGCAACGTCGTGCTGAAGACGTGCGAGGGCATCGCCGAGGGCCTGTTCGGCCTCGTCCGCCAGGAGCTCGACAAGACGGCACTCGCGCGTCTCGGCTCCACGCTCGTCGCGCCGGCGCTGCGCGGCCTCGCCAAGCGGATCGACTACACCGAGATCGGTGGTGCGTTGCTCGCCGGCGTGACGAAGCCCGCGGTGATCGCGCACGGCCGCAGCGATGCAACGGCGATCGCGAGCGCGATCCGTGCGGCCGCGCAGTTCGCCGCGCGCGCACTTCCGGACAAGCTCGCCGCCGCACTCGCCGCACTCGCATAGCGCGATTCCATTCGCGCGATCGCGAAGTGCGATCGCACGCGCGTCGATCGAAAGTGCTTTCGTTCATCGCGCGTGATCCGTACGCTGACCTCATGGGGGCCAGGTCAAAACAGATCAAAGTCTGTCTGACGAACGAGGGCGCGGACGTCGAGACGCCGTGGGCCGAGGACCTCGGTCCGGTCGCCGGACGAAAGGGCGCGCGCAGGGTCCGGCTCGCGAACGTGCCGTTCCTCCACGCGAAGCCGACGTGGGGCGACGTGATCGTCGTCGAGCCCGTCGACGAGGATGGCTTCCTCACGTGGGATCGCGGCGGCGTCGCGTGGTCGAAGGTCGGGACGCGCATCCACGAGGACAGCGGCCGGTGGGCGATGATCGTCGACTACGAGCCGCATCCCGGCGACGAGAGCGGCACGGCGGCGTTTCGCGCGCTCGCGAAGGCGTGTGCCGCGGCCGAGATCATCTGCGAGGGTTGCGTCGGCCCGCGCAGAGGCAAGCCCGGTCGTGCGTACCTCGCGGTGCCGCGCGAGCTCACCGATCCGCAGGTGATGGCGAAGCTCCGCGGCGAGGCGCTGCCGTGCGAGCTCGTGCAGATCCATCCTGCGCCGGCGAAGCGAAAGCCGACGAAGCGCGCGAAGCCCGCGACTCCGGCGAAGCGACTTCGCGCCAAGCGCACACGGCGTACTGCGTCGTAACGCGAGGGCTCGCCGCCTTGCGGCGATCGATCGCCCGTGCGAAACGTCAGGCCATGAAGACGGCGCTCCTGTTTCCCGGGCAAGGCTCGCAGCGTGTCGGCATGGGCCGCGACCTCGCTCACGCGCACGAGATCGCGCGACGCACGTACGAAGAGGCCGACGACGTGCTCGGCTTCTCGCTCAGCAAGCTGTGCTTCGAGGGGCCCGAGGACGAGCTGACGCTGACGAAGAACACGCAGCCGGCGATCCTGACGACGTCGGTCGCGGTGTTCCGCGTGCTGCTCGAGAAGGGCCTGCGCTTCGACGTGGTCGCCGGTCACTCGCTCGGCGAGTGGAGCGCGCTCGTCGCCGCGGGAGCGCTGCAACTTCGCGACGCGGTGAAGCTGACGAACCTGCGTGGCCAGTTCATGCAGGAGGCGGTGCCGGTCGGGCAGGGCGCGATGGCCGCGCTGATGGGCCTCGACCTGGCGACGACGCGGACAGTCTGCGAGAAGGCGTCGCAGCCCGGTCAGCCGGTCGAGCCGGCGAACCTCAACGGCGGCGGACAGATCGTGATCTCGGGTCACACCGATGCGGTCGATCGCGCGATCGTCGAGGCGAAGACCGCCGGCGCGAAGATCGCGAAGAAGCTCGCGGTGAGCGCCCCCTTCCATTGCTCGCTCATGAAGCCCGCCGCGGACAAGCTCGCGGCCGCGATCGCCGACATTGTCGTCGCCGCGCCGAGCGTGCCGGTCGTCGCGAACGTGACGGCCGAGCCGACGACGGAGGCGGCGCGCATCAAGGAGCTCCTGGTCCAGCAGGTCACCGCACCGGTGCGCTGGGAGGAGTCGGTCCTGCGCATCGGCTCGATGGAGGTCACGCGCGCGTACGAGCTCGGCTCGGGCGCCGTGCTGAAGGGCCTCATCAAGCGCATCGCTCCCACGATCGAAGTCACCACCATCGGCGAGCCCCACGAGGTCGCCGCGTTCAACGCCTGAGCCCGAGGAAAGAAGCCCCATGGCCATCGTCGACAAAGCACTGCAAGGCAAGGTCGCTCTCGTCACCGGCGCGTCACGTGGCATCGGCCGCGCGATCGCCGTCGCGCTCGGTAGGCGCGGCGCGAAGGTGATCATCAACTACGCGTCGCGCGAGGACGCGGCGAAGGAAGCCGCGGCGGCGGTCGAGGCCGTCGGTGGCCAGGCCGCGATCGCGGGCTTCGACGTCGCGAACGCGGCGGCGGTGACCGACGCGATCAAGGCGATCGGCAAGGACCACGGCAGCCTCGACATCCTCGTCAACAACGCGGGAGTCGCGGTCAACGGCCTGCTCATGCGGTTCTCCGACGATGCGTGGGCCAGGAGCATCAACACGAACCTCGGCGGTGCGTTTCACTGCACGCGCGCCGCGGCGATGCTGATCCTGAAGGCGAAGGACGCCGGCCGGATCATCAACATCACGTCGGTCGTCGGCGAGCAGGGCAATGGTGGGCAGGTTGCCTACTCGGCGAGCAAGGCCGGCCTGATCGGCCTGACGATGTCGACCGCCCGGGAGCTGGCCTCGCGCGGCGTGACCTGCAATGCCGTATCTCCGGGATTCATCGAGACCGACATGACGGCCGAGCACCTTCCCGAGGCGCAGCGCGGCAAGCTGTTGGAGCAGATTCCGCTTTCACGGATTGGCCGCGCAGACGAGGTGGCAGACGCGGTGGCGTTCCTGGCCGGACCAGAGGCCACGTATATCACCGGTCAGGTGATCCGAGTGAACGGCGGGATGTTGATGTAAGGCCGGATTTCGTCTATCAAGGCGCCCATGTCGCCTGACGAGATCGAGAGCAAGGTAAAGGAAATCATCTGCAATCAGCTCGAGGTGTCCCCCGAGCAGCTTCGGCCCGAGGCGTCGTTCATCGACGACCTCAAGGCTGACTCGCTGGCCGTCGTGGAGCTCGTGCTCGCGTTCGAGCAGGAGTTCAAGATCACGATCCCTGAGGAAGATACCGAGCAGATCAAGACCGTCAAGGACGCGACGGGCTACATCAAGACTCACGCGAAGTGACACGCGGCGTAGGCCGCGCTAGGAGATGCGCATGCGTCGCGTCGTGATTACCGGCATCGGTCTCGTCACTCCGATCGGCAACGATCTGGAGGCCACGTGGACGTCCCTTCTCGCCGGCAAGAGCGGCGCAGGGCCGATCACGCAGTTCGACACCACGAACTACGCAACCAAGTTCGGTTGCGAGGTGAAGAGCTGGGACGGCAGCAAGTGGTTCGACAAGCGCGAGCTGAAGCACGTCGATCGGTTCCTTCAGTTCGGCGTCGCGGCGTCGATGATGGCGCTCGAGGACGCTGGCCACGGCGCGAAGGTGCCGGCCGGCCAGGAAGATCGCTGGGGCGTGTACATCGGCGCTGGCCTCGGCGGCGTGAAGACGATCGAGGACACCTACGCGGCGACCACCGCGAAGGGTCCGCGGCACGGCTTCTCGCCGTACTTCGTCACCGACATCATCATCAACGAGGCGCCGGGCATGGTGTCGATCCGGACCGGCGCGACCGGTCCGAACATCTCCCACGTGTCCGCGTGCTCGACGGGTGCGCACTCGATCGGCGAGGCGTTCCGCACGATCCGCCACGGCTACGCCGATGCGATGATCGCAGGCGGCTGCGAGGCGACGATCTCGATCCTCGGGGTCGGCGGGTTCAACGCGATGCGCGCGATGTCGACGCGCAACGACGACCCGACGCACGCGAGCCGTCCGTTCGACAAGGACCGCGACGGCTTCGTGATCGGCGAGGGCGCCGGCATCGTCGTGCTCGAGGAGCTCGAGATGGCGAAGAAACGCGGCGCGCGCATCTACGCCGAGGTCACCGGCTACGGCGCGACGAGCGACGCCCACCACATCGCGGCGCCGGCTCCCGAGCACCGCGGTGCGCAGAAGTGCTTCCGCGTCGCGCTCGGGGACGCCAAGCTCGATCCGTCCGCGATCGGCTACATCAACGCGCACGGCACGTCGACGGAGCTCAACGACAAGAACGAGACGTTTGCGACGAAGGTCGTGTTCGGCGACCACGCGAAGAAGCTCGCGATGTCGTCGACGAAGTCGATGACCGGTCACACGCTTGGCGCCGCAGGCGGTATCGAGGGCGGCATCACCGCGCTCGCGATCGCGCGCGGCATCCTGCCGCCGACCACGAACTACACGACGCCGGATCCCGACTGCGACCTCGACTACGTGCCGAACACGCCGCGCGAGCTGCGTGTCGATCACGCGATGTCGAACAGCTTCGGCTTCGGCGGCACCAATGCGGCGCTCGTCATGAGCCGCTACAAGGGTGACTGAGCGTGAAGTGGTACGCGGGCTCGGACCACGCGGGCTATCGCCTGAAGCAGCTGATGATCGCCGTGCTGAAGGAGCTCGGTGACGAGGTCATCGACGTCGGCACGCTGAACGAGGACTCGACCGACTACCCGCAGTACGGGCAAGAGGTCGGCAAGAAGGTCGTCGCCGAGCCGGGCACGATGGGGCTCGTCGTGTGCGGAACGGGCATCGGCATCAGCATCGCCGCGAACAAGGTCCCGGGGGTTCGCGCGGCCCTCGTCCACGACGACTTCACCGCCGCCGCGGCGCGCGCCCACAACGATGCGAACGTGATCTCGCTCGGCGCGCGCGTGATCGGTCCCGGCGTTGCGGAGAGCGCGCTGCTCATGTTCCGC
Organism: Pseudomonadota bacterium; assembly: GCA_023386455.1. Classification (GTDB taxonomy): domain Bacteria; phylum Myxococcota_A; class Polyangia; order Haliangiales; family Haliangiaceae; genus JABFXX01. The sequence goes on along the minus strand of JAEWJO010000689.1, from coordinate 1,271 downwards.
TCGACGCAGTTCGCCGGCGGGCGCCACCAGCGACGCGTCGATCTCATCGAGCCGAAGACCTAACTGCGATGCGCTGCCCCTTCTGCGCGACGGACGAGGACAAGGTCATCGAGACGCGCGTCTCGAAGGACGGCAGCGAGATCCGGCGCCGGCGCGAGTGCGAGGGCTGCAAGCGTCGCTTCACGACGTACGAGCGCATCGAGGAGTCGATGCCGCTCGTGATCAAGAGCGACGGCCGGCGCGAGCCGTTCGATCGCAACAAGATCGTCCACGGTATCCAGGCGTCGGTCGCGAAGCGTCCGGTCTCTCGCGACAAGGTCGTCCAGCTCGCGATGGAGACCGAGCGCGAGATCGGCGAGCTCGGGGTCACCGAGATCAACTCGCGCCAGATCGGCGAGCGGGTGCTGCCGAAGCTCCGGGCGCTCGATCACGTCTCGTACGTGCGGTTCGCGTCGATCTATCGCGACTTCCGCGACCTCGACGGCTTCGCGAAGGAGATCGACGAGCTCCGCGGCGAGGACACCGGGCGTCACGGCGTGCCCGCGCTCGGCCAGGACACGCCGGCCTCCGAGGAGCGCACCGACGAGCACGCGCCGGTCGCTGCCGGCGAGTGAGCACCGGCGGTCGCGCGCTTCGCGGCGCCGGCAAGGCCGATCCTGCGGTCGACGCCGCGCACATGCGGCGCGCACTCGAGCTCGCGGAGAAGCACCGCGGCCGCACGGCGCCCAATCCGACCGTCGGCTGCGTGATCGTCGATCGCGCCGGCACCGTGATCGCGGAGGGCGCGCACCGGGGGCCGGGCACGAAGCACGGCGAGGCCGACGCGCTCGCGAAGATCGGCGGCAAGGCGCCCGGTGGCACGCTGTACGTGAACCTCGAGCCGTGCACGCATCACGGCCGCACCCCGCCGTGCACGCCCGCGGTGATCGCGTCGGGCGTCACGCGCGTCGTCATCGGCTCGGAGGATCCGTTCCCCGGTCACGGCGGTGGGATCGAGGCGCTGCGCCGGGCGAAGATCGCGGTCGGCCGTGCGCTCGTCGACGAGAGCGATCGCATGAACCGGCCGTTCCTGACGTGGGCGCGTGAGAACCGCCCGGCGTTCACGCTGAAGGCGGCGATCACGCTCGACGGCAAGATCGCGACGGTGAAGGGCCAGAGTCGCTGGATCACGGGCGAGGCTGCACGCGCCGACGTCCACCGCCTGCGCGACACGCACGATGCGGTGATGGTCGGGCTCGGCACCGTGCTCGCCGACGATCCGCAGCTGACCG
>JAEWJO010000657.1 GCA_023386455.1 Pseudomonadota bacterium | reverse complement strand
CCGCATTGTCGAGGCCGCGCCCGAGGAGCATGCGATCCGGATCGTCGACGAGGTTCCTGCGGACCGCCCGCTGCCGCCTCCCTCGCTGCCGGCGATCGCGCGCTCTCAGACGGAGCTCCTCGCCGAGGCCTCGCGCCTGTTGGCGTCCGACCCAGCACGATCGCTCGCGCTCGTCGACGAGGACGCGCGCATGCACGAGCACGGCGCTCTCGCGGAGGAGCGCGAGGCCCTGCGCATCCGGGTGCTTCTTTCGATCGGGCGAGACGCCGACGCCCGCACCGCCGCACGCGCCTTCCGCATGGCGTACCCGAACACGATCCACAGACACGTCATCGAGCGCGCGCTCGACGAAAGGACGACACCATGAAGCTTCTCCCCCTCCTCCTCCTCACCCTTGCCGCGTGCACCACCGAGGCATCGCTGGGCAACTCGGGTACCGCCGTCCAGCCGACGTCTCCGCCGTCGAGTCTCGGTTCGGCCCGCTGGTCTGTCATCATCAACGCAGGCTCGACGACTCACACAGAAGGGCTCGCGTTCGGCCGTGACGGCGACGTGATCGCTGTTGGCATGAGCTTCACCGAGGACTCGATACTCGGCTTTGTGACCGCGCGCGCGAACGCAGATGGAGTCGAGCGCTGGACCGTGCAGATGTCGGATTCGACGCAGCCGCAAGCGGTGGCGACGGACTCGGCTGGCAACATCTACGTCACCGGTACGTTCATGGGCGATGTCGACTTTGGTGGACAGGTCGTCTCGAGTGGTGGCACAGCACCCGCCCAGATCTCCGACCTGTTCGTCGCGAAGTACTCGCCGTCCGGCGTGCTGATCTGGGTACGTAGCCTCGGGTGCACGGTATCCGCGAACGGCACCGCGATCGAGATCTCGTCCGACGGCAACCTGGTCGTGGCGGGCTGGTTCCGCGGCATCGTGGATGTCGGAGCAGGCCCGGTCGGCCTTGGCACCGGCTGGGAGCTGCAGGGGGACGGGCTCCTGTTCGGCATCTCGGCCGAGACCGGCGCGCGCACGTGGGGCCGTACATTCTCGAACTGGGCGCCGAACGATCTGATCGTGCTCGCCGACGGCGACGTGTTGGTGTCGGGGGAGCGCATGGGATCGAGGTTTGTCGAACGCTTCGATGACCAGCACGAGCTCGTGTGGTCGCGGTCGATCGCGGTCGCGAATTCGAGCCGAACTGCGCCGTTCGGGATCGCGCTGGTCGACGAACAGCTCCTGGTCTCTTCGGCAGGCCAACACTTCGGTGCGGCGGACGAGATGCAGCTCGACGCGCTGGCTCCGGCCGACGGAGCCGACGTCTGGCGTCGCAACGCGCTCGGCGTCTGGGGGGCGTCGGTCGCTGCAACACCCAACGGCTTCGTGCTCGCCGGAGAAGTGACGGCATCCACAGCGGACTTCGGGACCGGGCCGGTTGGCCGCCCGCTCTTCATCGCCTCGTTTGCCGGCGACGGCGAACCAGCAGAGGCGAGATCTGTCGGAACCCCAGCGCCGACGAACCAGCGCATCGACGAGGTCATTGTGAACGCCGATGGATCCGTCGCCTATTCTGGAACGCATATGGCCCTAGGTGACAGAGACACCGAGCTCGTGCTCATCGATCCGCCCTGAGACCATCACCGTCCGCGGTTCGTGACGTACAGTGTCCGCATCGATGTGGGACCCGGTGCGGCTCCAGCATCCGTGGTTCGCCGGCATCGCGGACCTCGCAGAGCGAATCGCGGGCGCGCGCGAGTGGCCGAGCATCGAGATGCTGAACGAGTGCCTCGGCGCGGAGCTCGGCAGCGTCGGCGTCCGGCTCGTCGAGTCGGGCAAGACGAAGGCCGCGCTGCGCGACGGCGCGATCGATCCGGCGTCGCTCTACGAGGTTCGCATCGTCGAGCATGGCGAGATCCCGACGCGCGCGCGCAACGCGCACGACCTGCTCAACACGCTGATCTGGGCGGCATTCCCGCACAGCAAGCTCGCGCTGACCCGCGCCCTCGCGATCATCCAGCGCGAGCGCGCCGCGGGACGCACGCGCATGCCGGCGACGCGAACACCCGCGCACGACCGGCTCGCACTCGTCGACGAGGGGGCCGTGTTGCGCACGCCGGGCTCGACGTGGATCTTCGGCCACGCGATCCTCGAGCACGCGTATGTCGGCGAGATGGCCGTGCGCGGCACCGTCGTCGAGCTCGCCGCGTCGGGCTCGCGCGCCGAGGTCGATCGCACGTTTGCCGCCGCGGACCTCGACCAGGTCGTGCGACGTGGTCCCGGCGTCGCGGTCAGCGAGCTCGTCTAGGCCCGCGTGTAGCGCAGGCCGACGACGCCCGTGGGATAGGGCTTCGCCTCGACGAGCTTGAACCGGCGGTCGATGCCCGTCTCCGGGAACACGCGCTTGCCGCGGCCGAGCGCGACCGGATAGACGTGCAGGAACAGATCGTCGACGAGGTCGTTCTCGATCAGCGTGTGGACGAGCTGGCTCGAGCCGTCGGTCGCGATCGTCTTGCCCGGTCCGGCCTTGAGCGCGCGGATCGCGTTGACGATGTCGTCGCGGATGATCGTCGTGTTGCGCCAGATCGGCTTCTCGAGCGTCTTCGACACGACGTACTTCGCCGGCGCGTTCATCATGTCGCCGAACGGATCGCCCGCCGGCATCGGCTCGAACGCCTCGGCGTGGGTGACGTACGTGCGGCGACCGAGCAGGAATGCGTCGACGTCCACCATGAGCGCGCCGAACGACGCGCCGATGTCGTCGTGCCAGTACGGAAGCGTCCAGCCGCCCTGGGTGAAGCCACCGTCCTGATCTTCATCCGGGGCTCCCGGTGCCTGCATGATGCCGTCGAGGGTCGTGAACTCGTGAACGATGAGCTTGCGCATGGGGATCTCCTTGTCTCGTGCCTTTCATCGACACGACGTACGGCCGCGCGTCAGATCGACATCCGTTCTTTACTGAACATATGTTCACGCTCAGAATCAAGGCATCCATGCGGGATCCGCGGATGTGTTGCCTCGACCTCGACACGTTCTTCGTCTCCGTCGAGCGCCTGCTCGATCCGAGCCTGCGCGGTCGGCCGGTCGTCGTTGGAGGCAGCCGGTGGGGACGCGGCGTCGTGACGTCGGCGAGCTACGAGGTCCGCGCATCCGGCGTGCGCTCGGGAATGTCGATCCGCGAGGCCTCGGAGCGCGCGCCCGCCGATACGGTGTTCGTGCCCGGCCACGGCGACGCGTACAGCGACTACTCGAGTCGCGCGAGAGAGATCGTCGAGCGATTCAGCCCGGTCGTGGTCGCGGCGAGCATCGACGAGCACTACCTCGACTTCCGTGGATGCGAGCGGCTGTATCGCAAGCCCGAGGATGTCGGCGACGACGCGACGATCCTGCGCGTCGTGCGCGAGATGACTGGAGCGATCGATCGCGAGCTCGGCCTGCCCGCGAGTGCCGGCATCGCGACGAGCAAGTCGACGGCGAAGGTCGCGAGCGCGCTCGCCAAGCCGCAGGGTGTGCTGATGGTGTACGCGGGAACCGAGGCCGCGACGCTCGCCCCGCTCCCCGTGCGCAGGCTGCCGGGCATCGGTCCGGTCGCAGAGACGAAGCTGAACGCGCTCGGCATCGCGACGCTCGGCCAGCTCGTCGACGCGCCGGAGGCACAGCTGCGGCCGATCTTCGGCGCGTATACCGCCTCGATCCGGAGGTCGGCGCGCGGTGAAGGCAGCGACGAGCTCGGTCGCGAGCGACCCGCGTTTCGCGAGCACGATCCACGCGGCGCGGTCGCCGGCACGATCTCGAACGAGCGCACGTTCGTCGAGTCGGCGGCGGACAGTGCGGCGGTGATCCTGTCGGGACTCTGCGAGCGCGTGTGCTCGCGCGCGCGGCACCGCGGCGTGGTCGCAGGTCGGGTGACGCTGAAGCTTCGGTACAGCGACTTCGACACGATCACGCGAGCGCGGACGATCGAGCCGACTAACGTCGACACGACGCTGCACGCGATCGTCGGCGAGCTGTACCGCGAGGCGCGCGTACGGCCGCTGCCGATCCGCCTGCTCGGGATCGCGCTCGCGAAGCTCCGGCTCGATGCCGTGCAGCTGCCGCTGTTCGATGCCGGCCAGCGTCGCGGGATCGTCGTCGATCGCGTGCGCGACAAGTACGGCTACGACTCCGTCCACCTCGCGAGCACGCTCGGCCGGAGGCGGCGATGAGATGTCCCATTCGCCGCGGGTCGTGCGTCCAAGGGCCGTGATGTTCCGCCACCTCCCTGCCCTGCTGCTCGCCGGCTGCGCCGGTCACTCGGTCGGCTACGACGTCGAGCACGTGCGTGGGCCGTATGGCTCGCCGGGAACCCACGCGGTGCGGGCCGGTGGCAGCTGCCCGGCGACGATCCGTGTCCGGGTGATCGACGAGCACCATGCCCCGGTCGCCGGCGCACGCGTCATCGTCACGCGCCAGGTGAGGGCGATGGCGATCGAGGAGAACCTCGGCACCGACGAGTACCGCACGCGGCCGGTGCTCACCGATGCGCGAGGCTTCGCCCACGTCTGCTCGTCGGACGACCTGCCGCCGCGATCGCGCTTCGAGGGAATCGGCGGCGGGTTCACGATGCGCGGCGGCGCGCAGCTCGACGTGTTCGACCCTCGCGGGCGCACCGCGACGGCGTACGAGCCGTTCCCACCGCAGCTCGTCGTACGGTGATCAGCGACGGCGGCGCCGCCGGATCAGGAGGGCACCGGCGATCGCGAGCAGCGCGAACGAGCCCTGACCACCGCCGGCCGCACAGCCGCTGCTGAGGTCGTCCGACGGATCGTCGACGGTGTCGGAGCCCGATCCCGAACCCGAGCCGGACCCCGAGCCCGAGCCGGTGTCGCTGCCGGAGCCATCGCCGGGATCGGCGGGACCGGCGGCGTGCGGCACGTACTGATCGACGAACGCGAGCTCCGCATGGACCGACGTGTAGATGTCCCAGCCGCCGGTGCACTGATCGGCGGTGCCACCCGACGTCACGCCCGCGACCTCGAGGCCGCTGCCGGCGGCGACGTACGCGGGACCACCGCTGTCGCCGTAGCAGCTCGACTTGCCGAGCCGGCCATCGAAGCACAGGACGTTCGCGCCGGAGACGCTCGGGTCTCCAACCATCGCGCAGTCTGCCGTCGAGACGGTGACCTTGCGCAGGACACCGGCGCCTCCGCCGTTGTTGTCGGCGTCGCCGTAGCCGACATCGGTGATCGACGTCGCGGCGCCGACGACATCGCGATGGATCGGGGTCGGCGTTCGATCGGTCACCGACTGAGCGAGCTTGATGACCGCGATGTCGTTGTCCCAGGCGTTGCCGTCGTAGCCGGGGTGCGCGTGGATCTCGGCGACCGCGACGACCCTGCCGCCGGTCGTGTTGTTGATGTTGTCGTCGTCGAGCCGGATCTTCACGCCGGTGGCGGTCTCGCCCTCGACGCAGTGCGCGGCGGTGAGCACCCAGTCCTTGTCGATGAGTGTACCGGTGCAGAACCAGTTGCCCGGACTGTTCTCGAGCGCGACGACGGACCGGAACTCGGTCGTCGTCGCGGTCTGGCCGCCGATGATGGATTGCTCGGTCGTGCCCGTATCGACGGTCGTGCAGGCCGAGAGCGAGAGCGCGAGGACGATGGAGGTACGCACGGCAGGGCAAGAGAGCAAGTGCCGGGCCGCGCGCGCGTCGCGACGTGGAACAGCGCTCACGCGAAACGATCGTCGTGGAGCATGCAGGTTGGCGCGCGGCCTGTGCAGCGCGGTGCGCGAACCGATCACCGCCGTCGACGACCGTCGAGTCCCGCGGTCGGCACCGCCGAGGCCTCCGGTCCCAGGCCCCGGTGGATCACTTCACGAACGCGAGGCGCGCGTTGACCAGAACGCCGGCCGGGTTGGTGCCCGGGAACGTCGCGGCCTTGATCGCCGAGGTCGCGCACTGGACGAGCGCGGGCGGCACGTCGACGACGGCGATCTTGTCGACCGCGCCCTTCTCGGTCACGAACCACTGCACCCGCGCGACGCCGGCGAGGTCCGCCTTCTTGGCGAGCGCCTTCGCGTAGCACGCGCGGATCGGCTCGAGCGCGCTGTCGAACGCGGCGCGCATCGGCACGGCGTCGGCCTGCCCCTGCTGCTGGAAGTCCCACGCGAGGACGCGGGGTCCCTGCTCGCCGCGCGTCGCGAGCTCGGGGCTGCCGGCCGCGGGCGCGCGACCGAGCCCGATGGCCTCGACCTTCGCCGCGCGGAGCTTGCCGACGCCGGATACGAGATCGGCAACCTTCGTGTCTGCACCGACGAGCAGGTCGACCGACGTGGCGCCGGCGAGCGCCTCGCCGAGCTTGTCGACCGTGTCGACCGCGACAGGCTTCGACGGCACCTTCTCGACCTCGATCGGCGCGCCGAGCCGGACCTCGACCCACCGCTTGTCGGGCGCGATCGCCGGCGGACCCTTGCGGTCGAACGACAGCGGCAGCGCACCGAGCTCCTTGCCGCGGCGCACGGCGACAAAGCCACCGGTGCGGGCGAGCACGTCGACCAGCGTGCCCGCGGACGCCCGGGCGTCGGCGAACACGATCACGCCCGCGGTCACGTCGTGGGGGTGCGCGATCGCGAACACGCTCGTCGCGCGTGACGCCCTGGAACGCGTCG
>JAEWJO010000606.1 GCA_023386455.1 Pseudomonadota bacterium | reverse complement strand
GTCGTCGGTCGCCCGCTGCGCGACGCGCCGGATCCCGCGGCCGCAGCGCGCGCGGTCGTCGCCGAGCTGTCATGAGTCGCGGGCGTCACGGTGGCGACCGCGGTGGCAATCGCTTCGGCGATCGCGGCGGCGACACGCCTCGCAGCGGCGGCCCCGGCGAGCGCTCGGTCTACGGCGTCGGCCCGGTCCGCGAGGTGATCGGTCGGCGGCCCGAGAGCGTGAAGGTGCTGTGGGTCGATCCGCAGCGCGCGGGCAAGACTGCCGGTGACCCCGTCGCGCAGATCGTCCAGGCCGCGCGCGCGGCCGGCATTCGCGTCGAGGCTCGCGATCGCCAGACGCTCGACGGTGCGGCAGGCGAGGGCGGCCGCCACCAGGGCATCATCGCGTGGCTCGGCGCGTTCGGCTACGCCGACGTCGACGACCTCGTCGCGGGTGCGGCCGGCGAGCCCGCGCTGCTCGTCGCGCTCGACGGCGTGGAGGATCCGCGCAACCTCGGCGCGATCCTGCGGTCGGCGTACCTGCTCGGCGCGCACGGCGTGATCATCCCCGAGCATCGCGCGGCGCAGGTGACCGCCGTCGTCGCGAAGGCGTCGGCCGGTGCGAGCGAGCTCTTGCCGATCGCGCAGGTCGGCAACCTCGTGCGCGCGCTCGATCAGCTGCGCGAGCTCGGCCTGTGGCGCGTCGCCGTGCACGCGGAGATGGATGCCCGACCGATCGCCGAGATCGACGGCACGTTGCCGCTCGTCCTCGTGCTCGGCGCGGAGGGCACGGGCGTGCGTCCGCTCGTCGCGAAGAACTGCGACTTCCACGCGCTGATCCCGATGCAGCGCTCGGCCGTCGGCTCGTTCAACGTGTCGGTCGCCGCCGCACTCGCGCTCTACGAGGTGCGCCGCCAGCGGCTCGCGAAGAGCTGACTACGCGCTGATCTTCTCGAGGAAGTGCGCCTTCAGCAGCTTCTCCCCGTGGACCGGGAAGAACGTGTAGATGCTGTCGCCGACGACGCGAACGACCTCGCCCTCGCCCCACGTCGCGTGGCGGACGATGTCGCCCTTCTCGAGCGGGCCGAACACGGGGCGCTTCACGCGCTCGATCTTGAGCGCGCGATTGCGGCCGGCCGTGTGGCGGCGGCGCATCGCCTCCTCGAGGAGCTCCTTGCGCGTGACCGGGTCACCGCCGCGGCGGGCCGTCAGCTCGTTCGCGTGGGTCTCGGCGTCGCGCAGCGGAGGTGGCGCCTGCCGCGCGGCGCGCTGGCAGTTGTCGCACGTGCCGCAGGCCGGCGCGTCGAGGTAGCCGAAGTACGTGACGAGCAAGCGCGTCCGGCACAGGTGCGACTGCGAGTAGCGCAGCATCGCCGCGAGGCGGGCGCGGTCCTGCGCGCGCTTCTGCTCGTAGCGGCTCGCCGAGCGTGCGAGGTCCTCGATGCTCGGCGGCTCGGTCGCGAGCGGTGCGAACCGCGCGCCCGGCGCCTCGGCCGCGAAGCCGACCTCCTTGAGGAACGACAGGACGACGCGCGCCTTCTTGGCGGGCGTCTCGGCGCGCTCGGCGATGTCCTTCACCGACTGGAACACCGGATCGTGATCGTCGGTGTCGTGCGTCGCGACATGGCCGCCGCTGACGTGGACGAGCGCCTCGGCGACCGCACGCGTCTGCTCGGGCGTCGGATAGCGTCCGCCGAGGAAGAAGCTCTGGATGCGCTTGTCCTCGGGCTGGTAGAGCAGCACGCAGTCGGCGGGAAAGCCGTCGCGGCCGGCGCGGCCGGCTTCCTGGTAGTAGCTCTCGAGCGAGCCCGGGAAGTTGTAGTGGATGACGAAGCGGAGATCCTGCTTGTCGACGCCGAGGCCGAACGCGTTCGTCGCGACCATGAGGCGCGGCTCGGAGTGCTCCATGAACGCGGTCTGGACGCGCTCGCGATCCTTGGCGCGCATGCGGCCGTGATACCGCCCGCACTCGACGCCTTGCGACCACAAGAAGTCGGCAAGCGCGTCGACCGTCTTCACCGTCGCGGCGTAGATGATGCCGCAGCCGGGCGTCTTCTCGATGAGGCGCATCAGCATCGCCTGCTTCTTGCGCTCGCTCGACGCCTTGATGACGTGGTAGCGGAGGTTCGGGCGATCGAGCCCGATGTCGATCACCGACGCCTCGGGGATCTGGAGCTGCGCGAGGATGTCGTCCTTGACCTTCGGCGGCGCGGTCGCGGTCAGCGCGAGGACGGGCGGCTGGTTCAGCGCGCGCACCGCCTCGCCGAGGCCGAGATAGGCCGGACGGAAGTCGTGCCCCCACTGCGAGATGCAGTGGGCCTCGTCGACGACGAACAGCGCGACCTGCACCGAGGCGAGGCGCTCGCGGAAGCGCGGCTCGCCGAGGCGCTCCGGCGTGACGTACGCGATGCATGGCCGGTTCTCGGAGAGGCGCGCGAGCGCGGCCTGCTCGTCGCGCGGCGACAGCGTCGAGTCGAGGCGCAGCACCTCGATGTCGAGCTCGGCGAGCTTGTCGTGCTGATCCTTCATCAGCGCGATCAGCGGAGACACGACGAGCGTGACGCCGTTCAGCTCCAGTGCGGGCAGCTGATAGCAGAGCGACTTGCCGGCGCCGGTCGGCATGATCGCGAGCGTGTCGATGCCCGCGAGCACGTTGCGGATCGCGAGCGCCTGGCCGGGACGGAACGCGCTGATGCCGAACCGGCGCTTGCCGAGCTCGAGCATGTGGCGATCGATCGAGTCGTCATCGCCGCTGAGGTCGAGCTGATCGTGCTCGTCGTGCTGATCGTCGAGTCCACTCTCGTGCTCGTCCGGCGCGTGCTCGTCCGGATCGATGACGATCGTGTCGGGCTCGTCGTGCTGCGACTCGAGCACGACCTCGTCTTGGATCCGAAGCGGCGGCGGCGTGACCGGGCGCGGCGCCGCGGGCGTGCCCATGCCGCGCGTCGTGGTCGTGCGAGAGATCGTCGGCGGCGCGACCGAGCTGCGCGTGCCGCGTGCTTCGATGCGGACCTGATCGCGAGTACCGCGCGCGAGCTTCGCCGGTGGCGAATCACTCGCTGCGATCACACTCGCGATCGAAGAGCGCGTCTTGCGACGTCTCTCATCTGTCGGGCCACGCGACATCAAACATTACGGTCTCGCATCTTCTTCTGTAGGCGCAAGCAAAACAGAGCGCCGACTTGATGAAGAAACGTTCCACAACGAGCGCAGCCGCACAGCGAGATCGAAATGCTCGATCTGGCTGTTTCTCCTACCTACGTAGAAGCCCGTATTAGCTGGGTCTATACGTAGTTGCGCCGATGTGAAAACGGCAAGGAGGCTCACGGAATCGAAGGTGCAGCACTTTGCTGCAGCGCGTGTCTCGTCGCTATTTGCTGACGAGATATCCCTCGGCCTTCAGCAACTCTGCAGTGAGCACTGCGCCGCCCGCTGCACCGCGAACGGTGTTGTGTGACAGCGCGACGAAGCGCCAGTCGAACATCGCATCGTCACGAAGACGACCGATCGAGATCGCCTGTCCATGACCTGCATCGCGATCGAGCCTTGTCTGCGGACGAGCCTCTTCCTCGAAGTAGTGCAGGAACGGCGTCGGCGCGCTCGGCAGCTTCAGCTGCTGGGGCTTGCCGCTGAACTCTTTCCACGCGGCGAGGATCTGATCCTTCGACGGCTTCTTCTCGAACGACACGAACACCGCAGCCATGTGCCCGTCGCTCACCGGCACGCGGATGCACTGGGCGGTGATCACCGGCGAGGTCGCGGTCGCGATCTCGTTGCCCTTGATCTGGCCCCAGACCTTGAGCGGCTCCTTCTCCGACTTCTCTTCCTCGCCCTTGATGAACGGGATGACGTTGTCGACCATGTCGGGCCACGACTCGAACGTCTTGCCCGCGCCGGAGATCGCCTGGTACGTGCACACCGCGATCTTGGTCGGTCCGAATGCCTTGAGCGGATGGATCGCGGGGACGTAGCTCTGGATCGAGCAGTTCGGCTTCACCGCGATGAAGCCGCGCTTCGTGCCGAGGCGCTTGCGCTGCGCCTCGATGATCTTCACGTGGTCGGAGTTGATCTCCGGGATCATCATCGGGACGTCGGGGGTCCAGCGATGCGCCGAGTTGTTCGAGACGAGCGGCGTCTCGGCCCTGGCGTAGTCCTCCTCGAGCTTCGCGATGGCGGCCTTGTCCATGTCGACCGCACAGACGACGAAGTCGCAGTGCTCGGCGATCGCCTTCACGTCGGACGCATTACCGACGGTGAGACGGCCCACCGAGGCGGGGACCTCCGTGCCGAGCGTCCAGCGCTCGACGACTGCATCGGCATACTGCTTGCCGGCCGACGATGCGCTCGCGGCGACCGCCGACACTTCGAACCACGGGTGCTCCGCGAGCAGCGACACGAACCTCTGGCCGACCATGCCGGTCGCGCCGAGGACGCCTACCTTGAGCTTGTTTGCCATTGCGCGTTGCAATCTAGCAAATCCCCCCTAAGAATCACGCGCCGTGCCGCTCCTCGATGGGCTCAGAGTCATCGCCTCCAAGATCCATGGTTACGGCGTCGTCACGACGCGCGAGTTCAAGAAGGGCGAAGTCGTCTGCTTCGGCGACGGCGTGCTCTACACCGCCGACGCCGACTTCGACGACACCTACGCGCTCGTCCTCCCCGGCGAGGATTCCGGCCTCGGCGAGCAGTACTTCTGGGATCTCGTCTGCCAGACCCGCTGGTTCAATCACTCGTGCGACCCCAATTCTGAGGTGCAATCGAGGTGGGACCGCGAACAAAACACGTGCCGCGCCTGGTGGGTCGCGCTGCGTGACATCCCGGTCGGCGAGGAGATCACGTACGACTACGGCTTCGTCGCCGAGGTCGCCGAGCCGTGCGCCTGTGGCGCGAGCACCTGCCGCGGCCTGATCGTCGATCCGGACCCAGCCGAGCTTGCGAAGCTCCCCGATCATCTGCGCCGTTTGTTACGTTCGGCGGCGTGAGCACACGCATCGGGATCCTGACCGGGGGTGGCGACTGCCCCGGGCTCAACGGCGTCATTCGCGCAGCCACGCTGCACGCGAGGCATACGTTCGGCTGGGAGGTCGTCGGAATTCGCAACGGGTTCGAGGGCCTCTACGAGGAGGAGTACGTCGACCTCCAGGTCAGCAACGTCCACCACATCCTGCCGCGCGGCGGCACGATGCTCGGGTCGAGCAATCGCGCGAACCCGTTCGCGTACCCGGTGAAGCTGCCCGACGGCCGCGTCGAGATCCACGACGTCTCGAAGCGCTGCATGGCGAACCTCGCGAAGCTCGACCTGCACGGCATGATCGTCGTCGGCGGCGACGGGACCATGTCGTTCGCTCAGAAGTTCATCGAGCACGGCATGCCGCGCATCGTCGGCGTGCCGAAGACGATCGACAACGACCTCGAGGCGACCGAGTACACGGTCGGCTTCCAGACGGCGGTCGAGATCGTCGTCGAGGCGATCGAGCGCCTGCACACGACGGCCGAGAGTCACGAGCGGGTGATGATCGTCGAGGTCATGGGCCGGTATGCCGGCTGGATCGCGCTGACCGCCGGGCTCGCCGGCGGCGCGCACGTCGTGCTGATCCCCGAGATCGACTACGACGTCGAGAAGGTGATCGCCGCGGTCAACCGCCGCCACGGTCGCGGCGTGAGCTACTCGATCGCCGTCGTCTCCGAGGGCGCGAAGCCCAGGGGCGGCGCGCTGTCGGTCGTCACCGCGGGCGATGCGACGAAGCAGGAGAAGCTCGGTGGCGCCGGCCAGAAGCTCGCCGAGCTGCTGAGCCAGCGCTGCGACTTCGAGGTTCGCTCGACGGTGCTCGGTCACGTCCAGCGCGGCGGTTCGCCGTGCGCGTTCGACCGCGAGCTCGCGACCCGCTTCGGCGTCAAGGCGGTCGACCTGATCGCCGAGGGGAAGTTCGGCCACGTCGCGGCACTCGAGGGCGGCAAGCTCGTCGCGAAGCCGATCGAGAAGGCGGTCAAGAAGCTGAAGCTCGTCGATCCGCAGGGCGAGCTCGTCCGCGCGGCGATGGGCATCGGCATCGAGCTCGGAGGCTAGCGATGAGTCAGCGTGGAGACCTGGTCGGAGCGCGCGAGACCTCGCCGCTCGTCAGCGCATGGGATCGTCCGCTCGTCGATCCGAACATCGAGGACGCGCGGATCGCACATCGCCTCGCGCCGCTCGCGGGCGTGCCGGTGCTCGGTCGCGTCGAGGCCGCGTACCGCCAGAAGCTCCGGCTCAAGTCGTGGCAGTACATGACCGCGGTCACCGACGAGCTGTTCATCGCGTTCGTCGTCGGCACGGCGGGCTTTGCGAGCAACGGCTTTGTCTACGCGGCCGAGCTGGCGACCGGCAAGGTGTACAAGAAGTTCGCGATCACGCCGCTGACGGTCGGCACGCACGTCGCGCCGTCGAGCACGTCGGGGACGCACCGGTTCCACACGCGCGGCCTCACGGTCGGTATCGACAACAGCGGCCGCGCATTCACCGCGCGCGTCGCGGCGAAGACCGACGGGGGAGGGCAGCTCGACGCCGATCTGGCGTTCGCGAGCTACACGAACGACGAGCACCTCTCGATCTGCGTGCCACTCCCAGGCAATCGCTGGAACTACACGCACAAGTTCGCCGCGTTCGCGGTCACCGGCCACGTGACGCTCGACGGCAAGCGCATCCCGTTCGACAAGGGTCGCTCGTTCGGCACGATGGACTTCACGAAGATGTTCGCGCTGCGCCACGCCGTGTGGAAGTGGATCGCGCTGTGCGGGCGGACGAAGGCGGGCCACGTGCTCGGCATGAACCTCGTCGATCCGACGCCCGACGCGCCGATCAGCGAGAACGCGGTGTGGGTCGACGGCAAGCGCCACGCACTCGCTCGCGTCGAGATCGAGGACAGCGCGGCGCGCGCAGACGGCGCGATGATCGCGATGCGCGACGTCGCCGAGGTCACGCAGAAGCTCGACCTCCCGCTCGTGCGCCATCGACTTCGCCACGTCGTCGGCTCGTTCAGCGGCCGCGTCACCGCGGGCGGCGCGACGCACGAGATCGAGAACGTCGTCGGGATCTACGAGGACTACGACACCTGGTGGTGATCGGCGCGCGGTCACGATCGTGACCGCCGTGTCGCATTGTTGAAAAGCGCAACGTCCGGTCTTCGGCCAGTGGCGAGCGTTACAGCTTTCGATCTCGCTGATCGATCGCGAGTGCGCACCGTCGTGCGCAGTCAGGTCCGACCACTGTGATCCCTTCACATCGTTGTTGCATCACTCGCGCACGATCAGTGTAGGGTGAGCGCCGTTTCACAGGTTGGCTACGTGCTCGGGGTGCAGAGAATCGGTCGGTACGAGGTCCTGAACCATCTGGCGTCGGGCGGGATGGGTCAGGTCTATCTCGCGCGCGCGACCGGACTCGGTGGGTTCGAACGCCAGGTCGTCGTGAAGACGCTCGACACGAGCATCACCGACGACGACGACGCGTTCGTCACGATGTTCCTCGACGAGGCTCGCCTCGTCGGCGCGCTGCACCACCAGTACATCGCGCCGGTCTACGAGGTCGGCTGTGACGAGGACGGTCGCTACTACCTCGTCATGGACTACGTCCAGGGCGAGACCGCGGAGGCCGTGTTCCGTGCGAGCTCCGATGGCTCGCTGCCGCTGCCGCTCGACTTCGCGCTGACCGTCGTCTCGTGCGTCGCCTCGGCGCTCGATTACGCGCACAACCTGTGCGCGGTCGATGGCACGCCGCTCGACATCGTCCATCGCGACGTCTCGCTGTCGAACATCATGATCGGTCACGACGGCGGCGTGAAGCTGATCGACTTCGGCATCGCGAAGGCATCGAACCGTGCGACGCGGACGCAGGTCGGAACGCTGAAGGGCAAGATCGGCTACCTCGCACCCGAGCAGGTCCATCGCAAGCCGATCGATCGGCGGGCCGACATCTTCGCGCTCGGCATCGTGCTCTACGAGCTGACGACGCAGACGCGCGCGTTCCGCGACAAGTCGGATCTGCTGACGCTCGAGCGGATCACGAACGGCGAGGTCACGCGGCCGGGCAAGCGCATCTCGAACTATCCGCCCGAGCTCGAGTCGATCGTCATGAAGGCGCTCGAGGTCGATCCGGACAAGCGGTTCCAGGACGCCGCGTCGATGGGCCGCGCCCTCGAGCGACTCGCCGCGCGCATGGGGATCCCGCTCGGCCACGCCGCCGTCACCGAGGTGATGGCGGGCATGTTCGAGCGCAAGTCGCGCCGCCGGCTCGCGCGCGGCAGCAACGAACCGCCGACCGATCCGAACGGCGCGAAGCTCGACGACGAGGTCACGCCGATCGTCGAGGTCAACGAGGAGCCGACCGATCCGCACGAGCTTCCGCTTCCGCCATCGGTCGATCGCTCGGCGATGAGCGCGCGCGCGCAGCGGCCGACGATGCCGCTGACCGGCTCGCGGCATGCGGTCGGCGATGCTGCCGAGACCGCGAAGTTCGGCGCGCTCGGCACCCCGCCGGATCCGCCGAGGTTCGACGCGGCGTCGGTCGATCCGCCGACCCATCGCGACAAGAAGCCGCTCGCCCACGGTACCGAGAAGGTGGCGCGGATCCGCGCGGTCACCGGTCCGCACCGTCCGATGTCGGATCCCGGCTACGCCGATGCGGCGACGACGGTCCGGCCGCCGACCGGTCCGCAGCGCCTGAGGTCGCCGTCGCTGCGACCGCCGACCGGGCCGCAAGGCCTGCGCGTGCGGCCGCAGAGCTCCGATCCGGCGATCCGTCCACCGCTCGACCTGCACGATGCGCCGACGGAGATCCAGGGATACCGCGAGCACCTGCTCGATCCGACGCCATCGTCGATGCCGGTCGACGACGATCTCCCGCACGTCACGTTCCGCCAGCCGACTGGCACGGCGCTCGCTCGGCCGCGGTGGGCGCCGTCGATGCTCGCGAACCGGGTCGTCGCTGCGATTCCCGGCAGGCCGGCTCTCTCGACGCGCACGTGGCTGGCCCTGTGTGGCGTGTTCGGGGTCGCCGTGACCATCGCGATCCTGATCGCGGTGCTGTAAGCCCAGACTGGGTCGATCCGTAGGCGTAAGCGACGACCCGATCATCTTGGTCCGTCGACTAGCACCGCGCACTCGAGTGCCAACCCCGGCGCTGTCACGGAGGAACTTGGCCTGGTCGCGGTCCAACGCCGCTCACGCTTACGCTTACGAGCTCAATCAGGCGAGCGCTCGGGCGGCTCGGGCTCCGCCTGCGCGTGCGGCGGCGGATGACAGACCGTCTGCATCGACGTGCGGATCGCGTCGGTCGCGGCCTTGCACGCGTCGGCGAGCGCGGCGCGGCCTTCCGCCGGGACCTGGATCCACGCCGACTCCGTCTGGCGATACGCGTCGAGAATGGCATCGCGCGCCTCCACCGTGAGCCCGTCGCACTGCGCGAGCTCGAAGATGGAGTCGCGATACGCATCGCACTCCGGTAGTCCGGTCGGCGATGGCGCCGGGCCGAGGCCGCCCGCGACCACCTGGAGCTCTTCTTCCGCGGGGTCGCCGGGGAGCACGCCGACCGAGCCCTGGATCGGGTACGACGTACGGTCCGTCAGCGTCGCGCCGGCGGCGGCGCCCGCGGTGATCGTGACGAGCAGGCCCGCGCCGACGAGCTTCAACCGGCGCTGCTGCGCGCGGCCGACCTCGCAGTCCGAGAGCAGGATCGTGCCGTCGGGGCGCTGGTAGTAGCGCGCGCACAGGTCGTGCTTCTTCTCGACGATCAGCGCCTCGGCCTCGACGCGCGTCATCGCCGAGAGGTTGAACACGTCCTTGTCGCATTGCGCGCAGTGGCGGACGCGCTCGTCGCCGGTCATCGCGCTCCAGTCGGCGGTGCACGGCGTCGCGACCCGGATGTTCGGCAGGACCGGCAGCCGTGCTCTCGCGTGCAGCTCCTCGAGCATCCGCGCGGCCTCGTCGCGCTCCTTCGTCCGGGCGAGGACCTCGGCATCGAGGGCGGCCTTGCGGGCGGACAGGGCATCTACGTCGCTGCGATAGCTCATGTGTCATGGACACCGGCCACCCCGGGGGACGTTGCAGAAATCGGCGGTCAGCCGGTGGCGGTCTCGGCGACCATCGTCTGGCCATCGCGCACGTAGCTCGAGCCGGGTATCGCCTTGGCCGTCCGCTTGCCGACGGCCGCGAGCTCGGCCAACCCCGCGTAGGACTTGGCTCGGGTGAGCGAGATCGCGGCGATCGACACGCTCATGATCGGGAACTTCCGCTGCACGCCGAACCGGTCCTTGGTCTCGATGTAGCCGCGCTCCCGGTCGGCGGGGTCGTAGTACAGCCGGATCAGGTGGTCGAAGCGATCACAGATCGCCCGACACACCGCGTCGGCGCGGTCCGCGCTCGTCACGAACACGAAGTCGTCACCGGCGATGTGGCCGATGAAGTCGCCCGGGCCGCCGTCGCGCTGGACGACGTAGCGGATGACGTCGCTCGTCTGGCGAATGACGGCGTTTGCCTTCGCGTAGCCGTAGTAGTCGTTGAACGCCTTCAGGTTGTCGAGGTCGAGGTAGCAGGCGACCGCGCTCGAATCGCCGACGGTGAGCCGGCGCTCGATCTCGGCCTGGATCGCGTCGGCGCCGGGCAGCTGGGTCGTCGGCGAGGCACCGAGCTCGCGCGCCTGGCGATCGAGCGCCTTGCCGACGCGCGCGAGGAGCTCCGCCGCGTCGAACGGCTTCACCATGTAGTCCTCGGCGCCGCTGCGGAACGCGCGGACCTTGTCGGCGGTATCGCCGCGCGCCGACAGGAACATGATCGGAGCCATGCCGATCGCCGGATCGGCGCGGATCATCTCGGCGGTGCGGTAGCCGTCGATGCCCGGCATGAGGACATCGAGCAGGATCATGTCGGGGCGGAACCGGCGTGCCTCGGTCAGCGCGGTGTTCGCCGAGCCCGCGTCGCGGACCTGGTAGCCACCGAGCTCGAGGACCTCGCGGCAGATCAGGCGGATCGACGGATCGTCGTCGACGATCAGCACGCGCGGCGCCTCGCGGCGGCCGCTCTCGACGAGCCGCAGGCAGGCGTCGCGGAACGCCGCGGGCTGGATCGGGAACTCGAGGACGTCGTCGGCGCCGGCGGCGAGCATGTCGGTGCGGCGCTCGGAGTCGCCGACGACCATGACCGCGGTCTTGTGGGTGTCCGGAGCGTGCTCGAGGATCGCGAGCAGCGCGAGCGAGTCGGTCATCGCGCCGGCGACGACCGCGAGAGCTGGGTGCTCGGCGCGCGCGGTCGCGATCGCGTTGTCGACGTCGTTCGCGACGAGCACGCGCTCGGCGACCGACATGAGCAGGCCCTTCAGCAGCAG
>JAEWJO010000591.1 GCA_023386455.1 Pseudomonadota bacterium | reverse complement strand
GCGGCGCATGACATCTGGGACGTGCAGCCGCCGAGCAGGAAGTCGCGCGCCTCGCCCGAGTTCGTCGAGCTCCCGCCGGGCATGCGGTCCTCGCGCCGGCCGCCTTCCCATGTCCACGCGTAGTCACTGAACAGCACGGTGTGGCAGCGCGCGCACGCGCGATTGATCCACTGCGCCCGCGTCGGCTCGCGTCCATTCGGACCGATCGCGCGGACCAGCGAGCTGCGCAACTCGAACGTCGGCAACACGGACGGCTTGGCGACGTGCTCCGCCGCGCCACCATGACAGGCCTCGCAACCGACCCCGACCTCGACGAGATCAGCGCCGCCCATGTACCGCCGCGTCTGGCCGATCGCTTCACGCAGCACGGTCGCGAGTGGACCGCTCGCGTCGGGTGTGACGCCACCGATCTCCGTGACCTCATCGGCGATCGCAGACGCGAGGCCCTCTCGATCGAGCGGCTGGAGCCGCCACAACCGCGATCGCGGCAGCAAGTCGTCGGTGAGCTTGCCCTGGTATCCCGGTGCCGACGGCCCGAGAAGCTCGTCGTAATACATCGCGAGCGACGGCAGCGTGTTGTGACAGGGGATGCACTCGCGCGACCACACACCCTTCCAGGACATGCGAGGGCGCTCCTTCACCATCACCGAGTAGCCCTTGTAGCGCCACGATGCCGTCGCGAACACGTAGGTCGCCGGCAGCACGTGCTCGAGCGCGTCGCCGCCGCCCTCCTCGATCCCGACGAAGTCCTCGCGATAACGGCCACCGATCACCTTCGTGATGCGGAAGCGATGGGTGCCCGTCGCGCCGACGATTCGCATCATCCGCTTGCCGGACGACATCTCCATCGTCGCCGTCTCGCTGCCGACTCGGAGCGTCGCGCCGTCGAATGGCGCGCGAATGGTCGCCGTCGCTGCATCGCGCGTCATGTTGCGCATCGGCGACGCCGCCCACTTCTCGTAGATCTCGTGATGGCAGTCGCTGCAGGCCTGGCTGCCCGCGTAGTCGGCGCGGAGGATGTTGCTCGCGATGACGCCGCCCGCGGGCGTCGCACGCGCCGGCGGTGGTGATGACCGACCGCATGCGGCCAGCACGATCAGCGTCGCGACGAATGCCCGGGTCACCGAGCGCGAGTCTACTGTGTCACGCCGTACGGCGGTGCCGCTTGTGCTCGATCAAGCCCTCGGCCGTCAGCGCGGCCTGGACCGCGGGGCGCTCCCAGATGCGCTGGAAGTAGCCGTCGAGGTTCGGCCAGATCTCGAGGTCGACGTCGAACCGGTCGCACCAGCGCAGGATCGCGAACAGGTACGCGTCCGCGACGGTGAACGTCTCACCCATCAGGTACGCGCGGTCGACGAGCACGGCCTGCGTGTAGTTGAACCGGTCCGCGATCTTGCTGCGCAGCCGCTCCTGCGTCGGCACCGGCGTGTCGGGCGCGAACAGCGGACTGAACTGCTTGTGGATCTCCGAGCCGACGAACCCGAGCCACTCCTGCAGGCGATAGCGCGCGAACGTGCCGGCCGGTGGAGCGAGCCCCTTCGCCGGAACGAGGTCGGCGATGTACTGGAGGATCGCCGCGTTCTCGGTGAGTACCTCGGTGCCGGTGGCATCGATCTGCAGCGCCGGCACGTACCCCTTGGGATTGACCTTGTAGTAGTCCCCGCCGCTCGCCGTATGGTGGGATCGCAGGTCGACCTTCTCCATGTCGAACCCTCGGTCCGCCTCGCGCAATGCGACGTGCGCTGCGAGCGAGCACGCGCCGGGGGAGTAATACAGCTTCATACAGCCTCCGTCGTGCAGTGGAGCATCGGTCGTGCCATCCGCTGCTCTCGCAGCGCGTCGTACGGGCATGGCCGATGCACCGCATCGAGCACGTGGCGGGGAACCGGATCATCGAAAGCGTCGACGTGCACGTATGCAAGCTTCCAGCGTCGTCGTGCGCGATGACGATCGTGGAGGTGCGCGCCGACGGGACGACCGGGCTCGGCTACACCTACGAACCTCGCGCAGCGAAGATCGTTCGGGAGATCCTCGTCGATCTCGTCTGCTGCGTCGACGCGTTCACGCTCCAGGCGATCCACGCGCGAATGGTCGACGCGATCCGGCGCCATCACGATCCCGACCTCGCGGCAGCCGCGCTATCCGCGGTCGATATCGCGCTGTGGGATCTCAAGGCGAGGGTGCTCGGCGTGCCACTCGCGTCGCTGCTCGGCGCCGCGCGCGAGCAGGTCGTCGTCTGTCCGTGTGCGGGATTCGCGTCGCCGCGGCCCGACACGCTCGCCGGCGAGGTCGCCGAGTACGCGGTGCGCGGTCATCGCCGGATCGCGATTGCCATCGATCCGATTCACGCGCTCGAGCGCATCGCGATCTCACGCGATGCCGCGGGTCCCGACGTCGAGCTCGTCGTCGATGCGCGGAGCACGTTCAGCGCGGAGGGCGCGCTCGCCCTCGCCGACCTGCTCGCACCACTCGGTGTCACCTGCTTCGTCGATCCGATCGACGTCATCGACATCACGGGTCTGCACTGGCTGCGCTGCCGGTCGCCGCTCTCGATCGCATCGGGCCGCGCGTGCGTCGATCTGGTCGCGCTCTCGAACCTCGTCGAGGCCGGCGCGGTCGACGTGCTGCTCGTCGATGCGACGCGCTGCCTCGGCATCACCGGGTTCCTCGCGGCCGACGCGCTCGCGGCGGTCCACGGGATCCCGATCGCGAGCTACGGCGCTCCCGCGATCCACGCGCACGCCGGTCCTGCGTCGGCGCGACATCTCCACCTCACGGCACCGACCGAGCACGCGCGGATCGAGGCGCTGCTGTTCGATCACCTCGCCACCGTTCGCCGCGGCAATGTCGTGTTCGATGCCGCTCGTCCCGGCCTCGGCATCGAGCTCCGGCGTGACGAAATCCAGTGCATGGCGGCGTGACGGAGCGCATGGTTTGCGCGTGGCGGTAGCGCACGCCGAGCGGTGCTGCCACGACGCTCCATGATCACGGGCAGATCGGGTCGTGTGTTGGCGTGCATCTTCGCGGCACGCACGCTGCAACTCGCCATGAACCATGCACGGCCCGACGTCGGATCGCCGCCGCCTCCTCGACCGGCTCCTTCGCGAGCTCGTACGGTCCGAGGCGCAAGCCATCGAGCACGCTCCACGCGAGGCAAAGCGGATCGGCGAGACGCCGCCAGTCGACGCCCTCAGGGACGTCGCGGCACACGCGCTCGCGATGCGACCTCGCTTCACCCAGGTGCTCGACGGTCACGGCCTCGCCGCGGGGCGCGGCGGGATCAGCGCGACGCTCGCGACGCTCCGCCAGCTCGTCACGGAGCGCATCCACGACGCGGAGCGCGCGTTCCGCGCGGCGCTGCTCGATCTACGGCACGGCGTCGATGTCGTGCGCGTCATGCGAGAAGTCGCCCGGCTCGAGGAGCTGTTCGCGTTGATCCGCTGGTGCGACGACTGGCTGGCCGCACGTCGCACACTGGTCGCGCGCGTCGAAGCACAGCTGGCGTGGTTCGCAGAGCGTCCAGCTGAGCCGCTGCTGCCGCCGGCGCCGCAAGCGCGCGAAGATGCGGCCGCCGAGGACCCTCCGGCTTTTCTCGACGGTCTCTGACGCCGACACCGCCCGCTGGCACGTCGATCGCACCATCGAACATCAGGCACACCAAGAGCGAAACCACGAACGGCGAAAGCAAACGGGGTTTCGAGTCGCGGCGACGAGGTTCACGCGAAGTGGTGATTCACGATGGCGAGGTCACGGAGGATCCCACGCTTGGTCGTGCCTTCCTTTTCAACGGCGCGGACGGTGAACACGTTCGCGCCGTTCCCCGTCCTGGCGCACCGTTCGCGCTGCAGGCTCTCCGACGAGAAATCCGTCGAAAAAGACGCACGTGAGGCGGGCATCAGACCTCGCGCGACCGACGCAGTTTTCGGTACAGTCCCGCCATGCACGCCGAGTGGCAGAACCTCGCCTCGGCCGCGTCGATCATCATCGCGCTCGACCTCGACGGCACGCTGATTCCCTTCGCGCCGACACCACAGGAGGCCACGCTCGATGCCCAGACCGCGGCGCTCCTCGAGGCGCTCGCGTCCGCTCCCGGCGTCACGCTCGGAATCATCTCGGGCCGGCCGCGCGACCTCGTCGTCGATCTCGCTGCACGGTTCCCCGGTGTCGCGTTCGCGGCCGAGCATGGCGTCTGGCGTTTCGCGCAGGGCGTGTGGGAATCGGCGCTCGATCCGGTCCCGCAGCTCGACGAGATCGAACGCGCGCTGACCGGCCTCGCGAAGCGATACGCCGGCGCGCTCGTCGAGCGCAAGACCTGCTCCGTCTGTCTCCACTGGCGCCGCGTCGAGGAACCTCATCACCACCGGATCGCGGCAGCTGCCGAGGTGATCGTCGACGAGTGGCTCGAGACCCAGCCATCGCTCGAGCGCCTGCCTGGCGTCGAGATGCTCGAGGTTCGCCACCGCGCCGCGCACAAGGGCTCCGCGCTCGCGTGGCTGCGTGGTCACGGCCCCGCCGGCTCGAAGCTCCTCGCGATCGGCGACGACATCACCGACGAGGACATGTTCGTGTCGCTGCGCGACAACGACGTCGGCATCCTCGTCGCACCGCAACCGCGCCGCACGCAGGCCGGGCTCCGTCTGCCCTCGATCGCAGCCGTTCACCGGTTCCTGCGCTGGATCCTCGAGGCGCGGAGTGCGCGTCCCGATCAGACCGATCCGTTCATGCGCGCGGTGCCCGATGACATCGTCATCGCGCGTCCGCCGCGCCCCGCCGCTCCCGCCCAGCTCGTCGTCGCGAGCAATCGCCTCCCCGCCGCGCCCAGCGGCGAGCGCGGTCGCGAGGTCGGCGGCCTTGTCTCCGCGCTCCTGCCCGCGCTCGCGAAGACGCAGGGCGTGTGGCTCGGCTGGTCCGGAGCCGAGCGCGATCCGGGCCTCAAGCTTCGCATCGAGCCCGGCGAGTCATTCACGCGCGCGCAGTTCGACTACCCGCTCACCTGGCGCCAGCGCTTCTACGCCGGGTTCTGCAACCGGTGTCTGTGGCCGCTGCTCCACGGCTTCACGCGCGTCCACTACGCCGACGACGAATGGGCCTGCTACGGCGACGCGAACCGCGGCTACGCGAAGATGCTGATGGAGCTCGGCAGCCCCAACGCCGAGATCTGGGTCCAGGACTTTCACCTGTTCCTCGTCGCGCGCGAGCTGCGTCGCGCCGGCCACCGCGGCCGCCTCGGCTTCTATCTCCACGTGCCGTTCCCCGCGCTCGACGTGATCGAGACGCTGCCGTGGGCGACCGAGCTCATCGCCGCGATGCTCGACTACGACCGCATCGGCGTGCAGACCCAGCGCTGGGCCGAGAACCTGATCGCGACCGCGCGCGGCCTGCTCGGCAGCGAGGCCGAGGCTCGCGCGCGCAGCCGCGTTCGCGTCATCCCCGTCGGCATCGATCCGGATCGCTTCCAGGAGGCGGCGCGGTTCAAGGGCAACCCGAACGAGTCGTCCTCGCTCGGTCTCGAGGCGATGCTCGGCGGGCGCAAGCTGATCCTCGGCGTCGATCGGCTCGACTACTCGAAGGGCATCCCCGAGCGGCTCGAGGCCTACGCGCGCCTGCTCGAGAACTTCCCCGAGTGGCGCAATCAGGTGTCGTTCGTCCAGGTCTCCGTCCCGACGCGCTCCGATGTTCCCGAGTACGGCGAGCTGCGCTCGCGCGTCGAGGCGCTCGTCGGCCGCATCAACGGCGCGTACGGCGAAGCCGACTGGGTCCCGGTTCGCTATCTCTATCGATCGTACGAGCAGGAGACGCTCGCGCGCCTCTACCGCCAGGCCGCCGTCGGCCTCGTCACGCCGCTGCGCGACGGCATGAACCTCGTCGCGAAGGAGTTCGTCGCCGCACAGGATCCCGAGGACCCCGGTGTGCTGCTGCTGTCGAAGTTCGCCGGCGCCGCCGAGCACCTGACGCTCGCGCTGCTGACGAACCCGTACCATCCCGATGGTCTCGCCGCCGATCTCGATGCGGCACTGCGCATGCCGCGCGACGAGCGCATCACGCGGCAGAGCGCGCTCAGGGCAATCGTCTGGCGCGACACGGCCGCTCGCTGGGCCGAGCGCTTCCTCGACGAGCTGCGGGGTTAGTCGCTACTTCGTCGCCATCGCGACGAGGTACTTCTCGAGCAGCGCGCGCTGCACGACGTCGAGCTTGCTGCGCTCGGCCATCTCGTCGAGCATCTTCGGCCACTCCGCAGCGGCGTGATCGTCCGGCATCGGCGTCTTGTGACAGCCGGCGCACTTGCCGAGCAGGAGCTTGCGACCTTCATGCAGCTCGGCGAGCTCGACGTTGGCGCGCGACGCATCGCTGGCGGTTGCCATCGGCGGCGTGCGTGGCGTGCACCCGGCGGCGGTCAGGGCGGCAACGAGGAGCAGGGCACGCATCGCTGAGTTTGAAAGTAGTTTTCACTTTCGCTCGGCGCAAGCGCGAATGCGCGACATTTGGCCACGGCCCGAAATCACATCGAGATCGAGCCCTTACGGAAGTCGGTCGCGCGCAGGTGGATGTTGATGCAGACCGGCCGGCCGGACTTCGCGATGGTCTTCGCCTCGGCGAGCGTCTGGTCGACGCGGGCGGGGTCGGTCAGCACGAGGCCAACGCCGCCGTAGCCCTCGGCGACCTTGTGATAGTCGCTGCGCCGCAGATCGGTGCCGAGCGACGTGCCGAGCACCTCGACCTGCTCGCGCGCGATCTGCATCCACGACGCATCGTTGCCGATCAGCGCGATCGGCGCGACGCCATGGCGAACGTACGTGTCGAACTCGGCGAGCGTGTACGCGCTCGAGCCATCGCCCCACACGAGCCAGACCTCCCTGCCCGGCCGCACGAGCGCGGCACCGAGCGCGAAGCCGCCGCCGACGCCGAGCGTGCCGAACACGCCGGGATCGAGCCACGACAGCGGAGCGCGCGGCCGCACGATGTAGCTCGCGGTCGCGACGAAGTCGCCGCCGTCGACGACGAGCACCGCATCGTCGGCCATCGCCTCGTCGAGCCGCGTGAAGAAGTGGATCGGATCGACGAGCTCGCCTTTCGGCGCCGACTTGCTCGCGATCTCGGCGTCGCGTGCGCTCTCGCGATCGCGCAGCGCCTTCAGCCACTCGGCGCGGCCGTCGGCGCCCGTGCCACCGCCGACGCGCTCGGCGAGCGCGACGAGGAAGTCGCCGGCGTGCATCTCGATCGCGATGTCGGGACGGCGGTTCTTGCGCAGCTCGTGCGACGACAGGTTCGCCGAGATCAGCGTGCCGTGCTTGTTGATGCCGCGGCCGTAGCCGAGGCGGAAGTCGAACGGGAAGCCGCAGACGACGACGCAGTCGGCTTCCTTGAGCGCCTGGCCGCGGTTGTGGCGGAGCTGCAGCTCGTGCGTGCGGCCGAGCAGACCGCGCGCCGTGCCGGCGAGATACACCGGCGCGCCGATCGTGCCGATCGCGCGGGCGAGCCGACCGGGATCCTTGACGCCGACGAGCGTCTGGCTTCCGATGACGATCACCGGCTTCTTCGCGGTGCGCAGCGCGTCGGCGGCCTTGTCGATCGAGCTGTCGCTGCGCAGCCTCGGCAGCTTCATCGGCAGATCGATCTCGGGCATCGCCGGCGCGCGGAACTGACGATACAGGTGACCCTTGATGTAGAGCTCGAGCGCCTTCGCGCCGATGCCCTTGGCCTTGCCGAGGCCGGTCTCCTTCTCGTACCACTGACGGACGATCGCCTCGGGATAGAGGATGTCGACCGGCACCTCGACGAACACGGGGCCCGGCACGCCGTCGGTCGCGACCTCGATCGCACGCTCGACGGTCGGCCCGAGCGCGGGCACGGTCTTCACCGTCGTCGCCCACTTCACGAGCGGCTTCACCAGCGTCAGCTGATCGATGTCCTGCAGCGCGCCGCGTCCCTTGAGCAGCGTCGCCGTCGCGCCGCCGAACAGGATCAGCGGCGACTGCGCCATCTGCGCGTTCTTGATCGCGGTCAGCGTGTTGGTGACGCCCGGCCCGGCGGTCACCGCGGCCGCGCCGATCGTGCCCGTCATGCGCGCGACGGCATCGGCGGCGAACACCGCGTTTCCCTCGTCGCGAACATCGACCACCTTGATCCCCCGCGCTTGAGCACCGGTCAGGATCGGCGAGATGTGACCGCCGCAGAGCGTGAACAGGTGGGTCACGCCATGACGAGAAAGAACGTCGGCGATGATGTCTCCGCCATGTTGGGGCATGGCGCGTACTATAGTGCGGGCCGATCAGCCCTGAGCCGATCTGATATGTCGAATCTCGTTCTCTACGCGATTCCAGCCTTCATCGCACTGATCGTGCTCGAGGTCATCTGGGCACGCCGCAGCGGCGGTGCCGACGTCGTCGGCTACGAGCTGCGCGACACGACGGCAAGTCTGTCGATGGGGATCGCGAATGTCGTCGTCTCCGCGGGCGCGAAGCTCGTGTCGATCCCGTTCTTCGCGTTCCTCTACGAGCACCGCGTCGCCGAGCTCGGCCAGCCCTTTTCGCGGAGCGATGTGTGGTGGTCGTGGCTCGTCCTGCTCGTCGCCGAGGACTTCTGTTACTACTGGTTCCATCGCACGCACCACGAAGTGCGTCTGTTCTGGGCCGCGCACGTCAATCACCACTCGAGCCGGCACTACAACCTGTCGACCGCGCTGCGCCAGGCACTGCTGACGCCGCTGACCGGTCCGATCTTCTGGGCGCCGCTGGCGCTCCTCGGCTTCCCGCCGTGGATGGTGCTGACCGCGCAGGCGTGGAGCCTCCTCTATCAGTTCTGGCTGCACACCGAGGCCGTCCGAAATCTCGGTCCGCTCGAATACATCTTCAACACGCCGTCACACCATCGCGTGCATCACGGCAAGAACGTCCGCTACCTCGACAAGAACCACGGCGGCATCTTCATCATCTGGGATCGCCTGTTCGGCACGTTCGAGCGCGAGGGCGAGCGCGTCATCTACGGCCTGACGAAGGACATCGAGACGTTCAACCTCGTGAGGATCGGGTTTCACGAGTGGGCGGCGATCGCCGCCGATGTCCGTCGAGCACCCGGCCTGCGCGCCAAGCTCGGCTACATCTTCGCGCCGCCGGGCTGGAGCCACGACGGATCGACGAAGACCGCAGGCCAGCTCCAGAAGCTCCTCTAGAGCGCCGGGCGGACGAACACGAGCGCGTCCTTCGGCGTGCCGGGCAGCTTCTCCTCTATATAGTGATCGAGCTTGTCGAGCAGGTACCACGTGCCGAGCGCGTTCGCGTGCAGGCCGTCGATCGACATGAGCTCGGCGGCCGGCTTCGTCTCGCCGCCGGGCAGCGTGATGTCGCCACCGGCGCGCAGCGGCGCGGTCCACTCGCCGAGCGGGACGATGATCACGCGGTCGCGTCCGGCCCATGCCCGGATCTTCTCGTTCGCCGCATCGAGCACCACCGGCTGCGGCACCGCTTCCTTCGGGAGCAGCATCTCGCTCGCGGTCGTGATCAGCGGGACATCGCCGATCACGATCCACGCACCGGCCGCGCGCACCTGCTCGAGTCGATCGAGCGCGGTCGTCAGCGCCTCCTCGTGCCATGCGGCGTCGCGCGATCCATAGACGTCCCAGAACAGCAGATCGAGCGCCACGATCGTGGTCGCCTTGAACGCGACCGCCTGATCGAGCTGGCGCTGGGTGTCGCCGATCGGATCGCGAAACAGCATCACGTTGGCGGCGGTGTCGACCTTCGATCCCCTGGCCGCGGCCGAGAACGCCTCACCGAACGGCGTTCCGCCAAAGCCGGCCGAGACGCTCGCTCCCACGATCGCGATCCGCTCCAGCGGTAATGACGGTCCCTGACGCGAGGCCGCCTGCCCGCCGCTCTTGCAGCTGGGGGTCAGGACCACAAGTCCCAGCAATGCGGCTATCCAGACCGGGGAGCGCCGGGAGCCGTGTATATCGTTGATGTTGCACATTCTGGACTCGTACTTTCAACAGGTTGACTGATGGGAACAGTTGACCTCAGCTGGGGGTGGGGGCCTCATAGCGGGATCTGACCCCACCCCCTGCGACATCCAATATTCAGCGGGTTACGCGGACTGTACACACTGTGCACAGTGGCATTGACGTTGCTCTAGGAACCCCTTCACGATGGGTGGTCTCACTTCAAACAAGGGCACTGGGGCTCTCAAGTCCCGCCGCGCCATGTTGGACACCCTCATGAGGCATCTTCCTATGGTTCGACTGTCTGTGGGGGCCTTCGCGGCCCTGGCTCTCCTGGGCTGCAGCGGTCTCATCGACGAAGGACCGGGTGACACCCTGTCCGCCGAGGAACAGGCTGCTCGCACCCTCTTCGTGACCAAGGCAAAGCCGGTTCTCGACACGAACTGCGCCTCCTGCCACTCGGGCTCCGACCCGACGGTCTCCTTCCTCCAGGGTTCGAACCCGATGGAAGTTCGCGAAAAGCTGATGACCTACGACCCGCAGGTCGTGAACCTCGAGGCCGCGACCTCGTCGCGCCTGCTCACCAAGGGTGCCCACTCGGGTCCCTCGCTGACGGCGGCGCAGTCCTCCGACCTGCTCGAGTGGATCAACGCCGAGCGCGACGCCGCCAACGTCACCGGCAACCTCGACACCGGTCTCGAGACCGAGCCGTTCACGCCGCTCCTCTGCACCAGCGGCAACCCGGGCGACGCCACCTGCCCCATCAACTACGTCGACATCAGCGGCCTCGTGATGGGCTGGGCCGGCGCGAAGATCAAGTTCGTCGCGCAGCCCCTGTCGCAGGACCTCTACCTGACGAACCTCTCGCTCGAAGGCGGCACCGAGGGCGTGTACCTCGAGCACCCGCTGTTCGTGTCGTGGCCGCTCGAGGGCCAGCCGATCCCGGACACGCTCGACCGCTACTTCAACGTGAAGATCAACATGAAGGCCGGCGACGAGCCGACCGCGATCGGCGGCGGCAGCGCGGCGTTCATCAACTTCGCCCCCGGCAACCGTCTCACGATCCACTTCAAGGTCGTCGATCGCTATCGCGACGAGGGCATGGTGGGTGGCGGTGGTGGTGGCGCGACCGGCTGCAAGAAGCTGACGGAGTTCAAGGCGAACGCGAAGACGCCGCTGCAGAACAGCTGCGGTAGCTGCCACGCCAACGCGGGCAACGCGAACGCGCGCGGCGCGATGGACATCACCGGCATCGCTGCGACCGACGACGCGACGCTGCAGAACGTCTGCAACCAGGCTCGTACGCGCATCAACTTCACCGACACCAACCAGAGTGGCTTCTTCATCGCGCCGAACCCGGCACAGGCCACGAACCATCCGTTCAAGTTCCCCGCGCAGGGCAACTTCGACACTTTCAAATCGGCCGTGGACGTTTGGGTCCAAGCCGAGAAAACCGCCCAGTAGTTCGTAAAAGGAGCCCCCATGAAGAGGATCTCAGCAGCACTGCTTTTGGCTACCGCGGCTCTCGCGGTACCGGCCTGCAGCTCCGACCAAGGAGATGACGGCATGGGTTCCGGATCTGGATCCGGTAGTGGCTCCGGTAGCGGAGACGAGTGGGACCAGCAGCTCGGCGCCCGCGAGTACGACTACCCGGCGGCTCTTCGCGTCGCTGCACTGCGCCTGACCGGCGCGCTGCCGTCGATGGCGGAGATCAACGAGATCGCGACCGCGCCCGACGACGCCGCCAAGAAGGCCGCGTACGAAGCGCGCGTCATGGACTACATGGGTCGCCCCGAGTTCTCGACCCAGATGTTCCTGTTCTGGCGTGACACCTTCAAGATGGGCGAGACCGCTGCGCTCGACACCGCGCCGGCGTTCGCCGCCCGCCTGTCGGTCAACAACGGCTCGTACATGGACATGTTCACGGCGAGCTCGGACGGCTGTCCGACGTACGACATGACCGCGAAGACGTTCGCGTCGGCCGAGTGCATGAACGGCGGCCCGAAGGCGGGCCTCCTCACGAACCCCGGCATCCACGCCCACTACTTCGGCAACCTCGCGTTCCGTCGCTCGCGCTTCTACCAGGAGACCTTCGTCTGCACGAAGTTCCCCGCGGAGATCGCGGCGGCACCGACCGACGTCGGCGGCGCGGCACCGTACACCGGCGTGTGGCCGTTCGGCTCGATCGCGAGCCCGACCAACGGTGGCGGTCGCATCGACTTCCAGGACACGTCGGCGGTCATCTGCGCGAACTGCCACTCGACGCTGAACCACCTGACGCCGCTGTTCGCGAACTACGACGACCAGGGCGCGTTCAAGACGGCGATCTCGGTGCCGACGCCGCTCGACGGCGCACCGCTCGCGCGCCTGACTGACTACCTGCCCGCTGGCGAGCAGACCGCGTGGCGCCTCGGCGTCCCGGCCGCGGACCTTCCGGCGCTCGGCGTCGCGATGGCGGCGGACCCGGCGGTTGCCGAGTGTGGCGTCGCCCGCATGTGGAACTGGGCGATGGGCAAGACGGACATCGTCGACACGCTCCAGGAAGTCCCGCACGAGACGATCGCGGCCCAGGTCGATGCGTTCACCGCGAACGGCTTCAAGATGAAGGATCTGATCTTCGGCGTGTTCACCGCCGACGACTTCGTGAAGTTCTCGAAGACCCCGGGCAGCAACTGAGGAGGAAGACCATGAGCCGCTTCGGATATACCCTCGCGATCCTGGCTTCGTCGGTCTTGGCCTCTGCCTGCACCGACGACGTCACCACCCCCGACGAGCAGCCCACGGGCTCGACGTCGGGTAACGAAGAGTCAACCTTCGACCACGAGAACGATTACATCTCCCCCTGGGAGCTGCTCGATCGCATCGCGAAGGAAGGCCCGCCCCGCTACACGTCCAAGGTTCACTCCTGCCCGAAGATCCGGTACCGGACCCTCGGCGAAGTGCTCCGCGGCGTCGGCATCAACCCGGCGACCACCACCGCGCTGTCGGCCGGCGACCTGTACCGCAACGGCATGAACGCGCTCGGCGGTCCCAACTACGCGAACCGCATCCGCGAGAACATCTCGATCACCACGTCGGGTGCCTCGCGCGAGTTCGACATCTTCGCGGCAGGCGCGGACGAGGTCATCACGGCGTTCACGAACAACACCGTCGGGCGCTGCCCGAACGTGCAGCTGTTCGATGCGTCGAACGCCTGCCGCCCGGAAGGCCTCACGTGCCTCCTCGGCGTGCCGGCAACGACGCGCCACCTCGAGTTCTGCAACCTGACCGTCCGCAGTGCAACTGATCCTACCGTCGGCAAGCGTCTTGCCGTCGCGGCAATCCTGGCCGCGGCCAACACCTGCGAGTGAGGAGACCAACCATGGCCAAGTCACCATTCTCCAAGCGTGACGAGCAGCGCGAGATTACCCGCCGCGCGCTCATCAAGTGGAGCGTCGCAGCGGGCGCAGCTCTCGGTGTTTCGCGTTCGAAGATCTTCGAGATCCTCGAGCGGACGGCAGGCAAGGATCTCGCCTTCGCGGCGGCCGAGAACGCGACGACGCGCTCGGTCCACATCATCGCCGGCAACGGCGGTAACGCGTGGTTCCAGCTCCTGTGGCCGCACAACGACATCGCCGCGGCGAACAACACGACGTTCGCGTGGCACCGTCCCGGCGAGTCGTCGCTGATCCCCGGCACCGACAAGCCGCTCACGAAGGGCCCGGACACGCCGTTTGCGGACCTCCCGGCGGCGCGTCAGATGACGGTGTTCCAGTGCGGCAACAACGAGACGCACACGCAGAACCCGACGTCGGTCCTTACCCTGAACGGTAACAACATCATCTCGGTCGCGAGCGCACTGCAGTCGTCGGCGCCGTCGGTCATCCCGATGATCGCCATCGGCGGTGTCGATGCCGGTACCGCTCCGGGCGCGGCTCGTCCCGCGGCCGTCGGTAACGCGGATGGCGTCGTCGGTCTGTTCAACTCGGCCGCGTCGCGCGCCGGTGGCCTCCTGTCGAAGGCGCAGGACGCTCAGCTGTACAAGTCGCAGTTCGACGCGTTCGCCCAGCTGAACCGGGTGAACTCGACGACGAAGAGCTCGTACCAGACCGCCTCGAGCGCCGCGGCGTTCCTCGGTACGAACCTCGCCGCGAAGCTGCAGATCACGCCCGAAGACCTGGCCCGCTACGGCATCGACGGCACGACCCGCGCGAACGTTCGCGACATCGGTCGCGCCCTCATCGTCGCGGTGAAGGCGTTCAAGATGGGCCTCACCAACTCGGTGTCGCTCCCGGCCATGCGCGACGATCCGCACGGCGCGTTCGCCGACGGCTCGGCGATGTCGGTTCCGCCGATGCTCAAGAAGGTCTTCGACGGCTTCATGAACGACCTGAAGGTCACCGTCGACGACAACACGGGCAAGGTCCTCGCGGACGACACCGTCCTGACGATCACGGGCGACACGACGAAGAACCCGCTGCAGCGCGGCGGCTGGCCGGATGGCACGCCGAACAACTCGAACGTCGTGTGGGTCTACTCGGCAGGCCACCTGATGTCGGGCTGGTTCGGCGGAACGCTCCGCAACGGCACGGCGCAGGGCTTCGACGCGAGCGGCCAGACCGCGGCGTACAACGGCGCGAACACGGCTCGCTTCGCGATGGCCTCGATTGCCTACGCGATCGCCAAGCGCGATGACCGCGCGATCACCAACTTCGCGAACGGCGTGAAGATCGGTGGCGTGTTCGGTCGCCTGAAGGACCTGTAAGAGCGCAGCTCTTGCGGCTGACGCACCGGCGCCTCGAAAGGGCGCCGGTTTCGTTTTTCGGCTACGCTCGCCGATGCGTGGTGCGTGCGTGGCTTGCCTGCCTGGTGCTCGTCCTCTGGGGATGTGAGAAGAAGCGCGCCGACGGTGGCGACAGCACGGGCTCCGGGTCGGCGGTCGTCGACGAGTACGAGCGCGAGCAGGCGCGGTTCGACGCCGAGCGGCGGCCCGACAAGGTCATCGAGGCGCTCGCGCTCGAGCCCGGCTCCCGGGTGGCGGACGTCGGCGCGGGTTCGGGCCTGCTGACCGTGCATCTCGCACGCGCGGTGGCACCGAACGGCAAGGTGATCGCGACCGATGTCGACGGCACCGTGCTCGGATTACTGGCGCAGCGGCTGAAAGCTGCAAAGCTCGATGGTGTCGTCGAGACGCGCGTCGTCGCCGCCGATACGCCGGGCCTCGAGCCGGCGACCTACGACGCGATCCTGCTTGCCGAGGTCGATCATTACTTCACCGATCCAGCGAAGTGGCTTCGCGAGGCGAGCATGGCGCTCGTGCCCGGCGGCCGCATCGTGATCTCGAACCGCATCTATCACCGCGCCCAGACGATGGCCGCGGCGAAGAAGGCCGGGCTCGAGCTGCAGTCCGAGTCGACGCCGGTGACGTCCCACTTCATTGCCGTGTTCGTGGTCCCCGGACGCACTCCTACAAGCGAGCCCAAGAAATGAAGCATGTCCCTCTCCTTCTCCTGGTCCTCGCCGGCTGCCCCGGTGACGACGGCGGTGATGGCAACGCGCAGACGCTGTGGCTGGCTCCCGACATGGTGGAGACCCAGGTCAAGCTGATCGGCGACCGTCCACCCCCGTTTTGAGCGCCAGGCGTGGGGGCCGGTGGCTCCCAGGAGGCCGAGTACAGCCTGAAGGCGAGCATTCCTTCAGGGCAGTACCACTTCGTCCTCGATTCGATCATCATCTCGCCGGTCGACGTCACGTTCGACTGGATCTGGCGGCGCGGCGCGACGGACACGACGCTCGCGAGCTGGACCAAACACTTCGATCCGAACGGCGGCGCGAGCTTCGACGCGCAGGCCTACGAGGTCGATATGGACTGCCCCGCGGTCGAGTTCCAGCCCGGCGATCAGCTCGTGTTCCGCTACACGGGCGCGAACACGCAGTCGCTGCAGGCGTACATCCCGAACGGCGACGGCGAGCTCTCGCACGGCCGGATCCCGAACATCACGCTGCCGAAGTGACTCAGTGCTCCTCGACGTAGTCGAGGTCGACACCGAACGTCTCGCGGATGCTCGTCATGCCGAGTGCGGCGACGCCGATCGCGAACACGCCGCACGCGGCGGCAGCACCGACGATGCCGAGCGCCGGCGTCAGGTGCTCGAAGCCGAGCGCGAGCAGGACGACCGAGCCGCGCACGAAGTTCGGCGTCGTCGTCGCGACGGTCGCGCGCAGGTTCGTCCCGAACTGCTCGGCGGCGACGGTGACGAACACCGCCCAGTAGCCGGTGAACAACCCCATGATGGCGCACGCGACGTAGAACGCCGTCAGCGACATCCCGCCGATCGCGAAGTACAGCGCGACCGACGCGGCGGTCCCGCCGACGAAGATCCACAGCGCGCGGCGGCGCGAGCCGATCCACTGCGAGATGAGCCCCGAGCCGACATCGCCGACGGCGAGACCGGCGTAGCAGATCATGAGCGCGGTCGCCGCCCGCGGCGCGGGATCGAGGCCGAGGCCCGCACCGATCGGATCGCAGAACGTGATCAGGATGCCGACGACGTACCAGATCGGGACGCCGACCGCGATGAGCCCGATGTAGCGCACGAACCGCGCGCGATCGGTGAACAGCGCGAGGAAGTTGCCGCGCACGACGGCCGACTTCTGCACCGCGTGGAACATGCCGGACTCGACGACGCCGATGCGGAGCACGAGCAGCACGAGTCCGAGGCCGCCGCCGATGAAGTACGCGTGTCGCCAGTACGCGCCCGCGTAGAGCGACGGGATGCCGCCGCCGACGATGCCGGCCGCGATGCCGCCGCAGATGCCGAAACCTGCGACGATCGCGGTCGCGATGCCCCGATGCTTCTTGTCCATCAGCTCGCTGACGAGGGTGATGCCCGCGCCGAGCTCGCCCGCGAGACCGACGCCCGCGACGATGCGGCACGCGGCGTACGCCTCGATCGAGTGCACCATGCCGTTCGCGAGGTTCGCGAGCGAGTACATGATGATCGAGCCGAACAGCACCGACAGCCGGCCGCGCTTGTCGCCGAGGATGCCCCACACGATGCCGCCGACGAGCAGGCCGCCCATCTGGCAGTTGATCAGGAACAGACCCTGCTCGGTGAGCGCTTCTTTGGTCGTGTAGCCGAGCTCGATGAGGCTCGGCTTGCGGACGGTGCCGAACAGGATCAGGTCGTAGATATCGACGAAGTATCCGAGGGCTGCGACGACGACCGCGAGCGTGGCGGCGCGCTGCGTGGCGGGAGCCCGGTCCGAGACCATGGCGCGAGGATACGCGTTATAAGGGTCGTATGAAGCTCATCGGCGTCGTGCTGGCGGTCGTCGTCGCATTCGCCCATCCGGCTCGCGCGGACGAGCAGCGCGCATGGGTGAAGACG
>JAEWJO010000562.1 GCA_023386455.1 Pseudomonadota bacterium | reverse complement strand
ACCAGCTGACGGTGAAGGAGGTCAAGGGCGACTGGTATCGCGTCGAGGGCAGCTACGCGGGGTGGATCCACAAGTCGAACGTCGCCGAGGGCAAGATCGTGCTCGCGAGCACGCCGGGTGGATCCGGTGGGAACGTCAACCGCGACGAGGTCGAGCTCGCGGGCCGCGGCTTCACGCCGCAGGTCGAGCAGCAATACAAGGACAAGAACCCGAACCTCGACTTCAGCCACGTCGACTCGATCGAGAAGACGTCGATCGATCCGAACGAGCTCGAGACGTTCATGTCGGAAGGAGGTCTCCAGTGAAGAAGACGCTCCTCCTCGCGGGTGTCCTCGCGATGTCGTCGATCTCGTGCAAGGTCCAGCTGACGCCCGAGTCGCTATCGAAGGGCTGGCACGCGTACCAGGACGCGAAGAAGGACCTGTCGCCCGAGAACGAGTACTACGTCGGTCGCTCGGTCTCGACGAACCTGCTGTCGCGCGCGCAGTACAAGTACGTCGACTCCGACGAGTACAGGAGCGGCAAGCTCGGCACGTCGACGGCGTACGTCAGCGCGGTCGGCAACGTGCTCGCGGCGTCGGCGATGAACGCGCCGCGCGAGAACGACCGGCCGTCGCCGATCGCCGGCTGGCACTTCGTGATCGTCGACGATGACACGGTCAACGCGTTCGCCGCGTCGGGCGGGTTCATCCTCGTCAACAAGGGCCTCATCAAGGCCGCGAAGAACGAGGACGAGCTCGCGGCGGTGCTCGCGCACGAGGTCGCGCACACGGTTCGCGGCCACGCGCTCGGCTCGATCAAGAAGGCGCGCATGGCGGGCGTCTACAAGGAGATGCTCGACTCGACGGTCCAGCTCGACGAGGCGCAGCTCGGCTCGCTGACGAAGGCGTTCGAGGGCGCGATGGACGACATGATCGACTCGATGGTCGTGAAGGGCTACTCGCGCGACACCGAGTTCGAGGCGGATCGCGTCGGTCTCAAGATCATGGTCGACGCGGGCTACGACCCGAACGCGTTCGTCTCGCTGCTGCGGTCGCTCGAGAAGAAGCAGGGCGGCGGCAAGAGCGGCGGGTTCTCGTCGACGCATCCGAGTCCGTCTGATCGGATCGCGAAGCTCGAGGCCGAGGTCCGCAAGTACAAGGTCGCGAAGGCGCCGGCGGTCCGTACGGAACGATTCAAGGCCGCGCTCGCCGAAATCTACGGCCTCGCGATGAGGTAGCCGATCACGCGCTACAGTCGGGGCGGATGCCGCTCGGGCTGTGGATCTGGCTTGTGCTCGTCGAGGCCCCCCGTGCGCTCGCGCGGCACAAGGTGCGCAGCGGGCTCGCGATCCTCGGGATCGTGGTCGCGGTCGCGACGGTGATCGTCGTCGTCGCGCTCGGCCGCGCAGGAGTGCAGCAGGCCCAATCCGCGCTCGAGAGCCTCGGCACGAATCTCGTGTGGGTCGAGGCGGGCTCGCGCACGGTCGGCGGCGTGCGCACCGGCTCGCTCGGCATGCAGAACCTGACGCCGGCGGACGCGCAGGCGATCCGCGACGAGATCCGGACGGTCGCGCTCGTGTCGGAGCAGGTCGACGGCAACATCATGGTGATCCACGGCGACCAGAACTGGCGCACGCGATTCCGCGGCGTCGCGCCGTCGTACCGCGTGATCAAGCGCTGGGAGGTCGCGCGAGGGCAGTTCTTCGACGACGAGGCGGTCGAGCGCGCGCTTCGCGTGGTCGTGATCGGCGAGACCGTGCGCAAGCAGCTGTTCGGTGAAGAGACCGGCATCGGCGAGACGGTCCGCATCCAGGACGCGCTGTTCGAGGTGATCGGCGTGCTCGAGGCGAAGGGCGCATCGTTCACCGGCAACGATCAGGATGACACCATGCTGCTGCCGTGGACGGCGGCGCGCGCGTACGTGCTCGGCAAGGGCCGGACGTGGCTCGACGACATCCTCTGCAGCGCGACGTCGCAGGAGGACATCCGCAAGGCCGGCGAGCAGATCACGGCGCTGCTGCGCGACCGCCACCACATCGCCGAGAACGCCGACAGCGACTTCAACATCCGCCACCCCGAGGACGCGCTGCAGGCGCAGATCCGGAGCCGCAAGACGCTCGAGCGACTGTTCGTCATCATCGCGTCGATCTCGATGCTCGTCGGTGGGATCGGCGTCATGAACGTGATGCTCGCGTCGGTGTCGCAGCGGATCACCGAGATCGGCCTGCGCGGGGCGGTCGGTGCGACGCCGAGCGCGATCGGCCTGCAGTTCCTCGCCGAGGCGATGCTGCTGACGACGGCCGGTGGTGCGCTCGGCGTCCTCGCCGGCGAGATCACGGCGAGTCTGCTCGAGCGCCACCTCGGCTGGACGCTCGCGATGTCGCGGCAGCTCGACGTCGTGACCGTGCTCGCGGCGCTCGGCGTCGGCGTCGTGTTCGGCTACTACCCGGCGGCTCGCGCCGCGCGGATGGATCCGATCACGGCGCTGCGTCGCGATTAGCGCTTCGCGGTCACGTCGGTGAGGCGGAGGTCCGCGAGCTGGTTC
>JAEWJO010000560.1 GCA_023386455.1 Pseudomonadota bacterium | reverse complement strand
TGGCGGTGCCGGTGGAACGGTGTCTGTCTCCGAGCCGGTCGTGAACAACCGGTTGTTCGAGCTCGGTTTGAACGTCGCCTTGATGTTTTCCGCGACCGGACCGGGGGTCAGCACGCCGGTCCTGATCGTCCAGAAGCCAGCGTTGAGGGGCACGCCGACAGCTCCGTCCGCGGGCAGCGAGACGTACTTGGGAGAGCTGCACGCGATCCGATCTGCTCGCGCGCGCCCGCTCGATACGACGAGGAGCACGACGACGACCGGCATGAACAGCGTCCTCGCCATGGCCCACATTCTACCGATCCTCGACGGGAGTGGCAGAAATCTCTTCAGCGGACGAGGACGGTGGCGGCGGGCACGACCGCGCGCTGGGCGTCGTCGAACAGCCAGCGAGCCGCGTGGATCGTGACGGTCTCGCTCGGCGTGCTCGCGATCAGCGCGTTCGCGCGTCGCTCCACCGAGGCGCCGCGCTCGAGCCACTGCAGCGCCATCGTGCATGCGCTGCCGCGAGAGGCGAC
The DNA here is from genome assembly GCA_023386455.1 of Pseudomonadota bacterium. Classification (GTDB taxonomy): domain Bacteria; phylum Myxococcota_A; class Polyangia; order Haliangiales; family Haliangiaceae; genus JABFXX01. Next base: position 13,136 of record JAEWJO010000560.1, on the reverse strand, counting down.
GATCATCGAGAGGATGCAGAGCATCAGGCCGCAACCCGTCGAACCGAGGGCAAACGCGAGGCCCATCGCCACGAGGCCGAGCACGCACGCGGTGTTGTGGACGCGCCGGGTCAGCTGCAGCACGGCACCGGCGACGAACTGCGAGATGACCTCCGGCGACGCCTTGCGGATCTGCGCCGAGCGGCGCAGCGATCCGATCAGGAATGTCACGAGCATCGCCGAGCAGACGACGCCGACGCCGAAGACAAGCATCATCATCGGGCCGAGGCCACAACGATAGTGATGCTTGGCCGACTCGGCGATCGACGCACCGTGGGATAGAGCCGCGATCGTCGACGGTGTCGCTTGCCGGATGCTCCACGCGGTCAGCGCGTCCGGCGCGATGCCGAGGATCGCGAAGACCAGCAGGAACGCGTGTGACTTGCAGGTCACGATCGATCTCGCTCGATGGAGGCGGCGGGGAGCGCGGCGCGGACGGCAGCCCGGAACACGCGCTCGTTGGAGCGGAGCCGGGTCTCGCCGGTGACGTCGCTGACGATCAGCCACGTGTCGCGGCGCTCGGCCGTCGAGCCCTGACGGTCGAGGCGGCGCAGCGCGAGCTTGCAGGTGAGCGCGTTCGACAGGCCGAGGAACGGGATCACGGCGAGCGCGAAGCCGAGCCCGCGCGAGTCGAGCGCGACCGAGACCCCGATCGCGATGAAGCCGAGCGCGCTCGTGACGAGGTGGCCGCGCAGCATCATGCGGACGACGGCCTCGGCGACGAGCAAGCCGACCGCGACGGGCGGCGTGCGGCGGATCTTCGCGTTGCGGACGAGGCGCACGATGACGAGGCCGATGAGGAGGCCGATGACGACGACCGGGATCACGAGGAGGAGCGCGAACGATCCGGTGCCGCAGCGGAAGTGACGGTCGGCGCCCTGACGCGGGCCCTCGCCGCAGTACTCGGTCGTCGCGCCGACACCGGCGCTGGCGGTCGCGGCGGCGGTCGTCTGGAACGGCGGCGACTCGTTGCCCGCGAGATCGATCGCGCGGATCGTCACGCGGATCGTACCGGGCCGGATCGAGACGCCGGGCGCGCAGACGAACGTCCGGTCCCGTGTCGTGTAGAGCGTGGTCTCGCGCTGGCCGTCCCAGAGGTCGACCTTGATGAGTGCGGTGTCGGCGTCGTAGGTGCCCCACAGCGAGATGGCGTCGATCGGCATGTACTCGGCGGGCTGGGACGTCACGGAGATGCCGACGGTGACCCCAGCGGGGATCGCGGGCGGCGTGGTGTCGCGTGCGGTGCCGGTCGTGAAGCGTGTCCCGTCGGGGCTGTACTCGGTGTTCGGCTCGAGGGCCGGCTCGCCGAGGACGGGAAAGGCGCGGAGACTCGTCGCGGCACTGCCCGGCGCGCCGGTGTGATCGAGCACCCAGACCTTCGTGTTGATCGGGACGTTCGTCGCACCGAACGCCGGGAGTACGACGCGAGCGGGGCACGCGCACGTCACGCGCTTGGCGACGGCGCTGGCGGGCGACGCGAACGTGGCGACGACGACGAGCGCGACGAGCCCAAGCCAGCGCCGGTGCATGCGACCAGTGTAGTCGGCGGTGGCGAGGATTCACGAAGAACGTTGTCGTCGCGCGAGGACAAGCGTCATCATCTGCTAGAGTCCGACCCCGATGGCCGACCCCGGAAAGCCTGCGTACAAGCGCGTCCTCCTGAAGATTTCGGGAGAGGCGCTCATGGGAAAGCAGGCGTATGGAATCAATCCAGACGTCCTGCGGATCGTCGCCGCCGAGATCGCCGAGACCGCCAAGCTGGGGGTCGAGGTGGCGGTCGTGGTCGGCGGCGGCAACATCTTCCGCGGGGTCTCGGAGTCCGCAAAGGGCATGGACCGCGCGAGCGCGGACTACGTCGGCATGCTCGCGACGGTGATGAATGCGGTGTCGCTGCAGGAAGCGATCGAGAAGAACGGCGTCGTGACGCGCGTGCAGTCGGCAATCCCGATGTCGCAGCTCGCCGAGCCGTACATCCGGCGCCGCGCGATCCGCCACCTCGAGAAAGGCCGCGTCGTGATCTTCGGCGCGGGTACGGGCAACCCGTTCTTCACGACGGACACCGCCGCGGCGCTGCGCGCGATGGAGATCGGCGCGGACGTCCTCCTGATGGCGAAGAACATCGACGGCGTCTACGACAAGGACCCGAAGAAGCACTCCGATGCACGGCGCTACGCGCAGGTCTCGTTCACCGACGCGCTGCACCGCGAGCTGCGCGTGATGGACGCGACGGCGTTCGCGCTCTGCCGCGACAACGAGCTCTCGATCGCCGTGTTCGAGCTCGCCACGCCGGGTAACATCCAGCGTGTCGTCTGCGGCGAGGCGATCGGCACGATCGTCAACAGCAACAAAGAGACGCGATTCGCGAACAGCTAGAGGAAGATCATGATCAACGACATCACCAGTGATGCCGAACAAGGCATGAACAAGGCGGTCGACTCGTTCAAGCGCGACCTCCAGAAGATCCGTACGGGCCGTGCGAACACGGCGATGCTCGACGGGATCAAGGTCGACTACTACGGGACGCCGACGCCGGTGAACCAGGTCGCGACGGTGCAGGTCGTCGACGCGCGTCTCATCACGGTCAAGCCGTGGGAGAAGAACATGATCGCGGTGATCGACAAGACGATCCGCGCGAGCGACCTCGGCATCAACCCGGTCGCCGACAGCGAGCTCGTGCGGCTTCCGATTCCGCCGCTGACGCAGGAGCGCCGCAAGGAGCTCGCGAAGGTCGTCGGCAAGCAGACCGAGGAAGCCCGCGTCGCCGTGCGGTCGGCCCGTCGCGATGCGATGGACATGATCAAGGACGCCGAGAAGGACAAGCAGATCACCGAGGACGAGCGCAAGAAGGGCGAGACGAAGGTCCAGGAGCTGACCGACAAGTTCATCGGTCAGATCGAGGACATCGCGAAGGCCAAAGAGAAAGAGATCATGGAGCTGTAGTGTTTCTCCGGTACTGGCGCGCACTGCTCGGCGGGCGATTCAAGCTCTGGCAGCTGATCGCGCTGGGCCTGCTGTGGATCGGCGCCGGCGGCGCGATGATCCTGACGCTTGGAAGTACCGGCGACGGCCTCGGATCGATCTTGATCCTGTCGGGCGTCGGGCACTTCGTCGTCGCGGCGATCGGCGTGAAGATGCACGAGCAGCTCGACGAGAAGCTCGATCAGCTCGACGAGCGCAACGAGCTGGCGATGCGCTCCCGCGAGGAGCACGAGAACCCGGTGATCCCGTCCGCGCCGAAGGCACCGCAGCCGGTCGCGCGCGTGATGCCGGTGCCGCCGCGCATCGGCAACGACCCGTTCCGCGATCCGCCGGCGGCCAGGCCGCTCGCGATCGTCCACACCGCGACGCCGCCGAAGGCTGTCGCGGTCGCGCGCGCCGACTCGCAGAGCGGTGCGGAAAACGCCGAGGCCAAGCCCAAGTTCCTCGTTTGAGGAAGGAATCCCGGCGGTTCGGGCAGGGCGGAGCGGCGGGCGATCAGGGTATGCTCCTCTCCGATGTCCGGTATTCCGGCCGGGGCCGGGTCACTGCTCGGCAAGCGCCTCGGCAAGTACGAGATCCTGGCGCTCCTGGCTCTCGGCGGCACCGCCGAGATCTACCTCGCCCGTATCGGCGGTACGGCCGGCTTCGAGAAGTACGTGGTCGTGAAGTGCCTGCACGATCACCTCGCTGACGATCCGGACTTCGTGAAGATGTTCCTCGACGAGGCGCGGCTCGCCGCGGTCCTCGATCACTCGAACATCGTCCAGACGTTCGAGCTCGGCGAGTACGAGAACCGTTACTACATGGTCATGGAGTTCCTCGCCGGCCTGTCGCTGGCGATGGTCGTGCGGCGCGCGCAGGAGCGGCTGCAGGGTGGCTACATCCCGGTGCCGCTCGTCCTCAACATCGCCGCGCAGGCGTGCGCCGGCCTGCACTACGCGCACGAGCGGACCGCGAACGGCAAGCCGCTCAACATGGTCCATCGCGATATCTCACCGCAGAACCTCGTCATCAGCTTCGAGGGTGTCGTGAAGGTCGTCGACTTCGGTATCGCGCGTGCCGAGCTGCGCGAGACGAAGACGAAGGCCGGCACGATCAAGGGCAAGTTCGCGTACATGTCTCCCGAGCAGTGCGTCGCGAACGCGGTCGATCGGCGGACCGACGTGTTCGCGCTCGGCGTGATCGTCCACGAGCTCCTGACCGGACGCCGCCTGTTCAAGCGGACCTCGCCGTACGAGACATATCAGGCGGTGCTCGAGTGCGCGGTCGAGGCGCCGTCGAAGGTCAACAACCAGCTCGACCCCGCGCTCGACGAGGTCGTGATGAAGGCGGTGCAGAAGGACAAGGACAAGCGCTATCCGACCGCGGAGGCGTTCGGCGACGCGATGCTCGGCTACCTGCACCATCGCGGGAAGGGCTCGGGCGGCAACGAGATCGGTCGCTGGTTCGAGCAGCACTTCACGCAGGAGATCGACGAGCACGGCGATCGCATGCGCGAGCTGATCGCGGGCCGCGACCTCGCCGGCGACACCGGGTCTGGCTGGGACGAGGAAGAGGAGAACAAGGGCAACCAGACCGTCGACCTCGGCGGCAAGAAGTCCGACGAGGAATCGATGTCGCTGACCGGCGGCGACCTCCTCGAGATGCGCTCGAGCGATGCATCGCTCGATCAGTTCGTCGGTCGGCTGCAGACCGAGTCGGACGCCGCGGCGGGAGAGATCGGCGACGCGGACGCGATGCCGGCTGATCGCACGCGCATCGAGATGAACCCGCTCGACAAGCTGCAGCAGCTGAACGATCAGGTCGCGCTCAACGCCGGCAAGACGCCGGTGCCGACCGGCTCGGTGACCGGTGGCCCGTCGCCGCTGCCCGCGCCGCCGGCCGGACCCTCGAGGGCGGTTCCGCGCGCGGAGTGGCCGAATCAACCGACGGTCGTCGCGGCCGACGCCGAGAAGCCGCGTCCGGATCTCCAGGCGACCGCGATCGCGAATCTCGATCCGCGGATCGCGGCGCAGCGCCCGACGCAGGCCGACATGCCGGCGCAGCACGGTCCTCCGGACCTCGCCGGCGGACCGATGAGCTCGACGCAGTACGCGATCCGCGCGAGTCAGCTGCAGAACGCGCAGAACGCGACGCAGCCGGAGCAGGCGATCACGGCAATGCCGCCGTCGGGACCGATCGGTGGCCCGCTACCGCCGATGCCGCAGCTCCCGCAGCACGCGCCGATGCTCGACTATCCGGTGATGCCGGGCGGTCAGCGCCCATTCTCGAGCGACCTCGCGCCGAGCAGCATGCCGGGGCAAGGCCGACCGTCGTTCCCGAGCGGCGGCTTCGATCCCGCTGCCGCGGCGAACCTGTTGTCGCCGGTCGGCGAGCACTATCCGCAGACCGACTGGGAACGACTCGCCGCGCAGCCCGCGAAGGCACTGCCGCCGTGGATGCTCGCTGCGCTGTTCGCCGCCGCGCTCGCGGGCGCGCTGCTGCTGACGATCCTGATCGCCAAGATTTTCTCGTAGCCATACGGGCCGTTCCTTGCATCACCTCCCGCCATGTCGGAGGAGATCGTCGTCATCACCGGAGGCACCGCAGGCGTCGGTCGCGCGTTTGCGCGGCGTTACGCGCGCCAGGGTGCGAAGATCGCCGTGCTCTCGACGGGTCTCGACGAGCTACGCGAGATCGCGGTCGACCTCGTGACGAGAGGCGCGAACGCGGCGCTCGTCATTCCGTGCGATGTCAGCAACGCCGATCAGGTCGCGCGTGCCACGGCGCGGATCGAACAGGAGCTCGGACCGATCGACGTGTGGATCGAGACCATGCAGGACGAGGCGCACGGTGAGCGACGGCGCGCGTTCTGGGTCGGCGCGGCGATCGCGGCGATCGCACTCGGCACCGCCGCGATCGTGTTCGGCATCCGCCGCCGCTAGGTCGGCGGTCGCAACGCCGACGCGGTCCGCTCGACGGTGCGAAAGCCGACGCGCTCGTAGACGCGCGAGGCCTCGCTGTCGGGCTCGGCGACGATGACGACGCGCTCGGCGCCGGCGGCAAGTGCGTGACGTGCCGCGGCCGCGAGCAGCGCACCGGCGAGGCCGCGCCGGCGATGCGAGGGCAGCGTCTGCACGTCCTGGTAGCGCGCGACGCCCGAGACCGGCACGAGGCCGAGGCTCGCGACGAGGCGATCGCCATCGAGCGCGCCCCAGAACGTCGCCGCGCCTCGCGCCACGAGCGCCTGCTGCCACGCGGCGCGACGCTGGAGGAACTGGCGATAGGCCTCGTCGTGACGATCGCCGATCACCCACGCGAGGTCGGCCGTCGCGGCGATCTCGGCCGGCGCGAGAGGCCGCACGGCGAACGCGTCCGCCGGTGCCGCGCTCACCGCGTCGGCGACCATCACCTGGTTTGTCGTCACCGTGAACCCCGCGGCGGCGAGCTCCGCGGCTGCCCCGACGTCGCCGTGGACGCCGTCCCACCACAGCGTGACGTGCTTGATCGCCTTGTTCGATCCGAGCTCGCTCTCGAACCTGCGCGTCCAGTACGCGACCTCGCCGAGCTGCGGCGCGGCCGGGAGCACGAGCACGTTGCCGTGGTAGTAGCCCGGATCGTCCGGAGTCTCGACGACGAGGTAGTCGCCGCGATCGCTGATCGTGCCGCGCGTACCGGCGAGTGCGAGCTCCGTCGCGAGCGCGAGGCTACGTACGATCACTTAATTGCGCACGAGGCCGAGCAACTTCGACATCGTCTTCTCGTCGGCCGGCGGAAAATCGTAATCGAGGAACTCGCGCGACGTGACCCAGCGCAGATCCGCGACGGTCGCGGGATACGGGCGCGCCTCGGCGGGCAGCTTGCACGAGTACATCGTCAAGTTGACCGTGTAGTTCGAGTACTCGTGGACGTGCTCGCCGAGCTTGTGGCCGACGACGACATCGACGCCGATACGGCCGCGGACCTCGCGCTGCAGGCACGTCGTCTCGGCCTCGCCGGGCTCGAGCCGGCCGCCGGGGAACTCCCACAGGAGAGGCAGGACGGCGTTGGCGTTGCGCTGGGTGATGAGGTAGCGGCCCTCGTGCTCGATCACGGCCGCGACGACTCGGATCACCTCTTTGCCCATCGGCGGCAATTATCGATGGATCGCCCGCGATTGCAACGCGATTCAGGGTGTGTATGCTGCGCCCGCGATGGCCATCCGCTTCGTCGAGATCAAGGCTTCCGACAACGCCGACACGCTCAACAACGAGTGGGTCATCCTGGAGAACGACGGCAAAGCGCCGTTCAACACCCGGGGCTGCGGCATGACCGTCGGACGCAAGGGCACGAACAAGAAGTCCCTGCTGGGCATCATCGATCCGGGGTTCGTCCTCCAGCCGGGCGAGAAGGTCCGCATGCTGACGGGCAACCCCGGGACGCAGGCGCACGGTCCGGCGCCCGAGGACGGCGTCAAGAACTACTACCTGTTCCTGCCGAAGCTGTATCTCGCCGGCGCCGGAACGGTGCTCACGCTGGTCCTGCGCGGCCTCCCGGTGTCGAAGGCCGAGTTCGACCCGGCGGCGCCCAGCGGCGTCAGCGCCGCGCCCGCGAAATAGCTGCGCCTACGTCACTGCCACGCCGGTGTAGCGCGCACGCGGCCGGAGCAGAAAGCCAGCGGCGCGCTGCTCGAGGACGTGCGCGAGCCAGCCGGCACTGCGCGCGATCGCGAACAGACCCGAGCCCGCGGCTGGCTCCGCGCCGAGTGCCGCGACCAGCGCCGCGAGCCCGACGTCCGCCGTCGGCTTCACCGTCTCCTTCGCGCGCTGCATCGCCTCGACGACCGCGAGCAGCGTGCGCGCGCGGCGAATGCCAGGCCCGGCCGTCTTCGCATTCTCGACCACCTCGGTCGCGAGCGCGAGCAGCGGCCTCGCGCGCGGGTCGCCGGCCGGATACAGCGGGTGGCCAAATCCCGGCGGCACGTCGCCCTTCTTGCGCAGCGCGCGGACGGCGGCACGGGCCTCGCTCGGTGCGCCGATCGCGTCGACGAATGTCGCGATCGTCTCGGCCGCCGAGCCGTGCCGCGGACCCGACAGCGTCGCGAGCGCGGCGGCGATGCACGCGTACGGATCGGCGTCCGTCGACGCCGCGATCCGCGCCGCGAAGCTCGACGCGTTGAGCTCGTGATCGGCGAGCACGACGAGCGCGACGTCGAGAATGCTCGCCGCGCTGTCGTCGAGACCGAGCGCACGCGCCGCGATCGCCGCGACGCTCGGCGCGCCGAGTGCGCGCGTCACCGTCGCCGCGTTGGCGGTGAAGTCTGGTGCGAGTGCCGCCACGAGCAGCGGGATCACCGCGCGGCCGCGCGCGACGATCGAGTCCGGTCGCTGATCGCGTCGCTGCGGATCACTGAGCGCCGCGACCTGCAGCAACAGCGGCATCACGTCGAGCGGTCTCGCGCCGTGCGGCACGATCCTGCCGAGGTGGGCCATCGCGACCGCGCCGCGCGGCCACGTCACCGGTTCTGTCGGCAAATAGCCGAACCACAGCAGCTCCGCGACATTCTCGAAGCTGACACCCTCGTCCGCGAGCTCGGTCGCCAGCCGACCTCGATACGCCGGGCCGTGCGCCGTGATCGCAGTGATTGCCGAGTCCAGCACCGGCTCGCCCCAGCGCAGCGCCCCGGCGGCCACGGCTCCGTGCCCGGCCCGCGCGTCCCGCCGCACCCGGAGCCTCTCGAGGTCCGCGAGCGCATAGAGCCGCGGCCTGCCGTGCGACCCCGGCACGCTCCGAATCTGGCCCCGGCTGACGTACGCGTACAAGGACCTCTGCTGGATGCCGAGATGCTTCGCCGCTGTCTCCGAGTCGACCCAACGTTGATCGTCGATTCTACGTTGATCAACCATACGTTCCACCATACATCTACGATCAAGAGGTGACCATGAGCGATGTGAAGAGCTCCGGCCTGGACGGCATCGTATTCGCCGACACGGCTATCTCGGACGTCGATGGGGAGCGTGGCCGACTCGTGATCGCGGGCTCGGATGTCGAGCAGCTCGCAGCCGAGGGTGGATTCGAAGCGGCCGCAACACGTGTGCTCGCAGCGGGTGGCTGGGATCCCGGCCCCCGCAAGGGGGACCCTCGGGCTGAGGAGTCGCCGATCCTCGCTGCGCTCGGACCGGCGAGCGATCACTCGCCCTCGGGCCTGGATCTGCGCAGCACCCTCGCGACCGCCCGCGCGCAAGCGTGGGAGATGCTGCCGCGGCTCGGCGACGCCCTGCAGGCGACCGACGGCATGGACGCGCTGCGTGCCGCGCTCGCGCACTTGCGCTCGACGGGAGATGACGGCCAGGACGCGATCGCCGCGATCGGCGCCGCGCCGGTCTTCGTCGCCGCCTGGTCGCGCAAGCGCTCGGGTGCCGCGCCCGTCGCGCCCGATGCCAAGCTCGATCACGCCGCCGACTATCTCCGCATGACGATCGGCAAGACGCCGTCGCTCGACGCATCGCGCGCGCTCGACGCCTATCTCGTCACCGTGATCGATCACGGCATGAACGCGTCGACGTTCACCGCGCGTGTCGTCACGTCGACCGCCTCGGACCTCATCTCCGCCGTCGTTGCCGCGGTCGGTGCCCTCAAGGGTCCGCTGCACGGCGGTGCACCGGGCCCGGTCCTCGACATGCTGGACGCGATCGGGACGCCCGCCGGTGCCGAGCAGTGGCTCCTCGGCGAGCTCGCCGCCGGCCGCCGCATCATGGGCATGGGCCACCGCATCTATCGCGTCCGCGATCCGCGCGCGGCCGTGCTCGAGACCGCGGTCAAGTCGCTCGCCTCCGAGCGCCTCGCGCTCGCGCGTGGAGTCGAGGCCGCCGCCGCGAAGATCCTCGCCGAGCGCCGCCCCGATCGCCCGCTCGCCGCGAACGTCGAGTTCTACACCGCGGTCCTCCTCGACGCGGTCGGCCTGCCACGCGAGCAGTTCTCGCCGACGTTCGCCGTCGGTCGCATCGCCGGCTGGTCGGCGCACGTGATCGAGCAGCGGCGCACCGGTCGCCTCGTGCGCCCGCAGTCGAAGTACGTCGGACCGATGCCGGCTGCACCGTCGCCGACGACCGCGTAGCGCCAATCACTCCGCGCCGGCGATGCCCGTCACCAGCAGGTAGTGCTTGCCGGTGACGAACACGCGCCGGTGATGCTGCTGGAGATACTTCCGGTAGAACGCGACATCTTTCACCAGCAGGCCGAGCTCGGGCTGGCGGTAGTTCTTCATCCGCGTGCCGTGCTCGACCTCGCCGTCGACGTAGCGCGAGTTCGGGAACCCGAGGATCACCGCGCCGTCGGGCGCGAGGTGATCCTGGACGATGCGCCGGACGAGCTCGCGGTCGTCGATGCCCGCGCTCTGCAGCGTGCCGATCGACAGCACGAGCTCGAACCGGCCGAGCCCGAGCGGACCGATCGCGTTCAGGTCAGCGACGTGCAGCTCGACACTCTCGCCGGCAAATCGCTCGCGCGCCTTCGCGATCGCGGACGCGCTGTGATCGATGCCGACGAGCGTCGCGTCGCGCAACGCGGGGATCCTCGCGCGCAGGAGCGCCAGCTCGTCGCCGGTGTTGACGCCGAGATCGAGGACGCGCGCGCCCGGCCGCAGCGCGCACCGCTCGAGCGCGTCGGTCATGTCGAGGACGAAGCCCGGGTCCTCGAGCTTCGTGATCCGCGCGAAGGTCGACTCGGTTCCGTATCGCTCGGTCGCCTCCGCATCGCGCTCGCCGAGCGAGGCCGAGTCGCGCGTGCGCTGGAGCTTCTCGAACACGAGCCGCACGAAGCGATCGTCGATCGCGCGCGGCGTCAGCAAGCGAAGGCCGAGCCGCTCCGCGAGATCGACCCAGACGCGAAACGGTCGGTGGATGTACGAGGCGCCATCGAGCTCGACGTGCTCGCCGGCATAGAGGCCTCGGCCGCGGTCGGGGTCGAGGACCTCAAGCTCGATCCTCGTCGCGCCGCGCGCGAGCTCGCCCTCGAGATACTCGAGGACGTCGAGGAGCGTCGAGCCTGCCGCCTTCATGTTCAGACGGCAGCCTACGCCATGCGCCCGAGGGTTGGCGCGTAGTCGTCGTCGGTTCGCATGCGCCGAGCGGCGTGGATGTTGCTCGCTATCGAGCTGGAGGTTTACATGCCCACGTTTACTACGAAGGAAGGCGAGCAGCTCTACTACAAGGATTGGGGACGCGGTCAGCCGATCGTCTTCAGTCACGGATGGCCGCTGAGCGCCGACGCCTGGGAAGATCAGATGTACTTCCTCGCGCGCGCCGGGTTCCGTTGCATCGCGCACGATCGCCGCGGCCACGGCCGTTCGAGTCAGCCGCTCGACGGCAACGACATCGACACCTACGCCAAGGATCTCGCGCAGCTCGTCGAGAAGCTCGATCTGAAGGATGCGATCCACGTCGGCCACTCGACAGGTGGCGGCGAGGTCGCGCGCTACGTCGCGCAGTACGCAAACGGACGCGCGGCGAAGGCGGTACTCATCAGCGCGATCCCGCCGCTGATGGTGAAGACGGACAGCAATCCCCGTGGCCTACCGATCGAGGTCTTCGATCAGCTCCGCGCTGGCGTCGCAGCCGATCGCTCCCAGTTCTTCAAGGACCTCGCGAAGCCGTTCTTCGGCGCGAACCGCCCCAGTAGCAAGGTCTCGCAGGGGCTGATGGACTTCTTCTGGCTGCAAAGCATGATGTGCGGCTATCCGGGATCCTACGACTGCATCAAGGCGTTCTCGGAGACGGACCAGACCGAGGACCTGAAGAAGTTTTCGATCCCGACGCTGATCTTGCACGGTGACGACGACCAGATCGTTCCGATCCAGGCTGCAGCACTGCTGTCGTCAAAGCTCGTCAAAGGCTCCGTGCTCAAGATCTACCCCGGCGCGCCGCACGGTTGTCCGTCGATCCTCAAGGATCAGGTCAACCAGGACCTGCTCGACTTCATCAAGACCGGTCGAGTCGAGGTTACCGAGCCGAAGGCGGCGCAGCCGTCCGAGAAGCGCGTCCAGCACTGAGCGAGTCAGGCCAGCTTCTGATCGTGCGCGGCGAGCGACGTCGCGTCCGGCAGCTGCGCGGCCTGGCCTTCGCTATCCGCGAACAGCCTCGTCGGTGCGTCGAGCCTGGCGTCGAGCGACTGCGCCGCGACGATGTTCACGAGCTCGCGCGCGCGCTTCACGATGCTGTCCGCGAACCCGTGTCCCTTGATCTGCGTCCACGGCAGGATCCGCAGCGTCGCGCCGGCCGTCGACACGAGATCGACGAACGTCGCGCCATCGTAGGGCGCACCCGGCGGGAAGCGGCGCGCGACGATGCCGATGATGTCGCCCCATGCGACGAGCTTCGTCATGCCGTCCTCGCGCCGCGCGTGGATGCCCGCACCCGACAGCTCCGCGGTGAGCACCGCGTAGTGGATCTTGCCGCGCACGTGCTCGGGCAGCTCGACCGCAGTCTCGACCTTCTCGTGCTTCTCGAGCGGCCTGTATTCGTCGGTCTTCGCATCGACCGGTCGGCTACGCGGGAACTGCTGCGAGTACGACCCGGACGGTCGCCCGGTCGGCGGCGTGGTGGTCGAGGCCGCGCGCGTGCTCGTCGCGTTCGCGGGCGGCTGCGAGTCCGCGTGGGCGCGGGCTGCCTCGGCGATCGAGCCAGGCATCGTCGTATCGGCGGGCATCGCGCCCGATCCCTGCGACCGCGGCGTGAGCGCGCGCGACATCGCCGGCATCGATCCGGATCCCGACGCGCTCGCCGGCGCCGGCAGGACGTTCGCCGTCGGCGGCGGCAGGGTCTTGTGCTTGTCGCTCGCGACCGGCGGCGGCACCGTCTGCGCCTTCGCGCCGATGATCGTCGCCGGTGGAATCGTCTGCGTCCTGGCGCTCGTGATCGCCGGAGAGTCGACCGGCATCGCGACGTTCACCGGCGGAATCGTCTGCGTCTTGGCGCTCGCGATCGTGGGCGACTCGACCGGCGGCATCGTCGGTGACCTCACGCCCTCGACGCCCTTCAGCGTCTGCCGCGACCCCATCGGCGGCGTCGACGTTGCGGGGACGTTTGGCGGTGGCAGCGTCTGGCGTGCGCCGCCCGTCGCCGACGTCGGCTGCTGCGCCAGCACGTCGGCGAGCCCGTCAG
>JAEWJO010000500.1 GCA_023386455.1 Pseudomonadota bacterium | reverse complement strand
CCGCGGGCGGCGGCGTGACCGCGACCGGGGCCGGAGCGAGCGGCGTCGCGGCCTTCGGATTGCGATCGACCATGTTCTCGGGCGGCTTGGTCTGATCGGTCGCGTCGACGGGCGGCGCGTCGGTCGCGGGCGCATCGGTCGCGGGCGCATCGGGTGCGGCCATGAGGCCGACGTCCGTGCTCTCACCGACGGAGTCGAACGCCTCGGTCTCGCGCATGCCGCTCTCGAGCCGATCGTCGGCCTCGGTCGTCGCGCGCTCACCGCGCTCGCCGCGCTCGGCGGGGAGGACCGACGGTGCGGGCTGGTTGTCGAGCGTCGGCATCGGCGGCACGGCGTGCGAGAGCGTCGGGTTCGACGGTCGCGGCGTCAGCGTCTTTGCCGGCGGCGGGACGGTGACCTTCTTGCCGCCGCGGGCGGGCAGGGTCTCCAGCGCGGGCGGCGGCACCGCGCCCATCATCTGCGTGCGACCCTGCGTCGGCGACGGAATCGCCTGTGTCTTCGGGCCCGGCGGAACAGCGCGCAGTGGTGGCAGCGTCGGCGGGTTTGGCCGTGGCATCGTCGGTGGTACGGGCCGCGGCGGATTGGAGAGCCGCTGCGACGACGACGGCGGCACGGGCGACGGGAGAGAGCCGACTGGCAGCGACGGCGACGGAGGCGGATTCGTCGACGGCATCGGGCGCGATGGCGACGGCGGCGGGCTCGTCGGCGACAGTGGCCGCGGCGGTGGCCTCGTCGGGGGTACCGGGCGCGCTGGGGGCGGAGGCTCGATCGGCTCGGACTCCGCGCGCATGAGGGCCGGCGCCGGCGCAGTCTGCGCGAATGGATCGGGCGGCATCGGCGTCGGCATGCCGGTCAGCTCCTTCACCGCCTGGAATGGCAGCGGTGTCGGCGCGCGCGATGGCAGCGACGGCGGCGGCGGCGCGGGAACGACACCCGCGTTGTGCAGATCGTAGAGCGGGCGCAGCTGCGGCGCGGCATTGAACAGCGGCACGCTCTCGCGCACCGGTGGTTCGTGGCCGAGGTGCGGCTGCGAGTTGCGCGAGCCGGGATGGAGCATGCCGTCCTGCTGCTCGCGCAGCATCTCGCGCACGTCGCGCTGCGGCGTCGGCAGGATGGATGCCTGGGGCTTGAGGCGCAGTGGCTCGGGCTCGAGCCTGCGCGCGATGGCGCCGCCGATGAACGACGCGGCGATCGCGCCGCCGAAGACGTAGAGGCCCCAGCCGATCGGGACGTCGACGGTCTGGCTCGCCTTGATCGCGGGACCGAGCGCGAACACGGCACCGCCGCCCGCGGCCGAGAGGAGCGCGAAGATCATCGTCGTGCGCGCGAGGCCCTTGCGGCGATCGCCGACGGTCCACGCGGAGATGGCGAGCGCGAGCGCGAGGATCGAGGTCAGGCCGACGAGCGCGAGCTCGCCGTAGGTCGCGAGCTTGTAGGTCGCGCCGACCTCGACCGGCTCGCAGCTGCCGTCACCGCCGGTGTTGCAGCCCTCGGCGCCGAGCAGGCCGACGTGGACGTCCTTCGCCGTGATCGCGCGACCCTCGACGACCGGATGACCCGCCCACCATGCGGATGTCGCGATCGAGACGGCGAACGCGATCGCCGCCACGAGCGCGAACAGCGCGCCGAAGGCGCGAGGGGCCATGTCCCGACGATATCATGGGCACAAACGATCGATCGGGTCAGCGCAGCAGGTCGAGAGCTGCGGCGGCGGACGACGCGGTGCGAAACATGTCGCGAACGTGCGGCTGGAGCACGCCGATCGCGACGGAGTGGTCGAGGAATTCACCCAGGCGCGCCCAGAAGCCGTCGACGTCGAGGAAGACGATCGGCTTGTGATGATAGCGGAGCTGCAGGCCGGTCAGGATCTCGAACGCTTCCTCGAGCGTGCCGAAGCCACCGGGCGCGACGACGAACGCGTCGGCGAGCGAGAACATCATCGCCTTGCGCTGGTGCATGGTGTCGACGACGTGCAGCTCGGTAAGACCCTGATGCGCGACCTCGAGCTCGACGAGCGCCTGCGGGATGACGCCGATCGCGCGGCCGCCGGTCGCGAGTGTCGCGTCGGCGAGCACGCCCATGAGGCCGCGGTGCGCGCCGCCGTAGACGAGCGTCAGGTCGCGGCGTGCGAGCTCGGCGCCGAGCTCCTGGATGGCCTGCACGTATGCGGGCAGGCCGGCCGACGACGACAGGAACACGCAGACGCGCTGCATCCGGGCATAATACACGCACCGTGGATCTTCGCTGGTACGAGCGCGCGTTCGGCGAGCTGACGACGACGCAGCTGTACGCGATCGTGCAGCTGCGCGAGCGCGTGTTCGTCGTCGAGCAGAACTGCGTGTATCTCGATGCCGACGGTCACGACCCGATCTCGCGACATGTCTGGGCGGAACGTGACGGGGCGATCGCGGCGTACCTGCGCGTCGTGCCGGCGGGCGTGAAGTTCGCCGAGGTCTCGATCGGCCGCGTGATCACGGCGCCGGCGGCGCGGGGTATGGGCCTCGGCCGCGAGCTGATGAGGCGCGGCATCGCGGCGTGCGGCGGCGCGGCGATCCACATCGGCGCGCAGGCGCACCTCGAGAAGTTCTACGGCGAGCTCGGGTTCGTGCGCGCGTCCGACGTCTACGACGAGGACGGTATCCCGCACGTCGAGATGATCAGGCCCGCGTCCACCTGAACACGGCTCCGCCGATCGCGGTGACCGCGACGATGATGAGCCCGCCTGCTTCGCGGCCGACCTCGACCGCGCCGCCCTTCTGATCCATCTTGTCGAACAGGTCGCTGACATTCAGGACCCCGAAGACCTCGTGCTCGAGGTAGCCGCCCCACACGGCGGCGAGCACGCCGACCGCGAACGCGCCGATCGCGGCGACTCGCCGATAGGGTAGTGCCGCGACCGCAATTCCTGCGGCGCCGTAGAGCAGCATCCAGCGGATGGGATCGGGGTCGTTCACCTGCAGGCCGACCGACAGCGAGAACAGGATCGCCATCGCCCAGCAGATGGCAGTGAACCATCGCGGTACGGGCCTCATCGGAGATGACCATAACGCACGCCGGCACCACATTGCTTAAGCGCGGCGCACATGCTTGGATGCCCCGTATGCGCATGATTCTCGTCGGGCCGCCGGGAGCGGGTAAGGGCACGCAAGCGGCACGCCTCGTCGAAACGTTTTCGATTCCGCACATCTCCAGCGGTGACATGTTCCGTGCCGAGGTCAAGCAGGGTAGCGAGCTCGGCAAGCAGCTCGATCACTACATGAAGACCGGCGGCCTGGTTCCGGACGAGGTCACGATCCCGATCGTGCTGAAGCGCATCACCCAGCCGGATACGGCGGCCGGCTTCATGCTCGATGGCTTCCCGCGCACGCGCCCGCAGGCCGAGGCACTCGACAAGGAGATGGCGAAGGCGGGCGTCACGCTCGACGCGGTCGTCCTCATCGAGGTGCCCGATGGTCTGCTCGAGGAGCGCGCGGTCCACCGTCGCAGCGATCCGCAGACGGGCACGATCTATCACCTCAAGTACAACCCGCCGCCGGCCGACATCGTTGGCCGGCTCGTCCACCGCGCCGACGATACGAAGGAAGCGGTCGACAAGCGCGTCGCGAAGTATCACGCCGAGACCGCGCCGATCATCCCGTTCTACATGGAGAAGGGGATCCTGAAGCGCGTCGACGGCGTCGGCGATCCAGATGTCATCACGGAGCGCATCAAAGCGGTGCTGAACGACTAATGGCGGGCTTCGACCACAAGACAATCGATCAGAAGTGGCAGGAGTACTGGGACCGCGAGCAGACGTTCGCGACCCCGACGGATCGCACGCGGCCGAAGTACTACGTGCTCGACATGTTCCCGTACCCGTCGGGTGACGGTCTCCACGTCGGTCACCCGAAGGGCTACACGGCGACGGACGTCGTCGCGCGCGCGAAGCGCATGATGGGCTTCAACGTCCTGCGGGTGATGGGCTGGGACAGCTTCGGCCTCCCGGCCGAGCGTCGCGCCGAGCGCACCGGCGAGCACCCGAGCGTGATCACCGCGCGCAACATCAACACGTTCAAGAGCCAGCTGAAGAAGCTCGGCCTGTCGTACGACTGGACGCGCGAGCTCGCGACGTCCGATCCCAAGTACTACAAGTGGACGCAGTGGATCTTCGAGCTGCTGTGGAAGCGCGGGCTCGCGTACCGCGCCGAGGTGCCGGTCAACTTCTGTCCGGCGCTCGGCACCGTCCTCGCGAACGAGGAGGTGAAGGACGGCAAGTACATCGAGACCGATGATCCGGTCGAGAAGCGGCTGATGCGGCAGTGGATGCTGCGCATCACCGAGTACGCCGATCGGCTCTCGGAGGATCTCGCCGGCCTCGACTGGCCGAGCGGCACGCACAAGGCTCAGTTCGACTGGATCGGCAAGTCGATCGGCGCGAACGTCGTGTTCGAGGTCGTCGGCCGCGAGCGCGAGGACGCGATCACCGTGTTCACGACGCGCCCGGACACGCTGTTCGGCGGCACGTGGGTCGTGCTCGCGCCCGAGCACGCGCTCGTCGACAAGATCACGACGCCCGAGCAGCAGGAGGCGGTCGACGCGTATCGCGAGCAGGTCGGCAAGCGCTCCGAGCGCGACCGCACGACCGAGGCAGCCGACGCGCCGAAGACCGGCGTGTGGACCGGCGCGTACGCGAAGAACCCGGTCAACGGCAAGAACATCCCGATCTGGATCGCCGACTACGTGCTCGCGTCGTACGGCACGGGTGCGGTGTTCGCGTGTCCCGCCGGCGACGAGCGCGATCACGCATTCGCGACGAAGTTCGGCCTGCCGATCGTCGAGGTCGTGAAGGGGCCCGAGGGCACCGACGTCCAGAAGGCCGCGTACACCGGCGACGGCCCGCACGTGAGCTCCGAGTTCCTGAACGGGCTCGACAACGAGGCCGCGAAGACGAAGGTCATCGCCTGGCTCGAGGAGCGCGGCCTCGGCGAGAAGTCGATCCGCTACAAGCTGCGCGACTGGCTGTTCTCGCGCCAGCGCTACTGGGGCGAGCCGTTCCCGACGGTCGAGCTCGTCGACGGCACGCTCGATGTCGTGCCCGAGAACGAGCTGCCGGTCGAGCTGCCGCAGATCGACGAGTACAAGCCGACGCGCGACGGTCAGCCTCCGCTCGCCCGCGCGATCGACTGGATGAAGTACATCGATCAGCGGACCGGCAAGAAGGGCACGCGAGAGACGAACACGATGCCGCAGTGGGCGGGCTCGTGCTGGTACTACCTGCGCTTCCTGTCACCGCAGCGCGACGACGTCGCCTGGGATGCCGAGGAGGAGAAGTACTGGATGCCCGTCGACCTCTACGTCGGCGGCAACGAGCACGCGGTGCTGCACCTGCTGTACGCGCGGTTCTGGCACAAGGTGCTCTACGACGCCGGCTACGTCTCGACGAAGGAGCCGTTCCAGCGCCTGTTCCACCAGGGCATGATCCACAAGACGTCGTTCCGCTCGCCGAACGGCAAGTATCACTACGACCACGAGGTCGAGCAGCGCGACGGTGTCTGGTACCTGAAGGGTACCGACGACAAGGTCGAGACCAAGCTCGATAAGATGTCGAAGAGTCGCTACAACGTCGTCAACCCCGACGACATGGGCAACGAGTACGGCGCCGATGCGATGCGCATGTACGAGCTGTTCATGGGACCGCTCGAGGATGGCGTCGAGTGGGAGACGGCAGGCGTCGCCGGCACGCGTCGCTTCCTCGATCGCGTGTGGCGGCTGCTGATCGATCCGGAGACCGACACGCTCGCGTCGAAGGTCAGCGAGGACGCCTCGAAGGACAACAAGGACGTCGAGCGCGCGCTGCACGCCGCGATCAAGAAGGTCACCGAGGCCGTCACCGACCTGCGCTTCAACACGGCGATCGCCGCGATGATGGTGTTCGTCAACGAGGCGACCAAGGCGACCGCGATCCCGCGCGAGTGGTTCGAGATGTTCGTGAAGATCCTCTCGCCATTCGCGCCGCACGTCGCCGAGGAGCTGTGGCAGCGCCTCGGTCACCGCTCGACGATCACGTACCAGCCGTGGCCCGTGCACGACGAGGGAAAGCTCGCGCGCGACACGATGGTGATCGGCATCCAGATCAGCGGCAAGCTGCGCAGCCAGATCGAGGTGCCGGTCGACGCGACCGAGCAGTCGATCCTCGAGACCGCGAGGTCCGACGAGAAGGTCCAGCCGTTCATTGCCGGCAAGGCGATCAAGCGCGAGATCTACGTCAAGGGTCGGCTCGTCAACCTCGTCGTCTGACGCCGCGCCCGAAAGCTGCGGGCGTCCTCGCGCGCCTCGGCGACGCCGAAAAGGGTGCGGGCGCCGTCGATCGAAGGAGTCGTCCTCGCGCGCCTCGGCCACGCCGAAGGGTGCGCATCGCCGTCGACCCGCTCGACGCGGTCGAGATTTCGCCGCCCGGTGCGGGCGCCGTCGATCGAAGGAGTCGTCCTCGCGCGCCTCGGCGACGCCGAATAGGGTGCGGGCGCAAGCAGCTCCATCGTCGCCAGTCGATGGAAGGGAGCTGCTAGCGCCCACGAAGAAAAAGTGCGAGCGCAGGCGGCCACGTCGAGGGGATGGAAGGGCCGCCCGCGCCCGCGAGGGGAACGAGAAAAAGTGCGAGCGCAGGCGGCCACATCGAGGGGATGGCAGGGCCGCCCGCGCCCGCGCGGGGAACGAGAAAAAGGCGAGCGCAGGCGATCCGCAATGAGGGGGGATCGAATCGCCTGCGCCCGCGTGGGGTACGAGGCTAACTAGGTCGGGTCGGACAAGACCCGTGATGGTTACTGCTAACTGGCTTCGCGCCGAGTGACTCGAGGAACGACTACGCCGAGGCCGTCGGGCCGGTGATGCCCGAGATCGCGGTCGTCGCCGTGTCGGTCGCCGACTTCGCGGTCTCGCGCGCCGACTTCACCGCGCCGCCGATGACGCGCTCGGTGCTCGAGAGCGTCTCGCCGACGCCCTCGTCCACGCGCTGCGTGAGCTTGCGCGCGAAGCGGAACGCACCGGCCGTGGCCTTCTCCACGAAGTCGATGCCCTGATCGACGAACGTGCGGAGCTCGACGCGCGCGTCCTGAAGGATCGCGACGACGGTGCTCTGACCGCGGTCGACTACGTCGAGCGCGAGGTTCGCGACGCCGGGAACGAAGCCGGCGTGGTTGGTACGGGCGAGGGTCGAGGACTCGGTCTTTGCGGTAGCCATCGTGGACTCCTTCATGCCGAGCAAGCTAAGACGCGATGCGTCATCACGCCAGACCCCGCGTGCTGACAGCTCCTAACGCAATGCGTTAAACATCCTTCACTCCACAGGAATACGGCGCGTATGCGACAGTCATGACGCATGGAACGCGAGTTCATCCCGATCAACATCGCGGTTCTCACCGTCTCCGATACGCGGACGATGGAGAACGACACCTCGGGCGGCTACATCGTCCAGCGCATGACCGAGGCGGGCCACCAGATCGCCGCGCACGTGATCATCAAGGACAGCGAGGTTGGCATCCGCGCGCAGCTCGCGCAGTGGATCGCTGATCCGCGGGTCGACGTCGTCATCGCGACCGGCGGCACCGGTGTCACGCCGCGCGACGTGACCCCGGAGGCACTCGCGCCGCTCGTCACGAAGCACATTCCCGGGTTCGGCGAGCTGTTCCGCCAGCTGTCGTTCGCCGACATCGGGGCGGCGACGATCCAGAGTCGCGCCGACGCCGCGCTGTGCGGCCAGACGTACGTGTTCTTGCTGCCGGGCTCGACCGGCGGCGTGAAGCTCGGCGTCGACAAGATCCTCGTCAGTCAGCTCGACCACCGCACGAAGCCGTGCAACTTCGTGATGCTGCTGCCGCGGATCAAGAACGAGCCGAAGGGGATCTAGCTGCGCAGGCCGTGCTTGCGGAGGAGCGTCAGCAGGTACGGGCGATCCATGCGCGCGACGCGTGCGGCCTCCGACGCGTTGCCACCGGCGCGATCGATCAGCGAGCGCAGGTACTCGGTCTCGAACTTCGCGAGCGCGGCCGCGCGCGCGTCGCGATAGGTCATGACGGCGCCCGGGGCGGCGGTCGGCTGCGAGGCCGCTGGCGTGCGCTCGCCACCGAGATCGAGCTCGCCCATGACGAGCGCGGCCTCGACGACGTTGCGCAGCTCGCGGACGTTGCCGCTCCAGGGATGCGCGCGCAGCTGATCGAGCGCGGGCGCGAGCGGGCCGAGCTCGGCGACGCCGGTGAGACGCTGGATGAAGTGCGCGACGAGCGGCTCGATGTCCTCCGGACGCTCGCGCAGCGGCGGCACGAGGATCTTCGCGACCGCGAGCCGGTAGTAGAGGTCGGCGCGGAATCGACCGGCGTTGACCTCGGCGCGGAGGTCGCGGTGGGTCGCGGCGAGGACGCGCACGTCGACGGAGATCGACTGCGAGCCACCGACGCGGGTGAACGCGCGGCGCTCGAGCACGCCGAGCAGCGCGGGCTGGACCTCGAGTGGCAGCTCGCCGATCTCGTCGAGCAGGACGGTGCCGCCCATCGCGCGCTCGAACGCGCCGGCGCGGCGCTGGTCGGCGCCGGTGAACGCGCCCTTCTCGTGGCCGAACAGGATCGATGCGATCAGCGAGGCGGGCAGCGAGCCGCAATCGACGACGACGAGCTCGTGGTCGCGACGCGGTGACGCCTCGTGGATCGCACGCGCGATCACTTCCTTGCCCGTGCCGGTCTCGCCCTGGACGAGGACGCTCGAGTCGACGCGCGCGACGCGATGAACGAGGCGCGCGACATCGCGGATCGCCTCGCTGTCGCCGACGAGCTCGGTCGAGCGCGGGACGTCCGTCGGCGGCGGTGGCGCGAGCGAGCTGCCGGCGTCGTCGAGCGTCAGCGTCGTGTCGCCGATGCGGAGCTGGGTCCCCGCGGGGACGATCGCACGCGCGACGCGCAAGCCGCCGACCCACGTGCCGTTGCGGCTGCCGAGATCGATCACCTCGACGCCCGCGGGCGTGCGATGGAGCTCGAGGTGATAGCGGCTGACCGCGGCGTCGGTGAGGACGAGCGCGTTGTCCTCGGCGGTGCCGATCGCGAGACGTGCGCCATCGTCGGGCGCGCACACCGCGCCGGCATCGGGCCCTGCCTCGACGCGCACGCGCAGCTTGTGCACGAGCTTGACGGTGCGCGGCTGGAGCTTCGTCCGAGGCGTGTCGACCACTGCGCGCAACAGTTATCACCGTTGCCGGTGGGCCACGACGGAAAAGCGATGGCAGCGGACCACGCGATGCGACGTCGCCCTGTTGGATCGAGCCAACAGCTCGGCCGCCGATGCGAGCGAAGCTCGCGGCGCGTCGTGCGATACGTGCGGGCACGGGCGATGCACGCAGGCGACGCCCGGAGGAATCAATGCGCCGCTTTGCACTCGCCGCTGTTTCCGTGCTCGCGTTCGGCGCGCACGTTCACGCTGCTCCCACGCCGGTCACGAGCTTCGGCCCCAATCCCGGTGCGCTCGCGATGTACGAGTACGTGCCGGCGGGCCTGCCGACGAATCGCCCGCTCGTCGTCGTGATGCACGGCTGCACGCAGACGGCGGCCGCGATGGAGTCCGCGGGCTGGAACAAGCTCGCCGACCAGTACCAGTTCGCGGTGGTCTATCCCGAGCAGACGACCGGCAACAACCCGGTGCGGTGCTTCAACTGGGCGGGCGAGTACGGCGACACCGCGAACCTCGTGCGCGGTATGGGCGAGAACCAGTCGATCATCTCGATGATCGATCAGATGCACACGGCGCACGGCACCGACACGTCGAAGGTCTACATCGTCGGGTTCTCGGCGGGCGCAGCGTTCGTGTCGGTGATGCTCGCGACGTGGCCCGATCGGTTCGCGGCCGGCGCGATCATGGAGGGCATCGCGTATCGCTGTGCGACGAGCGTGAACGGCGCGTTCAGCTGCCAGAGCCCGGGCGTCAACAAGTCGGCGACGGAGTGGGGGGACCTCGTGCGCGCCGCGGCAACGTCGCCGAACGGCGTGCGGCCGCGCGTCCAGATCTGGGAAGGCACGTCGGACACGACGGTCGTGCCGGCGAACGCGACCGAGCTCGTCGAGCAGTGGACCAACGTCGCGGGCACCGACCAGACGGCCGACGAGACCGAGATGATCGGCTCGGCGGCGACGCGCACGGCCTACAAGGTTGGCTCGACGGTCGTCGTCGAGGCGTACAGCGTGCAGGGGATGGCGCACGCGGTGTCGATCGGCGCGGAGGGCTCGACGGCGTGCCCGGGCAGCGTCGCCGCATACTTCGAGAACCGGCCGGTGTGCTCGACGCTGCGCGCGGCGAAGTTCTTCGGTGTGGTGCCGGATGGATCCGGCTCGGGCTCCGGCAGCGGCTCGGGCTCCGGTTCCGGCTCGGGCTCCGGCTCCGGCTCGGGTCAACCGGGAGATCCGTACGTCGCGATCGTCTCGCCCGGCGACGGCGAGCAGGTGACCGGCAACCTGACGGTCGTCGTCGCGGCGGGCGACGATCAGGGCGTCGCGAGCGTCCAGCTCGAGATCGATGGTCACTCCGTCGGCACCGACACCGAGGCGCCGTACCAGTGGCCGTGGGACGCGAGCGCGGCGGGCACCGGCTCGCACACGCTCGTCGCGACGGCGACCGACGCGACGGGCGCTACCTCGACCGCGACGGTGATGGTGACCGTGCCCGGCCCCGGCGGTGGTGGCGGCGGCGGCAGCAACGGTCAGACCGATCCGGGCGACCTGCCGTCGTGCAGCCTCGACGCGGGCAAGAGCGATGGCCGCGGCTGGATCCCGATCGTGATGGCCGGCGTGATCGTGACCGGCATCGGCCGTCGCCACCGCAGGAGATGAGGTCGAAGTAGTTGTCCGGATCGCGGACAGTGTGACTAGAACTGGCCAGCGATGCCCAGCGTCGACGGCGTCGCGGTGACGTAGACGCGAGACTCGTCGCGATGCGTGAGGTACGCGATCGTCGCGGCGAGCGCGCCGGCGGCACCGACGCCTAGACCGATGTTCGCGACGAGCGCCCATCGATCGCCGCGATCTTCGACGGCTCGTAGCTGCGAGTAGTCGTGCCCGCCGTCGGCCTTGAGTCGATCGAACTCGTTCTGCGCGACGTTCATGCGCCAGGCGCCGAACCCGGCGGCCGCGAAGCCCGCTGCACCGATGGCGCCGTAGAGCTGCCAGCGCGTGACGATCGAGCGCCCGCCCGACGGTGTCGGCGTTTCGATCGGTGGCGCGATCGTCTGCGTCCACAGGCGGTTGCCGAACGCGTCGAGCGCGCTGATCTGGTCGATGCGCGGGCTTGCAGGCACGCCGATCTGCGTGGCGGCGGCACGCAGCTCGCGGCCATCGACGAGCAGGACCGACATCCCGCCGACCAGGCCGAGCGCATCGGACTCGACGACGAGCGATGCCGTGCCGGCCGCGACCGTCGTCCTTACACGCAGCGGTGCCGCGCGGGCGCGTGCGGTGTCGAACGGCCCCGTGATCTTCGGCGAGGTGCCGTCGGGCAGCGTGCGCAGCGGATCGAGCGCGAGCACGCGCGCGAAGTGCTCCTCGGCGACGGCTCCGCGATCGAGCCCGGCTGCGAGCTTGCCGGCGAACAGGTGCAGCTCGAGGAACCGGTCTCGCTCGTTGCCGCCCTGCGCGATCAGCTTCTCGACGATGACGAGCGCCGGCTCGTACTCGAGCTGCGACTCGAGCCGCTTCGCCTCGGCGAGCTGGTCGGCCTGCGCGCTCGCGGACATCGCGAGGATCACGGCAACCGCGGCGGCACGAATCACACGCGCAGGGTACCAGGGGACCGGAGGTGGCGCGCGAGGTCACGTCGAGCAGTCGGACGCTGCGCGCGGGGGTGCCGACGCGAGGGTGTATCGGGCTCAGGGCGCCTCGCCGCGATCGCGACCGATGCGGTCAGAGCGCCTCGGGATGGGCGGGCGTCTCGTCGTAGCGGCGGTCGCGGCCGTTGATGTAGCGGACCGGGATGGCCGCGCGCTGTTCGTCCGACAGGTGGAGCGCGGGCACCGAGATCGCGTGGAACGTGCCGCCGAGCGACTCGAGGCTACCGCGCGCGTAGGTGCGAGCGCCGCACGTGCGGCAGAACGTGAACGTCAGGTGAGGCTCCTCGTCCTCGGGCGGCGTCCAGCGGTATTCCGACACGCCGGTGCCGTCGAGCAGGCGGAACCGCTGCGGCCCCTTCGCGACCGCGAACCACGCGCGGACCTTCGCGCAATACGAACAGTTGCAGCGGTTCGATCCTTCGGCGAGGTCGAGGTCGGCCTCGAAGCGGATCGCGCCGCAGTGACAGCTTCCGGTGTAGGTCTCGACGGACATGTACGGCTCCTCGTGCTGAGTGCTTGCGTTTTGCAATCGGTTGGCACTGTGCCAGACCGGTTGTAAAATGCAAGCACTTAGTCATGTCGTCGACCCAGCCGCGCTCGTACTGTCCGATCAATCTGTCGCTGGAGATCTTTGGCGACACGTGGACCCTGCTCGTGCTGCGCGACATGATGTTCGGCGGCAAGCGGCACTTTCGTGAGCTGCTGCAGTCCGACGAACGCATCTCGTCGAACATCCTCGCGGACCGGCTCGCGCGGCTCGTCGAGCACGGCATGCTCACGAAGTCCGAGGATCCGTCCCACAAGCAGAAGGCGATCTACTCGCTCACCGAGAAGGCGATCGCGCTGCTGCCGATCGTCGTGCAGATCGGCGCGTGGGGGTCGCGCTGGGTTCCCGACGCCCGGAAGCAGGACCCGGTCGCGCGCAAGATCGTGCGCGAGATCCAGGAGTCGGGCCCACGCGGCTGGGCCAAACGCATGGACGAGCTACGAGCGGAGCACCTGCGCTGAGCTACCAGGTCAGGACGATCGGCGGGGCGAGCTTGCCCGCGGAGATGTCGAGGCGCATCTCCTTCTGCCGACCGTCCTTGAGTCTCGCGACGAGCTTGTGCGTGCCCGCCGCGATCGCCTTCCTCACGAGCGGCGTCGTGCCGAAGTACGTGCCGTCGACAGTGATCATCGCGAACGGCGTCGAGTCGATGCTGACGAGACCGTACACGACGCGCGACGAGGGCTTACCCTCACGCTGGGCCTTGGCGGAACCATCGGCGACGCGGCCGGTCTTGCGGGCGTTCGAGGTCGCGCTGCCGTTGTCGTCGCTCGCGCCCGCGGCGTCGCCTGCATCGCGTGTCGCGCTCTCCCCGCGCGTCCTGTCGCCGGCGTGGCTCGCCTCGCTCGCGATGCGGTCGGTGTCGGGGGGCGTACCGGTGGGCACCTCGATGTTCGCCGCGGCATCGGGCCGGGCGACCGCCGCCGCGCTCGTCGGTGTGTCGGCGTTCATCCTCTGCTGGATCCCGACGATCGCGCCCGTCGCCACCACGACCAGCGCCGCGACCGCCCAGCGCGAACGCTTCACGGGCCGGGCTGCCGGTGTCGTCGCGACGTTCGAGATCCGGCCGCCGATGGTGATGCCGGTGGCGAGGATCGTGCGCGCGTCGTCGAGGACCTTGCGCTGGCGCGTCCGCAGCGCCGAGAGCTCGGCACCATGCCAGTCGGCGAGCGCATCTGCGATCGCCGAAGCACCGGCGACGCCACCATGCGGCGCGAGTGCGGCCTCGAGCGCACGCGACAGCTCGCGCGCGTCGGCGTAGCGCTCGGTCGTGCCGCGTGCGAGCGCCCTCGCGATCACGTCGGCGAGCGCGGGCGGCACCGCTGGATCGACGGCATCGGCGCGCGGAATCGGCTCCTCCAGGATCGCCCGTGCGGCGAGGTAGTCGCTCGATCGCTTGAACAGGCGCGAGTGCGTCGCGAGCTCGAACAGCACGATGCCGAGCGCGAACACGTCGCATCGGCGATCGAGCGACTCGCCGAGCAGCTGCTCGGGCGCCATGTACTGCGTCTTGCCCTTGATCGTGCCGGCCTCGGTCTCGGCCGCGCCGCGCACCTTCGCGACGCCGAAGTCGAGGACCTTCACGACGCCGGCGGTCGTGACGAACAGGTTCGACGGCGACACGTCGCGGTGGACGAGGCCGAGCGGTGCACCATCGGCGCCCCGCAGCTCGTGGGCGTGATGGAGGCCCGCGCATGCCTGCGCGACGATGCCGGCGGCGACGCGCAGCTGTGCGATCCGGCTGGCGGCGTCGTTCTCGCGCGGCCGGGCGACGAAGTCGCTGACCGGCACGCCGTCGAGGTACGGCATGACGAGGAAGTACTCGGCGCCCTCGCGGCCGAGCTCGTGGACCTCGCAGACGTTCGGATGATCGAGCCGGGCGACGAGCTTGCCCTCGTCGAGGAACATCGCGACGAATGCCTTCGATGCGACCAGCTCGGGGAGCAGGCGCTTGACGACGACGATCTTCTCGAAGCCCGCCTCACCGGCGAGCCGCGCGAGGTGAATCTCGGCCATGCCGCCCGTCGCGAGCTGACCGAGCAGCTCGTAGCGACCGAGGCGCGCCGGTGGGACGGGCTCCTCACTCGGGGTGGCGGAGTGGTATGACAAGGCCGCCATCATGCCCTGGTTCGTGGTCGTCGTCTGCGCGTTCCTCGTCGGCGCCTGTTCGTTCGATGGCGACTATGCAGGCGGGCACTACACCTGCTCCGACGACGTCTGCCCGTCGGGCCTGGTGTGCGTCGCGGGCGAATGCGTGAGCGAGCGCAAGGATGCGGCGCTCGATACGTCGATGATCGATGCACGGCTGGCCGCACTGACCTGCGCCGACCCGGGTTTGTTTGCGACGGCGGGAGGGACGTTCGCCGGCTCGACGGCGTCGCGGTCGAGCACGATCTCGGCGATGTGCGGCGGGTTCGTGATGAACGGCGCGGACGCGGTGTATCGCGTCGATGCGGCGAGCGGCGACGTGCTCCATGTCTCGGTGAGTGGGTCGTTCGCGGTCAGCGCGTACGTGATCGCGCCGTGCAGCGTCTCGCCGGCGACGCCGACGTGCCTGACCAACACCGCGGCGACGCCCGGCAATCCGATCAACGTGACGACGACGTTCGCCGGCCAGCACTTCGTGATCGTCGACGCGACGAACGCCGCCGCGAGCGGCGACTACACGCTGACGCTCGGCGTGAACTGAGCTGGCTGTTGGCCGCGGCCAACACCCGATGGCCGTCGCCATCACGGCGAGCCTGTAGGTCCCGGACACCTCGTCGGATCGCGCGGGCACGGCGGTTGCTGCACGCGCCGCCATGCTGCGTGGAATGTTCTGCTTGCTGCTCGCCGGGTGCACGCTCGGCGGGACCGGTCGCCCTGGCGACGGCGACGATCAGGGGTCGGGTGTCGACGACACGGCCTGCGGCCAGGCGATGGCGAGTGCGCCGCTCGCGCCGGCGGGCTACGACTTCCACGACGCACTGCCGACGGCGATGCGCAACACGTGGGACGCGGTCTCGCTGCCGCAGCCGGGCGACACGACGTATCCGGGCGGCCGCTATCGCACGATCGGCGCCGACGGCAGCGGCAAGACGCATCCGGGCTGCACCGTCGACGGCCTGACGTACACGCCGGCCGCGATCGCCGGTTATCCATGTGCGGCACGGCAGTTCGACTTCCCGGCGGGAACGGTCGAGGACGTGACGAAGCCGATCGTGATCCTCGTCCACGGCAACTCCGAGTCGCCATCGGGATGGATGAAGTTCGTGCACCCCGATCCGTCGTCGCTGATGTTCCCCGCCGACACGATGGCGCGCGACCAGCTCGCCGAGCTGTTGCCGGCGAAGGGCTACCGGACGATCGCGGTCGACATGCGGACCGACAAGATCGACGACGCGCAGAGCCCCGAGGGCAAGGACATCGGCAACACGCCGAAGAACGCCGACCACGGCTGGGACGTGCCGATCCTGCAGGAGCTCGTCAAGCGCGTCGCGATCGCGAACCCCGAGCGCAAGATCTCGATCGTCGGGTTCTCGCTCGGCGCGACGACGGTGCGCGATGCGCTGCGGCGGCTGTGGGCCGAGAACCAGGATGGCAAATGGGACATCAACATCTTCGCGCGCGTCGAGACGGTCGTCGTCGCGTCGGGCGCGAACCACGGCGTCGTCAGCTTCTCCAAGCAGTGCGGCCTCAACCTGACGATGCGCGGCACCGTCACGTGCGAGATGGGCCAGCGCAACCAGTACACGGAGACCGCGTTCCATCGTCCGCTCAACGGACCTCCGATCGAGGGCCTCCCCGAGTTCGGCGGCTGGTGGGAGACACCGTGCGCCGACGGTGACTACGCCTTCGGCAAGCGCAAGGCATGCGGGGGCAACAAGGTCGCGTACACGACGATCACGATGGCCGACCTCATGAACGGCACGCAGCAGGACGAGTTCGTGTCCGAGCATGCCGCGCGGCTCTACCCGCGCGAGTGCGCGAACAACCAGGTCGACGGTCTCAACGACTTCGATACCAGCGGCTACTTCTACAACGGCTTCTTCCGCAACCACTACGGCAGCGTGCGCAGCGAGGCAGGTCTCGCGAAGGTGCTCGCCGCACTCGCGAGGAACTGATGCGCACCCTGATCGTCCCCATCCTGCTCGTGTCCTCGCTCGCGGCCGCCGACGACCACGTCATCGAGATGCCGCCCGACCCGGTGCGATCGGCGCCGGCGCAGGCGAAGGTCGCCGCCGTCGAGGCCGAGCCAGCGCCGGACCTGCCGGCGATCACCGACGGCATCGACGCGCCGAAGCAGAAGCAGAAGTGGATCGAGCCGTACGGCGCGATCGCCGGCGGCATGCGCATGGAGAGCCTGCACCAGCCGGCGGAGGTCGATCGCGGTGCGCAGAACCCGACCGTCGCGGTGTCGCGCCTCGGCGTGCGCGGCGGCGTCGGCGAGCACATCACGTACGCGAGCGAGTTCGAGGCGTCGCTCGGCGGTCCGCTCGGCTACGGCGCGTCGGTGTGGGAAGGGCAGGCGGCGCTCGCGATCCGCGATCAGTTCGTGCGCTACTCGCGCGCCGGCTTCTCGATCGCGGCCGGTCGCATCGCCGATCCGGCGAGCTTCGACTACGTCTCGGCGCACGTCGGCGACCTCCTGCTCACCGATCTCTACACGCGGGACTCGCTGCTCTACTCGGGTGCCGACCGCGGCAACGGCCTGTACGGCAGCGTCGACCTCGGCGAGCACGTGACGGCGGGGCTGACGTTCCACTCGACGAACCCGACGGGCATCACCGGCACGCTGATCATCGGCGGCAAGCTGCAGCCGTTCGATCGGCCGTTCTATCTCGCGTCGGCCGCCGTCGGTAACAACCAGAACAACCTGCCGGACCAGAACCTCCACATCTACTTCGGCTCGCCCTCGCTGCGCGTTCGCTACAAGAACTTCGAGGCGCAGACCGAGGCGCAGCTGTACACGCTCGACACGCAGCAGGCGATCGACGAGGACCAGACGATCCGCGGCTACAACCTGCGCCTCGGCGGCCGGGCGTGGACCGACGTCGGCAGGGGCCGGCTCAGCGCGCACCTGAACGTGTCGCGCAACCGCAACGAGATCCTCGACCCGATCGACTCGAAGCACCGACTCCCGGATCTGTTCCGGTCGTACACGTTCTCGACCGGCGTCGACTTCGACTATCTGCGCAAGAACGGGATCGGCTTCCAGTACGCGGTCGCCGATACGCGCGAGCCCGACATGCACGTCCGGTTGCACTACCTGAACCTCGGCACGACCTACTGGATCGAGGACTCGCTCGCGATCGGTGTGCGTGGATCCGTGTACGCGCAGCAGATCAGCGGCGAGGCGATGACGACCGGCAGCCGCTCGCTGTTCGTGACCGCACGCCTGCTCCTCAACTGAGTTACACTGGGAGCGCATGGCGAATGCGCTCGAGAACGCATTGCAGAAGGCGCTGGCGGTCCGGCTGAACCTGCAGATCAGCCTGTCGCAGCTCCCCATGGTCGAGGAGTGGATGGACATCCACCTCGATCGGTGGCTCGAGCACAACCCGACGCCGCCCGACATGCCGGACGGCGAGGGCGTCAGCTACCTCGCGATGCTCGGCAGCGACCTGCGCCGCGTGTGGTGGGGCGCGTGGGGCGATCCGCGCGGCTTCGTGCCGCGGATGGCCGACTACTTCAAGCTGTGCAACATCGCGAAGAGCGATGCGCAGGTCCTCGACCAGCTCGGCGAGCAGCTCGAGCCCCGGCTCGTCGGCTCGTGGATCGGCGTGTGGGGCGGCAAGGTCACGACCGGCTGGCACTTCTGGGATCCGCAGCCGTGGTCGAAGCTCGAGGGCGTGTTCGGCACGCACGAGGCGAAGTTCAAGCTGAAGAAGTTCGTCGAGGACAACCGCATCGAGCGGATCGAGCGGTTCACCCAGTCGATCGGTGACTCGCCATTCTCCGAGGTCGAGATCGCGCTGCCGGGCGACACCGTCGACGAGCAGGTCGCGACGCTGTCGCAGGCATTTGTCGACTTCACCGGTGCGACGCTCGCGCCGTCACTGCTCGATCACTTCCGCGCCGCGACGGTGCCGCAGTTCGGCCTCTCGCTGCGCATCCGCGGCGGCCAGGTTGTCCGCGTCGGTGGCCTCGCACCTGGGTTCTCGCTCGACGCGGTCACGAGGCTGTGCAACGAGGCGAAGATCGGCGTCGCCGACAAGCTGCCCAAGCTCGTCGGTGCTCTCGGCGACGGCATCGCGCGCGTCGAGTACGGCCGCGCTGGCGACCGCGCCGGCGTCGACGTCTACCTCGAGCCCGGCGAGTCGGCCCCCAAGACAACGCCGGCCGCGTCGACCGACGCGAACTGACGTGTCGTGCCGCGCGCCGACTACCTCCTCGCGAGCGACGACGCGCTGATCGCACAGTGCGAGGTCGATCGCTACCGCGCGTCGGGCCCCGGAGGTCAGCACCGCAACAAGACCGAGAGCGCGGTGCGGCTTCGCCACAAGCTGACGGGTGTCACCGCGATCGGCGAGGACAGCCGGTCGCAGGCGGAGAACAAGATGCACGCGGTGCGGCGGCTGCGCGCACACCTCGCGCTCGACGTGCGCGAGCCGGTGTTCCTCGACGGCTACGCGCCGTCGCCCCGGCTCGCTGCGTTCGTCGCGGCGGGCACCGCTCCGCTCGGCGCGAAGACGCGGCTCACCGGCGAGTACTGGGCCGCGATCGCCGAGCTGCTCGATCTCCTCGTCGCGAACAACCTCGAGATCGGCACGAGCGCGCAGCGCCTCGGCATCACGACCGGCGCGCTATCGAAGCTGCTCCTTCACGACGAGGCCGTCGGGCGCACGCTCAACGACCTGCGCCGCGCGAAGGGCATGCGCCCGCTCCGCTAACGCATCTCGCGCATGATCTTCGGCGGCAGGATCGCGCGGATCTTCATCCCGCCCGGCACCGACGTGCCATCGAGCCAGATCGCGCCGCCCTTCTTGAGCTCGATCGCCTCGCCGTGGCGAGGGTCGCCGAATGCGAGCCAGCCGACGAGCTCGGTGAGCCACGGCTCGTGACCGACGACGGCGGTCGCGTGACGCTCCTCCTGCGGGCCGCTCGTCTCCGCGATCAGCGCGAACAGCTCCGAGCGCGGCTTGTCGCACAAGAGCTCGGTCGCGATCGTCGGACCGTCGTTGAGCGGCCCGAGCAGCTCGGCTGTCTTGATCGCACGCTGCCACGGACTCGACAGCACGCGATCGAAGCGCCAGCCGAGCTCCCGCAGGCCCTGCATCGCGCGCTTGAACTTGCGCACGCCGTCGCTCGTGAGCTCGCGCGCAGTGTCGTCCTGACCGAAGTCCTTGTCCTCGGCGACCGCGTGTCGGATCACGAAGAGATGCATCCCCCGACTGTACCGCTCCGCGTTGACAGCGCGAGCGCCCGCGTGAGAAAGCGACCGGATGAGACCCATCTTCGTGCTCGCATTCCTCGTCGCGTGCGGGAGCAAGCAGCCCGCGCCGTCGGGTCCGGCCACCGGCTCGGCGACGGCGCCGGCCGAGGGCAGCGCCGCGCATCCGATGGAGATGCCGAGCGAGATGCATGCATTCCACGACCTGCTCTCGCCGCGCTGGCATGCCCCGCAGGGCGCGCAGCGGATGAAGGACACGTGCGACGCCGTTCCGCAGTTCCAGTCGAGCGCGGACACGATCGGCACGGCGACGCCACCGACGACGGCCAACGCCGACACCTGGACGAACGCGACCCGCGCGCTCGTCGCCGCCGTCGGCGAGCTCGCGACCGCGTGCCAGGGCGGCAACACGGGCACGTTCGAGGCCGCGTTCACGAAGGTGCACGAGGCATTTCACGCGCTGATGGCCGCCGCCGGGATGCACGAGGGTGGCGACACCCACGAGCACCACACGATGTAGCTACGGCGCGAGGCGATCGCGAAGCCAGCGCCCGTCGCGCAGCTGGTAGCGCACGCGATCGTGGAGCCGCGAGTTCTGGCCCTGCCACAGCTCGATCATGTCGGGCACGACGCGGTAGCCGCCCCAGAACGCGGGGCGTGGCAACTCCGCCTGCTCGTGGTGCTTCGCGGCGACCTCGGCGACCTGCTGCTCGAGCCACTCGCGGCTCGCGATCGGCTGTGACTGCGGCGACGCGACGGCCCCGATCTGGCTGCCGCGGGGACGCGACACGAAGTAGGCATCCGACTCGAGCGGGTCGACCTTCTCGACCGTCCCCTCGATCCGGATCTGGCGATGCAGCGGCTCCCAGAACAGGACGATCGCGGCGTACGGGTGGCTCGCGAGGTCGCGACCCTTGCGGCTGTCGTAGTTCGTGAAGAACACGAAGCCGCGCGCGTCGATATCCTTGAGGAGCACGATGCGAGCAGCGGGGCGGCCGCGCTCGTCGACGGTCGCGAGCGTCATCGCGTTTGCCTGCGAGATGCCGCCGTCGACGGCGACCGCGAGCCAGCGGCGGACCTCGACGAACGGGTCGGGGTCGCACTGCGTCGGATCGAGCGGCTCGCCCTTGTACTGCTCGCCGAGGCGCCACAGGTGCTGCATGGATCTCGTCTACCACGTCGCGCCGCGGATCGACGGCTGTCCCAGCGGTCGACTCGACGCTGTCCGTGCCGGCTAACCACGCGCGCCGGGCGCGGTTTTCAGGCATCGCTTGACATAGTGTTCAACTGACACCATCTTGGTGTCACGTGAACACTATCAAGACAGCCACCGCGACGGTGACCGGGTCGCGCCACGTCCGCGCGGCGCGCAACGGCCAGGACGCGGCCTCGGTGTGGTCGACGAACCGCGCTGCGGCCGTCGTCGTGTGCGACGGCTGCTCGGCGGGCGGCAGCTCCGAGGTCGGCGCGCGGCTCGGGGCGAGTCTGTTTGCGGCCGCGGTCGGCTCGCGGCTGGCCGCGGGGCAGTCGCCGGCGGACGCGGCGGTCTGGAGCGCGGCCCGTGCCGAGGTCGTCCGTGGGCTCGCCGATCTGCTCGAGCGCATGCCGGGCGACCGCACGGTGGCGCTGCGCGAGTACTTCCTGTTCACGATCGTCGCGGCGGCGGTCACCCGCGATGCCGCGGCGGTGTGGGCGCTCGGTGACGGCGCATATGCGATCGGCGACGACGTTCGCGAGCTCGGCCCGTTCCCCGACAACCAGCCGCCGTACCTCGCCTACGACCTCGTCGGGGCGGTGGCCGAGCCGCACCTCGCGATCGCGCCACCGGCGTGCCGTTCGATCGTCGTCGCGACCGACGGCGCGAGTGACCTCGCGACCGACACGATGTTCGTCGCGCGCGGCGGCCTTCCCCGGTTCGCGCAGCGCGCGTTCGTCGATCATCCGGACGCGCTGCGTCGCCACCTCGCCGTGCTCGCGCGTGCGGGCGAGCGCATCGACTGGGACGAGCGGCGCGTCGTGCGGACGCCTGCGGTGCTCCAGGACGACTGTGCGATCGGCGTCCTCACCTGGGAGCTCGCATGAGCGCCCGCGCGGTCTACATCGACGGGGACAAGGTCACGCTCGCACCGTCGGCGCTGCTCGGCCAGGGTGGCGAGGCAGAGGTCTACGATCTCGGCGACGGCCGCGTCCTCAAGTGGTGGAAGCCCGCCGACCATCCCGACTACGACGGCTTCCCCGATCAGCAGGCGGCGGCGACGCGCCGGCTCGCCGAGCAGCCCGCGAAGCTGCGCGCGCTGCCGGGCAATCTGCCGCCCGCGGTCGTCGCGCCGTGCGGCTTCGCGCTCGCCGGCAAGCGCAGCACGCGGGTCGTCGGCTACCTGATGCCGAAGATCGGTGGCACGCCGCTGCACAGCTA
>JAEWJO010000456.1 GCA_023386455.1 Pseudomonadota bacterium | reverse complement strand
CGGCTGCACACACCGGAGCTCGTGTTCGCCCGCGCGCTCGCGTGTTACCGCGCGGGTCGGCCGGATCTGACCGCGCGGATCCTGGCGGAGGACCTGCCGCCGGCGGAGATCGTCGACGACAGCGCGCTGCCGCGGTTTCCGGGGCCACACGAGCAGTGGATGATCGAGCACGCGCCCGGCGTGCGGCCGGCGATCGGCGCGCTCGCGGCCGGGCAGGACGCCGTGATCTCGCTCGCGAAGGGCGCGCCGTACGACGCGGAGCCCGACGCGCAGTCGATCGAGCCGATCGGCGCGGTCGTGCGCAGGCTCGGTCGCGGGCTGCCCGGCTCGACCGTGTATCTCGCCGGCGAGTTCAAGTACCTCGACAAGGGCAAGATCAGCGCCGCCGTCGAGGCGGCGGGCGCGCGGCTCGTCAACGGGCCGTTCCCGGGGACCGACTACTACGTGCACGGCGACTGGTGTCTCGTGCAGACGATCGCGCAGCTCGAGCGGCAAGGCTCGCGGCGGCTGCGACGCGGCGAGCTGCCCGGCGTGGAGGTGCTCTAGGTGCCGGCGCTGCCGAAACCGCATCGCGTCGCGTTCCTCGTGCCCGAGGTGAAGATCGACGGGCCCGATGCCGCGTACGAGCGCGAGGCCGCGGTGCTGCTGTGGGTCGCGTGCATCGAGACGTGCCAGCGCCATCCGCGACTCGCCGTGCTCGACATCGACGCGACGCCGCTGTTTCCGCAGGACGGCCACTTCGCGCCGCAGCACGCGGGTCAGGGCGGGCGTGCGACCGACGCGTACTTCGCGCCGACGAGGCGCGACGAGATCGTGTGGCTCGAGCTCGTGCTCGGCGGCAAGCCGGGCGTCGTCCGGCTGCACACCGTCAATCGCGACGGCAAGCAGGAGTCGTTCGACGCGCTCGGGCCAAAGCTCGGCGAGCAGATCCAGCAGGTGCTCGGCTCGTGGCTGACCGCGCGCGGGCTCGGACCGCTGCCGAAGCGATTCGAGCAGGTGACGTCGGACGAGGTGCTCCTCGTGCTGCGCGTGATCGCGCCGACGCTCGCCGAGCAGGCGCGTGCCTGGTCGCTGCCGGTCGCGACGAAGCCGACGTGGAGCCTGGCGGTCGTCGAGGACGAGCCCGACGACGACGAGGATGACGACGGCGACGGCGTCGTGCACGGCGACTCCGACGATCCGGAGCGCGACATCAGCAAGGCGTTCGACGCGGCGTTCGATGCCGCGATCGACAGCACGATCGACTCGACGCAGGATCTCGATCCGTCGCCGGCGAGCGCGGCGAAGAGCGCGAAGTCGCGCGCGCCGACGAACATCGAGCGGCCGCGCCTGCTGACGCGTCCTCTCGTCGGCCGGCTGCCGCAGGCGCTGAAGCTGCCGGCGCTGCGTCTGCTCGAGGCGGCCCTGCGCGAGGACCTGACCGACGCGATCCTCGCGATCGAACCGCATCATCCGCAGGCGCTGTTCGCGCGGTTCGAGAAGAACGCGGCCCAGGGCAAGGACTTCGGCTTGCTGCGCTCGATCATCGCGGTGGCACCGGGGTGGGCGCGCGCGTACGAGGAGCTGCAGAGCGACGAGGACGACGACGACGTCCCGGACATCGCGAAGGCGGCGCAACCGAGCACGCTCGAGGCGGTCGCGGCGGCGGGCATCGCGGCCCTGTGCCGGCCGGCGGCGCTGCACGTGCTCGAGACGATCGGCGACCAGCTCGCCGAGGGCCACCGGATCGACGAGGGCCTGCGCCTCCTCGAGCGCGGCGTCGAGCTCGAGATGGAGGATCCCGGCGCGCACCTCGCGCTGCTCGATCTGCACGAGCAGACCGATCGCGCGGCCGCATGGCTCGGCCAGGCGATGCGCTCGGCAAGCCTGCACGGCTGTCCGATGGATCCGATGTTCCCGTGGTACCCGGATCAGATCCACGTCGACCTGCGGGCGTCGACCGCGCTGCTCGAGGTCGGCCGGCTCGACGAGGCGATCGCGCTCCGCGCGAACCGGCTCGAGGGTCGCGAGGCGACGTGGCCGCACCACACGAAGATCCTGACGACGTGGCGCAAGGATCCGCGGTTCGTCGCGTGGAGCTACGCGCGCGAGGGCTACTTCCGCGGCGACGAGGCCCGCGCCGTCGAGGGCTTCGGCCGGATCGAGCCCGGCGATTCACTCGATCTCGCGATCTTCATCGAGTCACTCGTGGCGCTCGGCCGCGAGGACGAGGTGCCGCTCGCGTGGGCGCAGTACGGCATGGGCCACGGCTTCGATGGTGCGGTCGCGCGGCTCGCCGCGGCGCGCGGGCTCATGGCGGCCGGCGAGTGGCGGCGCGGTATCGAGGAGCTGTGGCGCGTCGAGCTGACCGAGCCCGGCCGCGACGAGCACGTGGCGATCGCGCGCTGCGGGCTGGTGATGGCCGCCGCGCCGATCGACGTCGTCGAGGCAGCGCTCGGCGAGCGCGTCGCGATCGGTGCGCCATCGCTCGCGCGGCGGATGGCGCGCGACGTCGCCGACTTCGTGCCGACCGCCGCGAAGAGCGGCCTCGTCGCACGTGCGCTTGGCTCCGCGACGGAACGCGCCAAGTCCCAGTCGATCGACTTCGACATGGCCTGGCTCGATGGCTTCGCCCCCGAGACGAAGAGCCGCCGCGCGATCGACGCGCTGTTCTCCGAGCTCGGGCCGCTGCGCAAGGGACCTCCGCAGGGCTTCGATATCTCCGACGAGCTCGTCCGCGGCGATCGCCTCGTCAACCGCTGGCTCGAGGTGGTGTTCGCCGAGGCGTCCGAGGACGATCACGCCGCGCTCGCGCAGGCTGCATCGTAC
>JAEWJO010000449.1 GCA_023386455.1 Pseudomonadota bacterium | reverse complement strand
CGAGCGCGGAGCTCATCATCGTGTTCGCGAAGTAGTCGGCCGCGGTGCGCTTGGGGCCGTAGGCCAGCAGCATCACCGACGACTGCGCCGCGTTCGGCACGTGGACGAAGAAGATCCGGCCCTTCATCATCTTCGGCGCGGGCAGCGCCGCCATCTTCGGCGCCGCACCGGACCACGCGGCGAGCGGCGACTTGTCGAACGTCGACCGGACCTGATCCTCGGTGAGATCACCGACGACGAACAGGCGCGCGTTCTTCGGCTTGAGCCACGTCGCGACGTGCTTCTTGCAGTCCTCGAGCGTGATCGCGTTGATGTCGTCCTCGGTCATCACCGAGCCGAGCGGGTGCTTGTCGCCGTACATGACCGGGCCGATCACGCGGCCGGGGATCGAGTTCGGGTTCGAGCGCGACTGGCGAACGCTCTCGATGCGGCGCTTCTTCAGGCGATCGAAGTCCTCCTCGCGCATGCCGGGCGCGCGCAGCGTGTCGGCGAACAGCGCGAACGTCGCGTCGAGGTGCTTCGTCAGGCTCGCGAGCTGGACGCCCTGCGAGTCCTCGGCCGCGTACGAGCTGATGTTCGACGCGACGTCGGCGAGCGCCTCGGAGTAGGCGATCTTGTCGAGCTTCTCGGTGCCCTCGGTCAGGAGCGACATGCAGAGGCTCGCCGTGCCGTCCTTGCCCTTCGCGTCGACGAGCGAGCCACCGTCGAAGTTGAGGTCCATCGACACGATCGGCAGCGTGTGCTGCTCGACGAGGTAGACCTTGATGCCGTTCTTCAGCGTGAACGGCTTCACCGCGGGGAGCTTGAAGTCGTGCGGCGCGGTGCCGTCGGGTTGCGTCTTGCGGAAGTCCTCGTCGGGAAACGCGAGGTTCTGCGGAGCTGCGGTTTGGGTGACCGGCATCGGCTGGGCCTCGGGCGCGGGGTTACTGACGGCAGGCTCCGGACCGGGCTGGCCGGCCGGGAGCGACGGTTGGTTGGCGACCGGAGCGGTCTTGCAGGCCGCGATCGCGGCGATCAGAAGCAGGCGCTTCACTTGGCACCTCCCGCCGGAGCGGACGCAGGGTTCGTGATGACGGTGACGACGTTACCGGGCACGACGTACTTCGCGAACGTCGTGCGGATCTTGTCGGCCTTCGCGTTGCGATACCGATCGAGATCCCAGGTCAGCTTGCCGGGGTCGCCGAGGTAGTGGTTGTAGCCCTGCAGCGCGTTCGCCCGGGCGTTCAGGTTCTGCAACCGGTAGATCGAGCTCGCCTCCGCATCGGCGACGACGCGCTTGATCTCGCGATCGGTCAGGTTCTCGGCCGCGAGCTTCGCGACCTCGGCCATCACGATCTTCTTCACGTCGTCCATGCTGGCCTCGCTGCGCAGCGTGACCGTGATGTCGAACGTGCCCGAGAACGTCGAGCCGTCCTGGCTCGCGCTGACGCTCGTCGCGAGCTGCTTGCCGAGGACGAGCTGCTTGTAGAGGCGGCCGTAGCCCTCGCCCGCGAGCGCGTCGGCCGCGATCGAGAGCTCGGCGTCGCCGTCAGCGAAGTTCGCCGGCGAGTGCCATACGAACGTCGCCTGGCGCTGCTTCGCGAAGCTGTCCTCGACGGCAACCGTCGTCGGCTTCGCGGCAGGCGCCGGCACCTTCTTCTCGGTGGGCCGCGTGCTCGACGGGAACGACGCGAACCACTTGTCGACGAGCTTCTTCGTCGCGGCGATGTCGATGTCGCCGACGATCGCGACCGTCGCGTTCGACGGCACGTACCAGGTCTTGAAGAAGTTCTTCACGTCGTCGACCGAGGCCGCGGTCAGGTCCTCGTGCTTGCCGATCGTCAGGTAGCGATACGGATGACCCTCGGGGTAGAGCGCCGCGTAGATCGCGAACAGCGCCTTGCGGTAGGGCCGGTTGTCGTAGTTCTGCCGGCGCTCGTTGCGCACGACGTCGATCTGGTTGTCGAGCGCCTTGCGGTCGAGGAGCCCGAGCATGTGGCCCATGCGATCGCTCTCGAGCCACAGCGCGGTCTCGAGGTAGTTCGACGGGACGACCTCGTAGTAGTTCGTACGGTCGGGGTTCGTCGTGCCGTTGACCTCGCTCGCGCCGATCTGGCGGAGGATCTCGAAGTGCTTGTCGCTGCCGACGTTCTGGCTGCCCTGGAACATCATGTGCTCGAACAGGTGCGCGAAGCCGCTGCGACCGACGACCTCGTCGCCGCTTCCGACGTGGTACCAGACGTTGACGGCGACCAGCGGCACCGTGTTGTCGCGCGACAGGATGACCTCGAGCCCGTTCGGAAGCTTGTACTTCTCGAACTCGAGCTTGGGATCGTCGGCGAACGCCGGCGAGGAGATGGCTGCGACGAGCGCAGCGGTAGCGAGGAAGGGCCTCATGGCCCGGACCTTAGATCACAGTTCCAGTGGCTGCACACCCAGGACGACGTGATCCTTCGAGACCGCGTCGAGCCAGAGCAGGAGCCTGCGGGTCTCCTCGGGGGAGACGTCGATCTCGATGATGCGCCGGATCGGGTTTCCCGCGAGCGTGCGGCTGATATCCGCCTCGGCGGTCGACCATGCCTGCGCCAGCGGCGTCGACTTGACGGGGAGGCCCTCCACCTCGACGGAGACGCCCATGACGAACTTCGCGAACGCCGGGTTCGCGGCGACGATGTGGCCCTGCGGCGTGAGCAGCGCGAGCGGCAGGCGGCACGCGTCGAACGCGATGCGGGCGAGCTCGTCGCGGCGCGAGGATTTCTCGGGCGGCTTCTGCTCGATGACGACGCGACGCGACGGCCCCTGGACCGCACGCCGGCGGCCGATACCGAGCATGTCCATCACGGTCTTGAGCTCGTAGATGAACGCCGCCATGTCCTTGTGGCGCTCCGCGGGACGCTTCGCGAGCGCGTGGAGGACGAGGTTCTCGACGGCAGGATCGAGCCCGCCCTCGATCAGCTTCGACGGCGGCTTCGGCTGCTCGTCGAGGTGACCGGCGAGGATCTTCTGCACGGCACCGTCCCACGGCACCTGGCCGGTGAGCAGCTCGTAGAGCAGGATGCCGACGCCGTAGACGTCGCTCGACGGGGACGCCGGCTCGCCGCGGATCCGCTCGGGCGCGACGTAGTGCGGCGTGCCCGACAGGCTCGTCGACGCGCGAGGCCCGGACAGCGGGCGCGCGAGGCCGAAATCGAGGAGCTTGGCGACCATGCGCGTGCGCTTGGCCTCGAGCTCTTCCTCGGCGATCAGGATGTTCTCGGTCTTGATGTCGCAGTGGACGACGTTCTGCTTGTGGATGTAGTGCAGCGCCTCGGCGACCTGCAGCACGATCTCGCAGGCCTTGCGCACCGACAGCCGCTTCTCGCGGAACAGGATGCGGTGCAGGGGTTCGCCGTCGACGAACTCCATGACCATGAACATGCCGACCTTCTCGTCCTCACCGAAGTCGACGACGCTCGTGATGTTCGGGTGGGACATCGCCGAGGCGAAGCGCGCCTCGCGATAGAACAGCTCGCGCGCCTCGTCGGTCTCGGCGACCTGGTTCGAGA
This sequence comes from Pseudomonadota bacterium, assembly GCA_023386455.1. Classification (GTDB taxonomy): domain Bacteria; phylum Myxococcota_A; class Polyangia; order Haliangiales; family Haliangiaceae; genus JABFXX01. The sequence goes on along the minus strand of JAEWJO010000449.1, from coordinate 3,812 downwards.
TGATCTTCAGCGCGAACTGACGGGACAGGTGGATGTGGTTGACCTCGTAGACCTTGCCCATGCCGCCCTGACCGATGCGCTTCACGATCTGGTAGCGGCCCCCGATCAGCGAGCTGTGTTGCGCCGTCGTGACACGCACCATCGCGGACCGCGGCGGCGCGGTCGGGGTGTGGAAGCGATTGGCCTTCAGCGAGGCAGCGGCCTGGGCCGACGCCTCGGGTGACCGGCGCATCGGCTCGGCCTTGCGTGGCGGCTTGTCCTGCGACGAGGCGGGCCGGCCGACGCGCGTGGTCTCGTGCGGATGGCGCTGACGAGGGACCTCGCGGGCGCCCGACAGGGAGTCGCGATTCGGCGCGAGCGCACGGTGATCGATGCGCACCTCGCTCGATTCATCCACGTTGACCTCGGGGAGGCGCGGGATGTCTTCCGGTGGTGGCGGAAGCGGCAGCATCGGGGGCCGACGGCCCGATGGATTGCGGTGATCCGCCACGGTGAAATTCTACCCCGAAACACCGGTAGAGTCGGAGGTGGATGCAGGAGCTGTGGTCGAGCGCGAGCTACGCCCCGCACCTACTATCCTTGCCGTTCGCATTCGCGCCGGTGGCGATGCTCGTCGTCATCACCTACGGCCTGGTCATGCGGGGCGAGCCGGTGCTGCGCGCCTGGCTGCTGCTGCATTTTGTTGCACTCCTCCCCTACTCGGTGACGATGACGCTCTCGCCGTCGATCGTGTCGCCGACGGCCGCAGAGGCGCTATTTCGCGTCGCAGCGGCGTTCATCCCGCTGGCCTCGGCGGCCGGCGCCGGGTTCCAGTTTCGCCTGCTCGGTAAGGCCCGCCAGATGCGCTGGGTCGTCTGGGGAGGTGTCGCGCTCGCCTCCGCCTGGGTCGTCGCAAGTGTGCTGACCGATGCTGCCGTCACCGGTGTCGGCTGGCTGCCGGCGGGCCTGTGGTACGCCGATGCCGGGCCGTACGCGTGGCTCGCCCTGCTCTCGACGTTCGCGGTCTCGATCCCGGGCTTCATCGCGCTGACCCATGCGGCGATCAAGAACAAGCCGAGCATCGAGCGCCGGCAGCTGCGCCTGGTGCTCGCCGCGAACCTCATCACCTACTCGGGTCTCACCGACGTCGCGCTCGCCTACGACATCGGTGTGTTCCCGCTCGGCTGGCTGCTCTCGGGGATCGGCAGCGTGCTCGTCGTGCGCGCGCTCGTCGTCGAAGATCTGCTGCGCGTCCGCGCGATCGACACGACGTTGCCCCGCCTCGTCATGCACTTCGCGGTCGCGCTGCCGCTCGGCTGGGCGGTGCTGAAGCTCGTCGGCGGCGACCTGCCGTGGTGGTTCGCGACGATCGTGCTCGCGCTCTCGTACGCCAGCGTGCGCGTGTCGATCGCGATCGTCGGCCTCATCAACCGCGGTGCGCGCGGCAACGTCGGCACGCTCGACCGGCTCGTCGGTCAGCTCGTCTCGCGCGCGCGTCCGCTCGAGTCGGAGACCGCGGTCGCTCAGCTCGCGGGCGACATCATCGAGCTCGGGCTCGGCGTGCGCGTCGAGCTCCTGCTCGCGGCCGCAGAGGACTACGGCTGGACGACGCAGACCGGCGCGAAGCTCGCCGACGACGCGGCGCCCGACCCTCTGCTCGGTGGCTGGCTCGCCGAGCACGCCGCGACGATCTTCAAGGGCGAGCTCGATGCCGTCCCCGAGGACCTCCGCGGGCTCCTGCTCGGCCTGTTCGAGCGCACGAGCTCGCGCGCGGTCGTCCCGGTCGCCAGCCACGACGAGCTGCTCGCGCTCGTGTTCGTCCCCGCGGCGGCGCGGCGCATGGGCGGCCGCGAGCTCGCGTTCCTCGAGCGTGCATGCGAGCGGCTCGGCGACGCGATCGTCCACGCGCGGATGGCCCAGCGCGCGGCCTCGCGGGCGGCGCTCGCGCGAGAGATCGAGCTCGCGGCGACGGTGCAGCGCCAGCTCTTGCCCGCGAAGGGCCCGCAGATTCACGGCGATGTCACCGTCGTCGGATCGTGGACGCCAGCGACGCGCTGCGCCGGCGACTTCTGGGGTGTCTACCCGCTCGGCGACAAGCGCGTGCTCGTCGCGATCGGCGACGTGTCGGGCCACGGCGTCGCGTCGGCGACGGTCACCGCTGCCGCTGCCGCGGCCGTCGACGTCTCCGTCCGTCGCTACGGTCGCGCGCTCGAGCTCGGCGAGCTGATCGTCGCGCTCGATGCGGCAGTCCGGCGCGTCGGCGGCGGTCAGCTCTCGATGACGTGCTTCTGTTCGATCCTCGATCTCGACACGAGCGAGATCCGCTTCATCTCGTGTGGCCACACGGCGCCGTATCTCGTGCGCGTCGGCGAGAACAACGAGGTCGAGCTGCAGGCTCTCGTCGGTCGCGGCAACCCGCTGGGTGGCGGCGGCACGCTGGCTCCGAAAGTTCTGCAGAAACCGATGCGTGCCGGCGACCTCGTCGTTTGGTACACCGATGGTGTGATCGAGGCCGCCGATCCGTCCGGGGAACCTTTCGGTGATCGCAGACTGCAACGAATGCTGAGGCGACTCGACCGGGCCGCCATGACGCCCGCCGCCGTGCACGACCTGGTGCACGCCGCTGTCGCGGCGCATCGTGCGGGTCAGCCACGAGGCGATGACGAGACGCTCGTCATCGGCCAGTGGGGAGGCGGCTGATGAAGCTCCGCGTCCTCAGCTACAACATCCACAAGTGCATCGGCGGCGTCGACCGCAAGTACGTCCCCGATCGCACCGCCGAGGTCATCCGCGCCCTCGATCCCGACGTCCTCCTCCTCCAGGAGGTCGACGCCGGCGTGTCGCGCTCCAACGGCGACCGCCAGGTCGACCTGCTCGGCGACCTCGTCGGCATGCGCTACCGCACCTGGTATCCGAACGTCGACGTCCGCGGCGGCGGCCAGTACGGCAACGCGATCCTCTCGCGCTACCCGCTGATCGAGAGCACGAACCTCGATCTGACGATCCGGTTCAAGAAGCGCCGCAGCGCGCTCCACGGCGTCATCCGCGTCCGGCACGACGACATCGACCGCACGGTGCACGTCTACAACATGCACCTCGGCCTCGCGCGCTACGAGCGCAAGATCCAGCTGCGCACGTTCCTCGACAGCCATCCGTTCGCGAACCTCCACCACGAGACGCCGATCGTCGTCGGCGGCGACCTCAACGACGTCTACGGCAAGCTCGGCGAGCTGCTCCGCCCGGCGGGATTCCGCGGCATCGAGCGCCGGCCGCTGACGTTCCCCGCGTGGGGCCCGGTGCGCCCGCTCGATGCGATCTTCGTCCGCGGTAACGTCGACTTCGTCAAGCTGTCGCGCTGCGAGAGCGACCTCGCCCGCCGCGCGAGCGATCACCGCCCGCTCGTCGCCGAGGTTCGCCTCCACCCGCATCATCCGCACCACGCGCACGCCGCTCATCACGAGCACAAGCCACCGACACCGAGGCCCTGACCATGTCCGCCAAGAAGCCGGCAAGACGTAAGAAGCGCATGCACACCCCGGTCGTGCGCAAGCCGGTAGCGAAGGCGAAGCGGCCGACGAAGGGCAAGACCGTCAAGGCGAGCCTCGTCGACATCGGGATGAAGATCATCGTGCCGACGCGGGGCGGACCGGTGACCGGGACGGTGCTGAAGAACACCGTCGAGGACACCGAGGGCGAGCCGACGGTGTGGATCCAGGTCCGGACCCACAAGGGTCGCGTCGACTCGACGTGGCGGCCGAACGCGCGCGTCCGGCTCGCCTAGCCCATCGAGCGACGACGGCCACCGCGCCTACAGCGATGCCCGCACGATCGCG
>JAEWJO010000438.1 GCA_023386455.1 Pseudomonadota bacterium | reverse complement strand
GGTGCAGATCGAGGTGGTCAACGGTTCGCTTCCGGTCCCGACCGACGTCGCGAACTTCGACATGACGACGACGCCGATCACCATCCGGGTGTCGGGCACGATCCGCAAGGAGCACGTCGAGCGCGGGCTCGTTCACGAGGTCAGCGAGATCCGCTCGATCCTCGAGCAGCGTGCCGGCGGCCCCGCACGTAGCGCCGCGCACGATGCGCTCGCGACCGATAGCACCGCGATGGCGCTCAGCCATGACGACATGGGTCGACTCGGCGAGCTTCGCGTCCTGATGAACGACCTGACGACCGGCCGCAGAACCCGGGCCGAGACGCGCGCGGAGATCCTTCGCCTGCTTCGTGCCATCGGCATGCTCAACAGCGGTGGCACGGCCTTCAACACTAACGGTCTCGGTGGTCAGCGACGCCGGTTGATGGAGGCCGAAGGCATCGACTTCGGTGCACTCGGTGTTGCGGTCGGCTTCACGCCCGCAGGCACGCGCCCGAATGACCCGACACTGCCACTGCGCGGCGACCACGCCGATCCCGATGCGGTCCCGCGTGTCGACGTGACACCCGCCGACGTGAGGCCGCTGATCCGGCCGGATGTTCTCGCGGCTTTCGTCGAGTTCGGGCTGAGCGAAGAGACCGTGATCCAATACATCGTCGACAACCACAACGATCGTACTCAGCAGCGTTACGTGCCCGACCTCGAGGGCCTCGCGCGACGTCATGCTGGCACGTTGACCCCCGCCGACGTGCTGCTGATCGACCTCTACACGACGAAGCTCTTCTACAAGGAGCTGAACGCACGTCTTCGCGGAAGGCCGAGTCACGAGCGCACCGCGGCGCTGCGGCTCGCGCGACTGCTCAATGCTTCACTCACGAGCCTCCCTCCGATCACCGGTACGGCGTACCGATCGATCGAGCTCAGGGGAACGGCGCTGGCCGGTTTCCTCGCGGAGTATGTCGACGGTGCAAAAGTCACCTGGACCTCGTTTACCTCTGTCGCGAGCACGCTCGGAGGCGTGATGACGGGACGCGAGAACATCGTGTTCGAGATCCAGGACGCTATCGCATACGACATCACGGACTTTGCCGATGGCATGGCCTACAACATCCCGCCGAACCCCGGTCGCGAGCTCCTGATGCCGGCAGGCGCGCGAGTCGAGGTCGTGAGCGCGAAGGAAACCTCGCCCGGCTCCGGGGTATACAAAGTCGTCGTCAAGCAGGTCGCTGCGGGCACGATATGACCGGTCGCGGTGAACGGGCTAGAGTGCCCGCATGAAGCGCGTCGTCACGGTTCCTCCGGCCGTCAGGGCGGCATTCGTCGTCGGACTGAAGACCGAGTCGCGTCACGCCGCGGCGCTTCCCGATCCCCTGCCAATGGGACGCGTGCTTCGTGTCATCGACAAGAACGTCGACACCGACGAAGAGATCAAGGTGCTGGCGGACCAGAACGAGAATGGTTACTTCCTCGACTTCTACCGCGTCGACAACGACGGTCAGGTCGCGTGGCACGCACGTGTTCGCGAGGATGGCACCGTCGAGAAGCTCGAGAACTTTCAGGGGCAGTTCGGGTTCCCCTACTACGCCGATGACCCCGAGAAGACCGCGGCCGAGGAGCAGCGCATCCTCGAGAACAATGCGCGAGTAGAGGACCTCCTCAAGGCGAAGGGGTTCATGTGAGCCCGCGGGCGATCACGGTGCCACCGGACGCTCGATCAGCGTTCGCGCTCGCTTTGAAGAAGCTCTCGGATCACGCCGCTGCGCTTCCGGATCCGCTGCCGATGGGACGCGTCCTTCACTGTCTCGACAAGACGGTCGAGACCGACGAAGCGATGAAGGTCCTCGCTCGCCAGGATCCACAGGGATACTTCCTCGACTACTACCGTGTCGACAACGACGGGCAAACGTCCTGGCACGGACGCATTCGCGAGAACGGCGCGGTCGAAGAGCTCGAGAACTACGACGGTCAAATCAGCCGCCGGGTGTTTCCCGACGATCCCGAGAGGACCGAGGCCGAGCTCCAGCGGATCATCACGCACAACGAGCGGGTCCAGGAGATCCTGCGCGCGAAGGGGTTCATGTGAGTCGCCTGTACATGCGCACGAACGCCGAGGCGCACATCTACATGGATCAGCATCCATGCCCGAAGTGCGGTGACATCGAGTTCGATCGGCAGAGCGCGGTGATGACGGAAGGCGACGTGCTGTGCGCCCGCTACTTCGGCGCGTGCCGCACGTGCGGCACGATGCGCGAGTTCATCTTCGAGCTCCCGCCGAAACAGCGACCGATCGGCAACCAGGTCGAGTTCGGCGGAAGCGATACGTCGCGCATCCTGGATCCCGGCGAGTGGATGGCGATCTCCGAGTACTACGCGAAGCTCGATCCGGGCACGCCGGACGATCTCGACATCGCGCGCGCCGCCCTCGAGGAAGTGATCAAGTTCCTCCCCGACGGCGTCGACCGCGTACCCGACAGTGCGTTCACGACCGAGCGGGGCCGCGCCGTGCTCGCCCGCGAGCCCGGACGATTCAGGCGCGAGCGGCTCGCAGCGGTCCTCGACGTCTATCGCAAGCAGCTCGCGAAGTACGACCTGACCCAGATCCCGATCCAGTGGACGCACACGGGCGACGTCGACTTTCCGTACACGGCGGACGTACGCGGCCAGCGGTTCACGCTACGCCTCAATGACTTTCCCGCCGAGCCAGCCTATACGCTGATGGCCGGTGGTCACGAGCTGCAGGATCTCGAGGACTGGCCGGCTGTCTGGGTGCGGCCGCAGCCACCGCAACACCTGCTCGATCTCCTCAAACCGAAGAACTGAGATGGCACCACCGTGACGCCTGCAGCTCGCACAGCGCTCGCAGCCGCGCGCGCGGCGCGGTTCATGCTCGTCGCGCGCGAGCTGGGCCTCGACGTCGGCAAGCTCGGCGATGTGACCGGCCTGTTCGGCGACGCGCTCGCCGACGAGGCCGAGGTCACGATCGATCCCCGCGGCACGCGGGCCTCGCTCGCCGCGCCGTGGCCGCACGATGCCGACGCGCGCGCCCGCATCGCCGAGATGCTCGGCGAGCGCATCCACGTCCTCGAGCAGCGCAAGGCGAGGCCGGTGATCGAGCTCGTGCTCGACGGCGGGTTCCTCGAGGTCGCCGCGACGTCGCACGCTGCTGCGCCGCTTGCCGAGGACGTCGTGCGCGCATCGCGCGAGCTGCCGGCATTCGCGCGCGAGTCACTTCGCCGCCTCGCCGGCCTGCTCGTCGATCCGGCGCACGCGAGCCAGTGCGATGGCGTGCGCTCGACCGCGTCCGGCCTCGCGCTGCGATTCCGCCGCACCGACGACGCCGCGACGCTCGCCGCGCTGATCGAGGCCGCCGGAGAGCTCGGCGTGACCGCGGCGCAGCGCAAGCTCGTCGAGGACATCCATCCGGTCATCGGCCGCCAGCGCACGACCGTGCTGTCGCTCCACGCCTGCGAGACCGGCCTCGCACTCGAGGTGTCGTGGCCCGACATCGCGTGGGAGAACGTCGTCCGGGTTGCGACGGGTCTCTACGGCAAGGCCGTCGGCGCACGCATCGGCGCGCTTGCCGGCGCGAGCGGCGCGCCACACGCGTCGGCACTTCACCTGTTGCTCGGCGATCGCGAGCCGCCGCGTGCTCTCGTGTCGGCGCGGATCGTCGCGACGGACTCCGTGCAATGACCGCCGCCGTCGAGGTCGCGCTCGGCCAGGCCGGTATCCCGTCGGCCGCGATACTCGCGGTCCTTCGCGAGCTCGCGCTGTCGACGCATGGCTTCGCGCGGCTCGCCGTCGACGTCGACTGGCCGTTCGCGTCGCTCTCGGTCGTCGTGCCGGCCGGCGATGCGCGCGGCGTTCTTCGCGAGCGGCTGAGCGCACGGGGTGTCCCGGCCACCGTCCTCGCGGGCGTGTTCGATCGTCCCTCCCGCGCGTACCTCGTCGAGCTCGGCTCCGCCCGCGCCGCGGCCGACGTGTCGGTCACGCTCCATGCGCTCGGCGAGGCGGATGCGATCGCCGACCTCGCGCGCCTCGGCCGCGGGAACGATCCACGGCTCGAGGGTGCGACGACCTCGGTCCTCGGTGGCCGGGTCGGCGCACTCTCGCTCGACGTGCATGGCACGCTCGTGCTCGAGTCCGACGCGACATCGCGAGATGGGGCCGATGCGCTGCTGGCGATCGCGCGGCTCGTCGATGCGCCCGTCGATGGTGCGGCATTCCTTGCCGCCCACGGAAGGCTCGCGGGCGAAGGCTTCGCACTCGCGGTCGTCGCCGGCCGCGACGGCGTCTCCGGCGTTCGCGCACGTTATGCGCCGCCCTCGTGGCCGGACCTGTTCGAGGGCCTGGGCCTGTTTCGGGGCGCACGCTGGCGCGACGAGGCGTCGGAAGTCGCAAACCGGATCGGCGGGGTCGCCGGCGCGCTGTCCGTGGCCGGTCCAGCCGCACTCGAGCTGACGATGTCGCGCACCGGCCTCGGGGCGCGTGTCGTTCTCGACGCGTCCACGATCGCACTCTGATCGCGGGACGCTAAGCTAGGCCCGTGTCAGGACGTTACGAGCAACTCGGTCGCCAGCTGCGCAAGGTGCGCACCTCCCTCGCCAAGCACGACAGCCTCTCCACCGCGGTGGCGCTTCGGCGCGCGACGCACCTCGCGAGCGATCTCGTCCTCGAGCAGGTCGAGAGCGACGACGTCGCGGCCGGAATTGCCGAGCTGGTCGCACGGAACATCGTCGATGCCGCGCTGGCGGATCGACTCGTCCGCCGGTTCACGGCCGACGAGGATCGAGCGCACGAGCCCGATGTGGCCGAAGCAACCGAGCGCGGGAGCGACCTCGATCGCCTGCTGCGTAGCCTCGAGCACGAGGCGGCGATGCCCGAGCTGCCGTTTCTCGCGTTGCACGTGACCGAACCGCCCGCCGCGGAGTCGCGCGTCGCGCTCACGATCTCCGGCCGTCATGTCGTGATCGCGGGTCGCGGCGGCGAAGGGCTGGTGTTCGTCGACGATCGGCCGGTCGGGCGTCCGTTCGTGATG
>JAEWJO010000389.1 GCA_023386455.1 Pseudomonadota bacterium | reverse complement strand
AGGCTGCACCGCGAAGCAGCTCGCCGCGGGCACGAAGCTGACGGTCGTCGGGTTCGGGCTGACGACGAAGACCGGGCAGGGCGACAACACGCGGCTCCACCAGGCAAAGCTGCCGGTGATCGATCCGCTGTGTACCGAGGACGTGTCGTGCCAGGCAGCGATCGCGCCGGGCGGCGAGTTCACGGCCGGCGGCGACGGCGTCGACGCGTGTTTCGGCGACTCCGGCGGTCCGGTCTACATCACGACCAAGGCCGGCCCCGCGCTCCTCGGGATCGTGTCGCGCGGCCTTCTGTCCTGGGGAAATCCATGCGGCGAGGGTGGCGTGTACGTCCGCGCGGACAAGGTCGTCAAATGGATCGAGGCCGAGACCGGCCGCGTGCTCGACCGCGCCGACTGCGATGGTCCCGCAGATGATGCCGGCGCCGCCGACGCCGATGTCGAGACAGGCGGTTGCACGACCGGCGGCGGCATCCTCGAGAGCGGCTTCGCGGTCATCTTCGGCGTCCTCGTGCTGCTCGGCATGCGCCGGCGGTGATACAACTCGCCGGCATGCCCAAGATCAAGGTGAAGAATCCCATCGTCGAGATGGACGGCGACGAGATGACGCGCATCATCTGGAAGTTCATCAAGGACAAGCTGATCCTTCCGTACCTCGAGATCGACCTGAAGTACTTCGACCTCGGGATCGAGAGCCGCGACCGGACCAACGATCAGATCACGATCGATTCGGCGAACGCGACGAAGCAGTACGGCGTCGCCGTGAAGTGCGCGACGATCACGCCCGACGAGGCGCGCGTCAAGGAATTCAACTTGAAGGAGATGTGGAAGTCCCCCAACGGGACGATCCGCAACATCATCGGCGGCACGATCTTCCGCGAGCCGATCATCTGCAAGAACGTGCCGCGGCTCGTGCCGGGCTGGACGCGTCCGATCGTCGTCGGCCGTCATGCGTTCGGTGACCAGTACAAGGCGACGGACTTCGTCGTCCCGGGTGCCGGCACGCTGACGATGACGTACACGCCGAAGGACGGCGGCAAGCCGGTCGAGTACAAGGTCTTCGACTTCCCGGGCGGCGGCGTCGCGCTCGGCATGTACAACCTCGACGAGTCGATCATCGGCTTTGCCCGCAGCTGCATGAACTACGGCCTCAACCGCGGCTGGCCGGTCTACCTCTCGACGAAGAACACGATCCTCAAGAAGTACGACGGTCGGTTCAAGGACCTGTTCCAGAAGGTCTTCGACGAGGAGTTCGCCGGCAAGTTCAAGGAGAAGGGCATCGTCTACGAGCACCGCCTCATCGACGACATGGTCGCCAGCGCGCTCAAGTGGGACGGCGGCTTCGTCTGGGCCTGCAAGAACTACGACGGCGACGTCCAGTCCGACTCGGTCGCGCAGGGCTTCGGCTCGCTCGGCCTCATGACGTCGGTGCTGATGACGCCCGACGGCCACACGGTCGAGGCCGAGGCGGCGCACGGCACGGTGACGCGCCACTTCCGCGAGCATCAGAAGGGCAAGCCGACGTCGACGAACCCGATCGCGTCGATCTACGCGTGGACGCAGGGCCTCAAGTACCGCGGCCAGTTCGACGGTACGCCCGACGTCGTGAAGTTCGCCGAGGCGCTCGAGACGGTCTGTGTCGAGACCGTCGAGTCGGGGAAGATGACGAAGGACCTCGCGATCCTCGTCGGCCCGAACCAGGCGCACCTGACGACCGAGCAGTTCCTCGACGCGCTCGACGCGAACCTCAAGACCAAGCTCTCCGCGTAAGCGCGGAGCTGGCGAGCGGGCTCGCCGTGGCGGCGGCGCGCACCGTCGATAGCGCCTGCGATCGCGGGAGCGCGCAAATCGCCGGACGTAATTCGCACGACATGCGACGCGTTGCGCGAGTGATCGCGCGCACGCGCACCACGCGATTCGCGTGCTTACGCGCTGACACTTCCTGGCCCATCGCTTGAGGTCTGCTCACGCATTTGCCTTCGTGCGCACTCGACCGCAGGCTTGGCGATGGCGCGAGGGACTTACGTGGGAGACGGTAATCGACATAGAGGCGACGGGCTCGACGAGGACTGGGACGTCGAGGTCGAGGTGTCGCGTGATGACCTGTCCCGCGGCCATCTCTCTCGCGAGGAGCTCGACGCCGTCACCGACGCGCATCCGCTCGTGCTCGACCGCCGCGATCTCGATGCACTCGATGCCGAGCTCGAAGGTGCATTCGCGCCGCTCGATACGCCGTTGCCCGGCGAGTCGACGCAGCTGCGCTGGCCGGCGCGGCCGCCGACGCCGCTGCCGCTCGCGACGCCCGCGCCCGGCACGGTTTCCCGCGCGGCGGCGAGCACGCTGTCGTGCCCGACGTGCAACGGTCCCGTCGACGTCAAGAGTCGCCACGTCGCGGTCTCCGGCGGCGCGGTTCGCGTCTACTGCTCGCAGCTCTGCCTCGATCAGCGCGACGCACCGCGCGCCGACGCGATGACCGGCTCGATCGCGGCGGCGCCGGCGCGCCGAGCACGCTGGCTGTGGTGGACCGCGGCGGCCGCGTTCGTCGGAGCCGGCTGCGCGGCGGCGTTCTACTTCACGCGCGAGCTGCGCGAGCTCGACGAGCGGCCACTCGTGCCGCCTGCGCCCGCGCTCGCGATCATGCACCCGGTCGCCGACCCCGGGCAGAAGATCACCGGCGATCCGCAGCAGGACGCCGACGAGGCGCTGACCGCCGAGCTGATGCACGACGCCTGGATTCATCCGCTCGCCGGGCCGACGCGGCGCATGCCGGTCAACCACAACGGCGCGTTCGGCGCCGAGCGGGCAGGGGAGCGCCCACCCGAGTGCGTGTCGGGACACTGCGGCGTCGACGTCGGTCGCGTGTGGGGCGAGCACGTCTACGCCGTCCACGACGGCGTGATCGACTGGGTCAACCGCGGCCCGAACGAGGAGCGCGGCGGCGTGTTCGTCAAGATCGCCCACCGCGGCGGCATGCTCTACAGCTGGTACTTCCACCTCGCCGCGGTCCCGCGCTGGGTGCGGCCCGGCGTGAAGGTCAGCGCGGGCCAGGTGATCGGCCTGCTCGGCGATACCGGCGTGAAGCACTCGGCGCCTCACCTCCACTTCTCGCTGTCGGTGAAGACCGGCAAGCACAGCGAGCGGTACCTCGATCCCGAGTCGCTGCTCGCGATCTGGCCGCTGTGGCTGCCGAACGAGAGCCGCACCGGTGGCTCCCTCGCGACGAGCGAGCC
>JAEWJO010000371.1 GCA_023386455.1 Pseudomonadota bacterium | reverse complement strand
GCCGCCGGCCGTCCCGAGGCTGCCGCCGGCGCCACCGCCACCACCGCCGTTGCTATCGCCGCCGCTGATCGACGTGGTCGACGCGCTGCAGTCGGCCGCGGGGTTGGCGCCGGGACCATCGCCGGTCTGGCCGCTCGTGACGTCGAGCGTCGAGCCCGCGTTGATGCGCAGCGTGGTGACCGCGAGCAGGACTGCCGGCTTGTCTCCGCTGACGCCGACGATCGTGCTGGCGAGATCGATCGAGTCGGCGGCGATCACGCACGCGGCGACGGGCGTCGCACCGATCATCATCACGATGCCGTCACCGCTCGAGCAGGTCGTCGTTCCGTCGGTGTCGATCGCATCGAGCGACTTCGACCCGGCGGGCATCGCGGGCATGCAGATCGTGAAGGGGGCGCGGCCAAAGCACAGCGGATCGAAGGCGTCGGGAGGCGCGTCGATCAGCGCGGCGTCGGTCGCATCGTCGGGGGGCGGGCCACCGTCGCGCGCTGCGGTGCCGTGGTCGAAGCCACAGCCGGCGACCACGCTCAAGACGAACAGCCCATGCACCCGCACGGGCCCGATTCTAGAGCATCACGCGGCGCGAGATGAAGGCGATGCGAGCCGCGCCCGACGTCTGTTACCGACTGCCAGAAGCGCGGGCACCAGGACGAGCGCCGACAGGACGGTGGTGACCTCGCCGATGAGCGAGGCCTTCCCGAACCCGCGGATCGCGAGGTTCTCGCTGACGAGCAGCGAACCGTAGCCGATCATCGTCGTCAGCGAGCAGACGAACACCGCGCTGCCGCTCGTGCGCAGCGTCGTGATCGGGTCCGGTATCTCCTCGCTGTCGTGCCGGTGGGCGACGTTGATCGCGTAATCGATCCCGAGGCCGAGCGTGATCGGCAGCGCGACGAAGTCGAGGAAGTTGACGCGAATGTCGAGCAACGCGCACACCGCGATCATCAGGAGCGATCCGCCGAGCGTCGCCGCCATGACCGCGAGCGAGCGCCGGTTCCGGCCGACGAGCAGGAGCACCATGATGACGAGGCCGCCGAGTGCGACCGCGGTGACGACCGGACCGTCGCGCTCGATCGACGTGACGATGTCCGCGAAGATGACGCTCGAGCCCGACGTGGTGACGGTCTCGCCGTCGGGCAGGTGGAGCTCGCGCACCGCGCTCGCGAACCGGATCAGGTCCTTGCCGTTCCACTCGTCGAGATCGTTCGCCGGCCGGATCGCGATCATGTAGCCGACCTTCGACGGGTCCTTCTCGGTGAACTTCTCCCGCAGGCTCGCCGGTAGATCCGCGACCGTGTAGGTGCGCAGATCGTCGGGCGGGCGCAGGCCGGCGATCTCGGCGCGGTCCTCGTCGGAGAGCTCGTCGATCGCCTGGTCGATCAGCGACCGGATGTCGGCGAGGATCTCGAGCCGCTTGTCCTGATCGGCGGGGACGTAGACCGGCAGCGCATCGACGAGGCCGATCGTCTGCTCCTTCGGGGGCTTGCCCTTGTCGATCGCGTGGAGCGCCTCGACGATCATCGGGACCTGGTCGAGACGATCGGCGGCGACGAACGTGCGGCCCGAGATACCGCGGCCGAAGTTCTTGTCGGAGACCTGCATCCAGGTGCGCGCGGTGATCGCGTCGCTGCCCTCGGAGCGCAGGTTCTTGATGTTGTACTCGAACGGATCCGCCGCGATGTAGCGGTACGTGATCACGCCCGCGCCGAGGAACAGGATCGCGCACGCGGCGACGACGGCCGCCGAGCGGCGGAAGCCGAGGACGCGAACCAGCACGCTGCCGACGACCGGGCTGCCCTCGTAGATGCGCGTGTGGCGACCGAAGCGCAGCATCAGCGCCGGCAGCAGCGTGTACGACGCGATCCAGCACAGCAGCATGCCGATCGCGCCGATCACGGCGAAGTCGGCAAAGCCCTTGAAGCTGGTCGCGGCGAGGGAGCCGTACGCGATCGCGGCGCCGAGCGAGGCGACGGCGGTCGGGCGCAGCGTGCCGGAGATCGCGATGGCGACCGCCTCGTCGACGTCCTGGCGCCGGCGCTCCTCGAGGTAGCGCGCGATCAGGAAGATGCCGTAGTTGACGCCGTTGCCGGCGATGATCGCGCCGAGGAACGCGGTCGCCGCGTTGAGGTGGCCGACCGTGATCGCCGCGGCACCGAACGCGGCGGCGGTCGCGATCGAGATCGTGCCGACGAGCAACGCGAGCAGCGTCGCGCTGCGGAAGTAGAGTGCGAGCAAGAGTGCGACGAGCGCCGCCGTGACGAGGCTCGACAGCAGGATGCCCTTCGTGATCGCGCGGTGCTCCGACAGCGCGGTGACGACGCCGCCGGTGAACCCGATCTTCACGTCCGGGTGATCGGCGATGACCTTGGCGCGCACCGCCGACATCGTGTCGAGCAGCGCCTCGCCGCGCTTGGCGTCGGTCGAGCGGAAGTTCGTCGCGACCTCGAGCTTGCCGACCAGCCCGTCGGCGGAGACGTTCGTCGGCCGATCGAGCTTGGCCTCCGCCTCCTCGCGCTTCTTGCGTAGCTCGTCGAGCTGCGCCTTGTCCTTCGCGGCGGCCTCGTCGTCCTCGTCGTCACCGAGATCGATGTAGAGCGGGTTCGCCTTGAGCTTCGCGCTGTCGACGCGATGCTGGAGCGCGTCGCGCGCCTTCTCCAGGGACGGCACGTCGACGAGCAGATGGCGGTGCGCCTTCAGGAACGCGCGGCTCTCCGCGTCGTCACCGGAGACGCGCACGATGAGCGGCGAGTGCGCGGCGACGAGCTCCGCCTCCATCTGCGCGACCGCGGCCTCGCGCACCTGGGGATCCGGCGCCTCGACGAGGACGAGCACGGTGTCGCTCGTCTTCACGCGCGCCTCGAGCTTGCGGAGGTCCTTCACCGCGGGCACGTCCTGAGGAAGCAGGTACGAGAAGTCCGCGAACAGGGGCAGCCGGAACGCGATCAGATAGATCGCGCCGACGAGTACGAGCGCACTGCCGGCGATCACGGCGAGAGCGCGCCTGCGCAGCCACGCAACGTACCGGCGGGCTAGCTGGTCGGGCGAGCGGTCGTCCACCGGCGCAGACTAGCTCGCGAAGCGGCCCGGTACCACCCGCGGATCACCGCGTTACCAGAGCGCGCGCTCGCGCCTGGGCGCACCGTGGCGCTCGGGACGGCCCGCGAGCTCGCGGCGATTCTTCGCGTCCTGGAGATCTTTCGCAGCGCGCTGCAGCTCCGGCGCGAGCGCGAACGCGGCGATGTGCGCGAGCTCCGGCTTTTCCCGGGCGAGCTCGGCGATCGCGAGCGCGGTGTTCGGATCGACGGGGCGACCGTCGAGGCGCACCTCGAAGTGGAGGTGCGGACCGGTCGTGCGTCCTGTCGAGCCGACCTGGCCGATGCGCGTGCCGGCGACGACCGCGGCGCCGACCTTCGTCTCGATCTTCCGCATGTGCGCGTAGCGCGTGATGACGCCGCCACCGTGATCGACGAACACGACGTTGCCGTAACCGGCCCACCGCTTCGCGAACACGACGACGCCGTCGCCGGCGGCGAGCACCGGCGTGCCGGGATCGGCGCGGAAGTCGGCGCCCGAGTGGAAGCGCTGGCCGCGGCGGCGCACCGGATCCTCGCGCCAGCCGTAGCCGGAGCTCTCGGTGCGCTCGACCGGCTCGGTCGTCAGGACCGAGAGGTCGGGGATCGTGGAGTCGTTCCAGGACTCGAGCTTCTCGACGACGTCATGGACGAGATCGCGCAGCGAGAGCTGCGCCTGGATCATCGGCGTTCCGTCCGCGGACGCGACCGCGGGAACCAGGACTGCGACAAGAGCGACGGCGCGAAGCATGGAAACGACCGACCAAGACTCTAGGTGCGCCTACATGTCGACCGTCAATGTAGGCGTGCCCTGAAATACACTTCTGTAAGTCCGTGACAGCCGATCGGTTGAAGTTCAAACGACCGAAATGTATACGCCCCGCCATGGAGTCACGAACGCGCTGGATCGCAGTCGGTCTCGGACTCGCCGCGGCATGCGCGTTCGCACTCGCGGTGCAGACGGCGTGGTGGTCCGTCGCCGAGGTGACGATCGGTCCGTTCGGCTCGCGTCACTGCTTCGGTGGTGAGTGTCGAGAGACCGGGCTCGCGTGGCTCGGCGGCACCGATCTGTGGATGCGCAGCGGGATCGCGGCGCGCGCCGGCGGCTACATCTCGATGTTCGTGCTCGTCGTGCTCGCCGGGTCGGTCGCGGCCAAGCGCGTGCCGCTCCTGATCGCGCGCGCGACGCTCGTCTCGATCATCACCGCGACCGCGTGTGCCGTGTACTTCATCGCTCGGTTCCCGGGTCTCGCGAACGCGTCGGTCGGCGCGGGTGTGTTCCTGTTCGGCGGCGCGGTGCTCGCCGGCGTTGCCGCCGCGGTCGTCGTGCTGCGCGGCTCAGCCCGCCCCGCCGCGTAGGCGGGCGGCGTTCGCTGCGCCCAGCGCGGCGTCGGCATCGTCGAGCTTCAGCGCCATCCGCGCCTGCGAGCGCAGCACGAAGAACGCGCCGACGGTGAGCGCGAGCAGCGCCGGCATCATCAGCAGCGCGATGTCGCTGTGTCCCTCGAACGTCAGCGGTGCCTGGAGGAACGCGCACAGATCGTACGCGCCGTGGAATGCGACCGCGAGCAGGTAGCCTCCGACGAGACCGAGGCCGCGGCCGTCGAACCGGCGGCGGGCCGCCATCGCACCGATCATGCCGGTCCACATCGCGTGGCCCGGCACCGCGAGCACCGCGCGCAACACCCAGGTCTGCAGCTGGCCGCCGAGCGTCGCCTCCTGCATCAGGTAGAGCACGTTCTCGACGAGCGCGAAGCCGAGGCCGGCGCGGCTCGCGTAGACGATGCCGTCCATGCGCTCGTCGAACTCGGGACGTCGCCACACGACCCAGTAGACGACCAGGATCTTGCACGCCTCCTCGATCGCCGCGGCGATCACGAACGCGTGGAAGCTCGCGCCCTGGTACGTCATGCGCGGCTCGACCGACTCGCCGAGCGTTCGCATCGCGATCATCTCGAGCACGATCGCGGGGATCACCGAGAGCATGCCGACGAACGCGACCAGGCGGCGCGTGCGTGCGGGCTCGGGACGCTTCCGATCGAGGCGATCGACGAACCACATCGCGACGATGGCCGGAATGGCCCCCGACAGCGCGATCTGCCACTGCATCGTTCGCCAGTATCTGCCAGGTGTGACCGACGTGCACACCGGACGGCCTGAATTCCGGGCCGCCGCGCTCCGTCTGGTTCACACTACCGCCATGCGTGCCCTCGCCGCTGTCTCGTTCGTCGCGTTCGTCCTCGGCTCGGTTCCCGCCGCCGAGGCCGGCCGCGGCACGAATCTCATGAAGTACTTGCCCGACGACACGCAGGTCGTGATGGTCGCCGACCTCGCGAAGGCGCGGCGCTCGCCGATCTTCAAGAAGGGTTTCGACCTCGCGCGCGAGAAGCACGACGTCCTCGACGACCTCGCGCAGAACGTCGCGGTCGACAAGGTGATCGACACGATGGTCGTCGGTGGCGCGAACGACCGCCAGCACTTCATCGCGATCTTCGAGGGCAAGGTCGACAAGCTGCTCGAGGAAGCGAAGAAGAAGAGCACGAAGACGGAGACGCACGGCAAGGTCAAGTACCTCGTGCTGCCCGACGGCGAGGTCGCCGTGATCGACAAGCGGCTCGTCATCACGTCGGCCGGCGACATGGCCGCCGCGATCGATCGCGCGGCCGACAAGAAGGCGAAGGGTCCGGCCGCGATCCGCTCGCTGCTCGCGAAGGCCGCCGCGAACGCGAACGTGTTCGGTGCCGCGATGCTCGATGCATCGACGAAGAAGGATCTCGGCGCCGACCTCGGTGCCGAGCCGCAGTCCGCGGTGTTCTCGATGGGCCTTGCCCAGAAGCTGACGCTCGACGCGCGGCTCGACTTTCCCGCGGACGCCGACGCCGAGAAGGCGACGAAGGCGCTGAACGACAAGATCGGCCCCGCCGGCCAGACCGGCACGCTGCGCGATCGCATCAGCGGCATCGTCGGCCAGGACTTTGCTGACTCGATCACGATCGATCAGGATCACGCGGCGACCCGTGTCGCGGCGACGCTGACCGCGGACGAATTCGACAAGGTTCTCGCGTTCGCGAAGATGTTCATGTAGGTGCCGGCCGCGCGCTCCGTTTCACTTCATTTCCGACGGGAGTCGCAGGGGGGCCGTCGCTTGACACGCTGAGCCAAGCAGCCGATCCTTTCGTCGTGGCGCCGGAGCCAACTCCAGGCATCCCCCAGAAGGTCGGCCGCTACGAGGTCCTGACCCACCTGGCCACCGGCGGCATGGCGCAGATCTATCTCGCGCGCCAGTCCGGCCTCGGCGCGTTCGAGCGGCACGTCGTGCTGAAGACGATCCTGCGCGAGCGCGCGACCGATCAGCGCTTCGTCACGATGTTCCTCGACGAGGCGAAGCTCGCCGCGACGCTCAACCACCAGAACATCGCCCAGGTCTACGAGGTCGATCAGGCGGACGGCGCGTACTTCATGGCGATGGAGTACGTCCACGGCGAGAACGCGCGCGCGATCCTCGAGACGACGCTGCGGCGCGGCTGGACGATCCCGCTCGAGCTCGCGGTGATGATCGTCAGCGGCGCGGCCGCCGGCCTGCACCACGCGCACGAGCGACGCGGCAAGAACGGCCAGCCGCTCAACATCGTCCATCGCGACGTCTCGCCGGCGAACATCATGGTCGGCTACGACGGCAGCGTGAAGGTGCTCGACTTCGGCATCGCGAAGGCCGAGGAGCGCGCGACGAAGACCGTCGGCGGGACGATCAAGGGCAAGTACGGGTACATGTCGCCCGAGCAGTGCAAGGGCAAGCCGATCGATCGGCGCAGCGACATCTTCGCGCTCGGCATCTGCCTCTACGAGATGACGACGCTGCGCCGCGCGTTCAAGGGCAACGACGACTTCGAGACGATGAAGCGCATCGTCGCCGGCGACGTGATCCTGCCGTCGGTCGCCGTGCCCGGCTATCCGCGCGAGCTCGAGGCGATCGTGCTCACCGCGATGGCGAACGACGCGAACGCGCGCTTCCAGACCGGTCAGGAGATGATCGAGGCGCTCGACGCGTTCGCGGTGCGCGCGAAGCTCACCGGCTCGAACACCGCGATGGGCCGCTTCATGGTCCAGCTGTTCGGCAGCAAGAAGGAGCCGTGGGTCGAGGCGCCTCCGGCCGGCGACCGCACGCAGGTCACCGAGCCGAGCGGCGAGGTCGATGCCAGCGCCGACGACGAGAAGACGCTGCTCATAGAGGAGCGCCAAAAGCCCGTCCACCAGGCGCCGCCGCGCCAGCCGACCGCGCCCGGGGTCGGCTCGAGCGATACGCAGCCGCCGTCGCCGCGCGCGCAGACCGTTCCCGACTGGGCCCAGCCCCAGAACGTCGCGACGCTCGCGGGCACCGGACCGCTGCCGGCGATGGGGTACGCGCCGCCGACGATGCCGCGCCTCGAGACGGAGCCCGGGTCGCGCCCGCTCGTCGACGAGAAGATGGGCTGGCAGACCGGCGTCGGTCCGCTCCAGCACCGCATGCCGGAGGCCCCGCAGGGGCACGGCGCGCGCATCGACTCGCAGGTCACCGGCGAGCGCTACGACATCGCGCCGAGCCGGCGCTGGCTCATCCTCGTCGCGCTCATGCTCGCCGGGTTCGGTCTGGGCATCGCGATCGCGATGAGCAGCGGCTGAGTAATCTCCAGTACGCCCTCCCGGCGACGCCGCGACCGTTGTGCTTGGGGTCGCCGCCGATCCCGTGTCATGGTCGCGGCCATGGCGACCGCGACCCAGAGCTCCGACCAGCTTCACAGCTACAACCCGGCGACCGGCGAATCGATCGGCAGCGTGCCGATCTTCACGGCCGCAGATGTCGATGCCAGCGTCGCGCGCGCGCGCGTCGCGGCGCAGACCTGGTCGACGCGGACGTTCCGCGCCCGCGAGGAGGAGCTCACCGCATTCCGCAAGGCGATCGCGGCGTCGGCCGATGCGATCGCCGAGCTCCTGCACCGCGAGAACGGCAAGCCGCTGCTCGAGGGCTACGTCGAGGTGATGATGGCGCTCGGCCACGTCAAGCACGCCGCCGAGCGCGCCGAGAAGGCGCTCGCGCCGCACAAGGTCTCGACGGGCGTGCTCGCGAACTTCCGCGCGACGATCAGCTATCACCCGCTCGGGGTCGTCGGCGTGATCGGACCGTGGAACTACCCGCTGTTCACGCCGATGGGCTCGATCGCGTACGCGCTCGCCGCCGGCAACGCGGTCGTGTGGAAGCCGAGCGAGCTGACGCCGCTCGTCGCGCTCGAGATCGAGAAGATCGCGAAGAAGACGTTCGCGCTGCCGGACCTGCTCCAGGTCGTCACCGGTGCCGGCGCGACGGGCGCCGCACTCGCGAGGTCCGCCGTCGACAAGATCGCGTTCACCGGCTCGGCCGCGACCGGCAAGCGCGTGATGGCCGCGGCGTCCGAGCGCCTGACGCCCGTGCTGCTCGAGCTCGGCGGCAAGGACGCGATGATCGTCGACGACGACGCGGACCTCGAGAAGGCCGCCGAGGCCGCGGTCTACGGCGGTCTCACGAACGCCGGCCAGGCGTGCATCTCGGTCGAGCGCGTCTACGTGAAGGAAGCCGTCCACGATCGCTTCGTCGAGGAAGTGGTCAAGCAGGTGCGCGAGCTCAAGGTCGGCGGAGACGATGGCCACCTCGGCGCGATGACGTCGCCGCAGCAAGTGACGATCGTCAAGGATCACCTCGACGACGCGATCGCGAAGGGCGCGAAGGTCCTCACCGGCGGCCCCGACGCGATCTCCGGCAGCTACATCCAGCCGACCGTGCTGACGAACGTCGATCACCGCATGAAGGTGATGACCGAGGAGACGTTTGGCCCCGTGATTCCGATCGCGAAGGTCGCGTCGGTCGACGAGGCGGTCAAGCTCGCGAACGACAGCAAGTACGGCCTGGGCTCGTCGGTGTTCGCCGGCAAGTCGGCGCGCTCGATCGCCGACCGCATCAAGGCGGGCATGACCTCCGTCAACTCCGTCATGGCGTTCGCCGGCATCCCGACGCTTCCGTTCGGCGGCATCGGCGACTCGGGCTTCGGCCGCATCCACGGCGACGAGGGCATGCGCGAGTTCACGCGGGTCAAGTCGACCGCGGAGAACGTGATGTCGATCCCGCTCAACATGATGTCGTTCCGTCAGCCCAAGGACATGACGAAGCGCCTGCAGGGCATGATCAAGCAGCTCTACGGCGAGGGTGTGGTTGCCAAGGCGGGTGATTTCGTGCGCAAGCTCCGCGGATGAAAGCGCTCGTAGTCGTCGCGGCCTGCATCGCGGTCGCCGCGTGCACGCCGCGGCAGTCGCAAG
>JAEWJO010000309.1 GCA_023386455.1 Pseudomonadota bacterium | reverse complement strand
CGGCAAGACGCTCGGTAACGCCGCGCTCGAGATCGTCGGCAACGTCGCGACGGCCGCCGCCAGCGCGACCGCCGACGTCAAGCGCGACCAGCTCGTCGCCAACAACCTCGCCGGTCTGCGCGACTCGCTCGCCGGCGTCGACATCCAGGAAGAGCTGACGAACCTCGCGCGCTTCGAGCACGCCTCGTCGGCGATGACCAAGTTCGTCTCGACGATCGACGACCTCCTCGGAGATCTGATCGATCGCCTGTAGGAGCCACGATGCGCGTCACCGGAAACCGTTTGATCGAGATGTCGGCGACCGCAACGTCGGCGAACCAGGCCAAGGTCGCCACCGCCGCGGCCGAGGCCTCGTCGGGACTGCGCGTCACGAAGCCCTCGGATGATCCGGCGGCATGGATGACCGCGCAGCGCGCATCGATGCGCAAGACGCTCGCCGAAGGCGCCGCGTCGGCACTCAATGCCGGCAAGGAGCGCCTCGATCTCGTCGACGGCGCGCTCGCCGGCATCGGCGAGGCGGTCTCGCAGACTCGCCTGCTCGCCGTCCAGGGCGCGAATGCGAGCTACAGCCCGAACGACCGCAAGGAGATCGGCCTGCAGGTTCGCGCGCTGTTCGAGTCCGCGCTCGCCTCGGCGAACACGCGTGCGGGCGATGGCGAGTACATCCTCGCCGGCTCGCGCTCGACGACGCTGCCGTTCACGCCGGCCGGCACCTACGCCGGCGACGCGGACGCGCGCCAGCTCCCCGCGACCGAGTCGATCGTCGCGAGCTCGACGATCGCGGGCAGCGCGCTGACCGCCGCCAACGGCGTCGACGTGCTGCCGCTCCTCGACCAGGTCGCGACCGCACTGACCAACAACGACCTCACGGCTCTCCAGTCGCTGCTCGGCGATCTCGAGACCGCCGTGCAGCAGGTCTCGCTGACGCGTACGCGCGTCGGCGGCGTCATGCACGTCGTCGATGCCGCGCTCACCGCGAACGACGACCTCGACGCTCATCTCACGAACACGATCGCGAACGCGGTCGAAGCCGACGTCATCGAGTCCGCAAGCAACCTCGCGAAGGCATCGCAGTCGCTCGAGGCCTCGCGCACGGTGACGTCGCACATCGTGGGTCTTCTCGATCCGCGCGCGTCCTGATCAGTTGGGCCTAAACGATCCCGAATTCGGGCGACCAACATCAGTGGGACCGACGAGGTCCGTAACGCAAACAAGAACCCCCTCTCAGGAGTCTCTCAGTCATGGCCCTCTCGATCCTCACCAACGTCGCTTCTCTCAACGCGCAGCGTAACCTCAACAGCACCCAGGAGGCGCTCGGCAACTCGATCAGCCGCCTGTCCTCGGGTCTGCGCATCAACAAGGCCGGCGACGACGCCGCCGGCCTCGGCATCTCCGAGTCGCTGAAGGCGAGCGTCCGCTCGCTCGGTCAGGCGCAGCGCAACGCGAACGACGGCATCTCGATGTCGCAGGTCGCGGAAGGCTCGATGAACGAGATGCAGGGCATCGTGTCCCGCATGCGCGAGCTGTCGGTCCAGGCCGCGAACAACACGCTCGGCTCGACGGAGCGCGGCTACATCCACACCGAGTTCCAGCAGCTGTCGCAGGAAATCGACCGCATCAGCAAGGTGACCAACTTCAACGGTCAGACGCTGCTCGACGGCAAGGCGTCGGCGGGTCTGACGTTCCAGGTCGGCATCTACAACTCGAGCGACGACCGCATCTCGATGAGCATCACGAAGCTCAACACGTCGACGCTCGGCTCGACGGCGAAGATCACGAACACGTCGCTGTCGACGGTCACCAACGCGCAGAAGGCGATCGGCGTGTTCGACGCCGCGATCAAGAACCTGTCGCAGGCTCGCGCGAAGGTCGGCGCCTCGCAGAACCGCATGAGCGTCACGATCTCGAACCTCGCCGCGTCGCACGAGAACCTGTCGGCCGCGAACTCGCGCATCCGCGACGTCGATGTCGCCTCGGAGACCGCGGCGCTGACGAAGAGCCAGATCCTGAGCCAGGCCGGCCTCGCCGTCCTCGCGCAGGCGAACAAGCTGCCGCAGTCGGCGCTCTCGCTGCTCCAGTAACGCAGAACCTGCCTTTCGACCAGGACGTCTTCGCCATGGGAAGCATCACGTTCAACGGCCTCGCCTCCGGCCTCGACAGCGCGTCGATGATCGACCAGCTCGTCAAGATCGAGCGAGGGGCCGCGGACACCGCGACCACGAAGAAGACGAACCTCGACTCGCAGAAGAGCATCATCAGCAGCATGTCGTCGGCGCTCTCGGCGCTGGCGACCGCGGCTCGCGCGCTGGACCTCGACTCCGAGGTGAAACCGCGGACCGCAACCGTTTCCGACACCCGCGTTGCCATGGCCGCCTCGGCCGGCGCGACACCGGGAGTCCACGACATCCGCGTCGGCAGCCTCGCCGCCGCGCAGGTCACGCAGAGCACCGCGTTCGCGAGCTCTGCCGCCGGTGCCGCCGGCGCGGGCGGGCTCGATATCACGGTCAAGGGCTCGACGAAGTCGATCACCTGGACCGCGAGCGACTCGCTCGATGCGATCGCGACGAAGATCAACTCGGCCGAGGCAGGGGTCACCGCCTCCGTGCTCCGCGTCGACGACTCGAGCTACCGGCTCGTCGTCACCGCCAAGGAGACCGGCACGTCGAACGCACCGACGTTCGTCGAGACCGGCAGTACCCTCGGCCTCACCGACCCCGCGAACATCAAGGTCCCCGCGAAGAACGCCTCGGTCACGATCGACGGCATCGACATCTCGCGCCCGACCAACGTCATCTCCGACGCGCTTGCCGGCATCACGCTGACGCTGAACGCGACGCACGGCCCGACCGACCAGAGCTCGAAGGCGACGGTCTCGCTCGACCAGACGGCGCTGACCGACAAGGTCAAGAAGCTCGTCGACTCGTTCAACGCCGTCAACACCGCGCTTCACGGCCAGCTCGACTACACCGGCACCGCGAAGGGCCAGAACACGCTGTTCGGCGACTCGACGTTGCGAAGCCTCCAGGGCTCGCTCGGCACGCTCGCGTCGAACAAGTACGGCGATGCGACCCTCTCGGACCTCGGCATCGCGCGCGACAAGACCGGCGCGGTGACGCTCGACGCGACCAAGCTCGCCGCCGCCGTCGCGAAGGATCCCGACGCGGTCTCCAAGCTGTTCGTCACGAACGGGTTCGCGACCGCGATCACCGACCTCGCCGACCGCCACACGCGCGCCGACGGTCTGCTCGCCGCGAAGACGCAATCGCTCACCGATCGCCAGAAGGTCCTGCAGCAGCAGATCGATCGCATCAACAAGGGTGCCGACGATCTGCAGGCCCGCCTCGAGAAGCAGTTCAGCGCGCTCGAGGAGGCGATCTCGAAGATGAAGAGCGACTCGAACTACTTCTCCAGCCTCATGACCTCCTCGTAGGAGCCCTCCCATGTCCGCCCGCGCAGCCAACGCATACCGCCGCGTCGATCTCGACTCCGCACCGAAGCAAGACGTCGTCGGCCGCCTGTTCGAACGCTTCCTCGCCGACCTCGCCGTCGCGAAGACCGCGATCGGAGCGCGCGACATCGCCGGCAAGGCCAAGGCGATCGACCACGCCCTGCGGATCATCTTCGAGCTCGAGGCGTCGCTCGATCACGAGGCGGCGCCCGAGCTGTGCGCGAACCTCCAGGCGCTCTACCGCTTCGTCGCCGAGCGCATCTACCACGCGAACCTCAAGCTCGACGGCAAGGCGCTCGACGAGGCCTCGAAGGTCATGACCGACCTCGCCGGCAGCTTCCGCGAGGCTCAGGTCCGGTGAGCGCGGCGCTCCTCCGCGAGATCGTCGACCTGACGCCGCTGCCGCCGGCGACGTCGGATGTCGACGAGCTGCTCGCCGCGTTCAACGCGATGTATGCAGCGCGCCACGTCGCGCTCGCCTCCCTGCCCGTCCCGCTCGAGGACACCGAGGAGACGCGCGCGCTCGTCTGCGAGCTCGCCAGCCGCGATGCGGCGTGGAGCCAGACGCTCTCGGCCGCCCTCGCGACCGTCGGCTCGGCGCGCAAGAACGCCGGCCGACTTCGCAGCTACGCGAGGTAGGACAAGGTCGGCGCGGCCGCCGTCGTCAGAGACGGCGACGGCCCCCGATCGTCAGCCTCGACGACGGTCTCGGTCGGCAGCGCTCCAAGTGCCCGACTCTCCTGCCGCCGGTCCTGGCGCGGCGCTCGCAATGGTGGGCTGGCGATGCTCCCCTACGGCCGCCAGACGATCTCCGAGGACGACATCGCCGTCGTCGTCGAGGCGCTGCGCGCGCCGCTCCTCACCTGCGGCCCGCTGGTCGCGCGGTTCGAGCACGCGCTCGCCGAGGCGGTCGGAGCCACCCACGCGAGCGTCTGCTCGAGCGGCACCGCCGCGCTGCACCTCGCGTACGCCGCGCTCGGCATCGGCGCCGGCGACGAGATCATCACGACGCCGATCACGTTCTCGGCGACAGCCGCCGCCGCGTACTACGTCGGCGCGAACGTCCGGATCGCAGACGTCGACCCTCGCACCGGCAACCTCGACCCGAGGTCGGTCGAGCGAGCGATCACGCCGCGCACGCGCGCGATCGTCCCGGTCCACCTCGCGGGCATGCCCGTCGATCTCGCCGAGCTGCTGGCTCTCGCCCGCAAGCACGGCATCTTCCTCGTCGAGGACGCGTGCCACGCGCTCGGCGCGACCTATCGCGGCCTGCCGATCGGCGGCGGCATCTCCGATGCCGTCGTGTTCTCGTTCCATCCGGTCAAGCACATCACCACCGGCGAGGGTGGCGCGGTCATCCTGCGCACCGCGAAGCACCACGAGCGCGTCCAGCGCCTTCGCCAGCACGGCGTCGAGCGCGACCCGTCGCGCCTGTGGGCGCCCGCCGAGGGCACCTGGTCCTACGAGGTCCAGGAGCTCGGCTGGAACTACCGGCTCCCCGACATCGCGTGCGCGCTCGGCATCGCCCAGCTCGGCAAGCTCGATCGCTTCGTCGCCGCACGCCGCGACCTCGCCGCGCACTACCGCACCGCGCTCGCCGCGACGTTCCCCGACGGTGGCGTCCTGCCGCCGCTCGAGCTCGAGGATCGCGAGTCCGCGTATCACCTGTTCGCCGTCGCGATCGACTTCGCGCGCTACCGCACGACGCGCGACGCGGTCGTCCGCGCGCTCGCGACCGCGGGCATCGGCACGCAGGTCCACTACATCC
>JAEWJO010000227.1 GCA_023386455.1 Pseudomonadota bacterium | reverse complement strand
GTCGTCGTGGTCGGCGGATCGAAGGACGCGACGCCGACGACCGACCCGCCGGGCGGATCTGGCTCCGCGATCGTCGCGACGCCGCAGCCAGAGCCGCAGCCCGAGCCACCACCACCACCGCCGCCCGAGCCCGCACTGCCGAGCATGGTCGCGATCAGCTTCGAGTCGGTGCCGAAGGGCGCGAAGGTGATCGACCTCTCGAACGGCAACACGGTCGGCACGACGCCGACGACGTTCACCATTCCAGGCTCGAAGACGGCGCGCCAGTTCAAGTTCCAGCTCAAGGGCTACGGCGACAGCACCGTCGAGCTCGTCCCCGATCGCGCCGAGATCAAGTACAGCCAGAGCCTGCAGCGGGGCGCGACCAAGCCGAACGTCGTCACGAAGGTCGGCGACGAGCCGGCGATCAAGCTCCCCGACGTTCGCACGCCCGAGGTCACGGTCAAGACGCCCGAGGTCCCGGTGACTGCCCCGGACACCAGGCCGGAGATCAAGCCCGAGATCAAGCCGGAGACGAAGCCCGAGCCCAAGCCCGACGACTGTCCCGACGACGAGCCCTGCCTCAAGCAGATGCCGAAATAGAGTCGCGGGCCCGCGGCGAACTGAGTGCGAGTCGGCGCGGAGCCGACGCCATCTGGTGCTACACATGGGCTCGTGAGCTCGCCGCAACCTCGCTCCGTGCCCACGCCGCCGACCTGCAATGTCCCGGTCGTCAGCGGCCTCGCTCGCGTCGGCGACTACGTCGCGCGCGATGGAACGCGCAAGGATCTCGAGATCGCGTACGACGTGTTCGGCACGACCGGCCGGCCGCTCGTGCTCGTCATGGGCATCGGCGCCCAGCGCATCTTCTGGGACGAGCCGATGTGCGAGCTGTTCGTCAACGCCGGCTTCCACGTCGTGCGCTTCGATCACCGCGACATCGGCCAGTCGACGCACCTCGACGCGCCGGTCCCGCCGCCGCTGCGCGCCGCGATGCGCAGCCTGTTCAAGCTCTCGATCGACGCGCCGTACTCGCTCTCCGACATGGCGGCCGACGTCGTCGGCCTCATGGATCACCTCGCGATCGATCGCGCGCACGTCGTCGGGGTCTCGCTCGGCGGCATGATCGCGCAGCACTTCGCGCTCGAGCACGCCAGCCGCGCGCGCTCGGTCACGACGATCATGACGACGCCCGGCGGTCGCCGCTTCCTGCCGCAGCCGCACGCGTTCAAGGCGCTGTTCGCAGATCGCCCGCGTACGCGCGAGGAGGCGGGCTATCACGTCGCGAAGCTATTCGCCGCGATCGGGAGCACCGCGTGGCAGCAGTCGACCGATCGCCTGCGCGCGATCGGCGAGCTCGCGTACGAGCGGGGCATGAATCCACGCGGCTTCCTCCGTCACTTCGCCGCCGTCGGCAAGTCCGGCGATCGCCGGTCGCTGCTGCCCGGCGTCACGGTGCCGACGCTCGTGATCCACGGCAGCCGCGATCCGATGTTCCCGCTGCACGCCGGGCGCACGCTCGCGAACCTCGTCCCGAACGCGACCTGGCTCCCGATCGCCGGGATGGGGCACGACTTACCCGAGGCGCTGTGGCCGACGCTCGTCGCGTCGATCGCGCGCCATGCCGAGCGCGCCGACGCACGTGCTACGGTGTAGCGACCCGCGCGCGTGTCGGAAAGGTATACGAGGGGGTCTTAAAAATCCCTGCCCGCAAGGGCTTGCGGGTTCAAGTCCCGCCGCGCGCACCAGAACATCCATGGCAGTACTTCTCCTCGCACGACATGGTGAGACCGACTGGAACGCCGCCCAGCGCTGGCAAGGGCACGCGGACGTCCCGCTGAATGCACGCGGGCTCCAGCAGGCGCGCGAGCTCGCCGAGACGCTGCGCGACATCGACCTCGACGCGGTCTACGCGAGTGACCTGTCGCGCGCGCACGAGACGGCGCGGATCGTCGCGCGGTCAAAGGGCCTCGACGTCACGACGATGCCCGCGCTGCGCGAGGTCGACGTCGGCTCGTGGTCGGGGCTGACCAATCCCGAGATCGCCGAGAAGTTCCCCGGCATGCCGCGGCACGACGGCGAGACCGAAGAGGCGCTGCTCGCGCGCGTGAAGGCGGCGACGCTCGAGATCGGGACGCGCCATGGCGGCAGCGTGCTCGTCGTCATGCACGGCAACGCGATGCGCGCGATCGTCGAGTACGCGACCGGAACGCGCCCGCGCAGGATCGCGAACTGCGACGTGCTGCGCATCCGCTGCCACCAGGGACTGCTGAGCGCGATCGTCGACGTCGAGCGGGTGTAGCGCCGTCAGCGCGTCTTCACGACGTGCGAGATCAGCTCGCCGGCGAGGTAGCGCGTGCCCTTCGGCGGCCACTTCCTGCCGTGGCGCATGAACGTGTTCACGACGGTGCCGTCGGCGTCGCGCCGGATCGAGCCGCGCGCGGGATCCATGAAGCCACGGCGGATGATGCCGTTGCCGGCGTAGAGAAACTCGGTGACGCCGCGCGCATCGCGGGCGATCACGAGCGCGACGCGGTCGTACGGCTCGTCGGAGTCGACGTGGTCGAACACGAGGAGGTCACCAGGTAGCGCGACCTCGGTGCGCGAGCGCAGCGCACCGGCGGACTCGGCCCACGCGACGAGCGAGGCGCCATCGGAGCCGGCGACGTGACGATCGAGCTGGCCGAGCCAGTCGGCGACGACCGCGAACGGTTCGCGCTTGTCGCGGGACCCGACGAGGATGCGGAGGTCGGACGGCTCGCGCGGCGGCGGCGCGGCGACGGGACCACGGTGAGGGGCCGGCAGGCGCGACCACACGACACCGCGAGCGGAGGCCGCGCTGGCGACCGCGTCGGCAGCCTCGGCGGAGGCGACCGGCGTGTGCATCTCGAGGCCGCGCGCGGAGACCGATCGGACGGTGCCCGCCTGGGCGTCGACCTGCCAGCCACCGACGGGCCGCGACGCGACGACGGGGTTGGCAGCGCGCGAGCGCGACGGTCCGGAGTCCGGACCTGGACGGCCGGGCAGGGGCGCGGCAGGCAGATCGGCGACGCCGAGCATCGGCGAGCTGAACCGGTAGGGCTGCGTGCGCTGCGCACAGCCGGTCGCCGCGAGCGCGAGGACGGCAGCGAGCGCAGAGAACCGCATCCCGGGAGGATCGACCGGAGCCCGACGTGCGGGCGAGTTTTTGACCACGTAGGCGTTTCGGGCGGTTGCCGCGGGGGCGTTGACATCGATCAGGTGCAGCCTCATATAGAGCGGACCCATGTTCCGCTTCGCGCTCTCGTCGTCACTGTCACGCTGCGGCTCGGTCGAGCCGCTTCGGACGCGTACGTCCTGAGCTAGCCGGTAAGCGAACAACCACCGTCCGGCCCCCGCCCCCCCCGGCAAGGGGCCCGCCGCCGCG
>JAEWJO010000216.1 GCA_023386455.1 Pseudomonadota bacterium | reverse complement strand
CTCGAGATGTCACCGGCGACGCGCTCGCTGCACGACGCGCTGCAGGTCGCAGCCGGGATCGATCGCGGTCTGCTCGAACCGGCGCAGGTCGCCGCGGCGATGGTCCGCATCACCGAGCCGGCGACCGGGCCGGAGCTGCTGCGCGCGCTGCTCGAGCGCCGCGGCGGCGCGGCGATGAGCAAGCACGCCGACGAGCTCGCACGGCTCATCCCCGGCAGCGAGGATCCGTGGTGGACCGCGCTCGACGGGCTATGGCAGGTCCACGAGCTCGCGTACGACGGCCGCGCGATCGTCGCGGCGACGCGCAAGATCGTCGCGCACGACCGCTATCACCGTCGCGCGCTGCAGATGCTGATGCGCGGCGCGCAGATCGCGGGTCTGCCGATCGAGGTGATCGAGAACGAGCTCGACATCGCCGATGGCGTGCTCGGCCCGTACACGCGGATCGTCGAGGTTCCCGACAAGTGGCAGGAGACGGTCGCGTCGCTGATCGACCCCGCGCTGCTGCGCGGCCTCGCGTGGCGCGTGCTCCAGCGCGCGGAGGTGAACAAGCCACCGGCACCGCTCGCCGCGTGGGCGGCGGGTGTCGTGCTCGCGAGCGCGGAGGCCGATCGCCACGAGGTCGTCGGCACCGCGTTCGCGCAGCTCGATCCGGCGACGCAGAACGGCGTGGTCCAGGCGGCCGCCGCCGCGATCGATCGCGCCGATCACCCCCTCGTCGCCGTGTTGCTCGCGTGCCTCGACGGACCCGAGCCGGCCGAGACCGACTACGCGGCACAGTTCGCGATGAAGCGCGGCAAGGAGGCAGCGATCAAGGCGCTCGCCCCGTGGTTCCACCTGCCGCCGCTGTTCGGCAGGCTGATGGCGCTGCTCGAGCGGCCGGCGCCGGCGAGCGTCATCGACGTCGCGTTCGGCACGCTGTTCAGCCCGTTCGAGAAGGACTCGTACGTGATTCCTCGACTCGAGGCGGCACAGGCGGTCCGCGTCGCGAAGCTCATGATCGCGACGAAGCTCCGCCATCCGAGCATCTTCGCGCGCAACGCCGCCGGTCATCAGCTCTACCGCTTTCACCACGCCGGCGCCGAGACGTTCCTCGTCGACGCGTTGACCGAGTACAGCGTGCGCTACGCCGCCGCGTCGGGACCGGGCGGACAGCAGCTCGATCGCGGCAAGACCGAGAACGACGAGCTCGAGGACGTCGTCGCGAACCTCTACGCCGCGGTGCGCAGCCTGAAGACGCCGGCCGCGCGGACCGCGCTCGGGGAGCGGCTGTTCGCCGAGCGCCGGTCGTACTGGCGCATGGGCAGCGCGATCGGCGACATCTGGGATCCCGCGCTGCACGCCGAGATCATGGCGATGCTCGAGGAACGCCGCGACGCGCGCGCCGCCGGCTGCTACGCGTACGCGCTGCGCGACTTCGTCAAGCAGGGCCCGCCGCTCGTCGAGCTGACGCGGCTCGTCCTCGACTGGCAGGGCGACAACGAGATCACCCGCGGGTTCCTGCACTACGCGCTGCTCGTCGGCATCATCGCGGCGCTCGACGCGCGCGATCACGATCTCGTTCGGCGCGCCCACGACGCGGCGTCGTGGATCCACGATCCCCCGCTCGAGCCCGAGGACTTCGCGCGCGGCACCACGTGGGAGAACCCACTCGACGATCCAGCGCTGAAGACGCAGCTCGAGCACGTGCTGTCGGGCAAGGCCGACGAGGCGCGGAAGCAGCTCCAGGATGGTGCCGCGACGGCGCGCGCGAAGGGCCAGCCTGCGCTCGCGATCGACGACGACGCGCTCGGCCACCTCGCCGACACGACGGTCGCGCTGCGCGTCGTCCACGACCGCAAGACCGGCGAGATCTGGTTCAAGGACAGCCAGCGGCGGCTGCGCTACTTCGACGGCTACACGGTCGTCGAGGCACCGTTCGCGTCGCGCGAGGTGGGCAACGACGGCGCGATCGCCGAGCTTGCCGGCGTCACCGCGGTATCCGAGCGCGCGCTGTGGTGGGACATCGCGGCCGACAACGTCCGCGAGGCGGTGCGGCTTGGCGATCGCGTGCTGCTGTCGTGGGGGGCCAATAACGGCGCGCTCGAACGCCACGTCCTGTCGTTCGCGAGCGCCGACGCGGCGGCCGCGTTCATGGCGACGCTGCGCGCGAACCCCGCGGGTGGCTTCACCGAGTCGGAGCCGTACTACCTCGCCGGCAAGGGCGCGGTCGTCCGCACGTACTACGCACCGAAGCCGGGCGGCGCCGAGCGCGAGCGTCGCCTCGTGTGGCTGCTCGGGACCGCGGTCTCCGACGAGGATCAGGGGACGGTCGAGCGCGCGGTCGCCGAGCACCTCCGGCGCGAGGGCGCGTGGCTGCGCGCCGGTGGCGTGCTGTCGACGATCGAGTGGTCGGAGGGGCGCCGCCGGCCGGAGGACCTCACCGTGCGCGAGTGGATGGTCGCGCGCAGCCGCGACGACCGCCGCGATCCGCGCTGGCATCTCGCGGCGCTCGCCGACATCACCGACTACCTGCGCGCGCACGATCTCGCGCCCAGCGATCTCGCGCTCGACCTCGGTCCGCCGGCGATCGCCGATGACATCGACGTGCTGAACGCGTCGCGCTCGCACCCGGTGCCCGAGTCGCTGCGCGCACTGTGGACCGTCCACGGCAGTGCGTCGTGGCAGCTCGGCGATCGCGGTGCGCGCCTGTTGTCGCCGCGCGACGTCGAGAAGCGACGCCCGGTCGCGCGCGCCGCCGGCGACGCGTACCTGGCGAAGCTGCCACCCGAAGTGGCCGCGAAGACTGCACCGCTGCTCGGCGCGCTCGATATCCTCGTCGAGACCGCCGGCGGAGCGCCGGTCACGGTCGTCGCCGATGCCGCGCGCGACGACGGCAGGGTGTTCAGCCACGCGCCGGCGCACCCGAACGACTTCTGGTGGGAGGTCTCGCTCGCGTGGATCCTCGCGACGCGGCTCGTCGGTGACTTCGTCGAGGCGGTCGTCGAGACGGTCCCCGATGTCACGACGCTGAAGTATGGCGAGCGCGGCTCGATGTCGCGCCCGCGCGCGGAGGCGAAGCCCGCGGCGAAGGCGAAGCGCGCACCGATTGCGAAGCCCACACCGGCTGCGAAGCCCGCGGCGAAGGCGAAGCCCGCACCGGCCGCGAAGCCCGCGG
>JAEWJO010000111.1 GCA_023386455.1 Pseudomonadota bacterium | reverse complement strand
CGCATGAAGGGCATCGTCACGATCGACGACGTCGTCGATGTCGTCCAGGAGGAGGCGACCGAGGACGCGCAGAAGTTCGGTGGCATGGACGCCCTCGACCTGCCGTACCTCGAGAACACGCGGCTCGAGATGATCAGGAAGCGCGGCCGCTGGCTGACGATCCTGCTCGTCGGCGAGATGTTCACCGCGACCGCACTCGGCTTCTTCCAGAGCTCGCTGATCCCGCTGCTCGCGATGTTCATCCCGCTGATCATCTCGAGCGGCGGCAACTCCGGCTCGCAGGCCTCGACGTTGATCGTGCGCGCGATGGCGCTCGGCCAGGTTCGCAGCTCCGACTGGTGGCGCGTGCTCCGCCGCGAGATCGCGATCGGCATCGCGCTCGGCGCGATCCTCGGGCTCCTCGCCGCGGTGCGCGTCCTCATCTGGGGCGCCGCCGGGCGCTATGGCGAGCACTACGTCTGGGTCGGCGTCACGGTCGCGCTCGCGATCGCCGGCTGCGTCACGTGGGGAACGCTCGCCGGCGCGATGCTGCCGTTCGTCCTGCGCAAGATCGGCGCCGACCCGGCGAACGCATCGGCGCCGCTCGTCGCAACGCTCGTCGACGTCAGCGGCATCGTCATCTACTTCACGGTCGCGAACGTCGTGCTCGCAGGAATCCTCCTGTAGCGGACGATTTCGGTGCGACAACTCGTGGCTCGTGCCTCCTGTACGCATCCCAAGGAGGACGTCCGGATGAATACTCGTGCTTTGTTCGTCGCAGCCGCTCTGCTCGCAGCCACGCTCCCCGCCGTCGCGGGTCGCAAGGTGCCCTGGCCCGTCACGATCGACCTGGCGAACCGCACCGCCTACGGCTCGCTCGGCAGTACCCGCAACAGTCCCGACACCGAGTCTCAGCTCGGCTGCTCGGTCCACTACGACGCGGCCAACCAGAAGAACAACGTGAACTGCATCGCGGCCGACCCGAAGGGCCGATCCGTGCAGTGCGCGAGCCAGCAGCCCGAGCTCGTCCAGATCGCGCTCGGCCTGAACGGCGACTCGTTCCTGCAGTTCTGGTGGGACGACAACAGGACCTGCACGAACATCCTCGTCGACAACCACTCGATCTACGAGCCGAAGCAGCCCTAGCAGCCGTCGCCGCACGAGCAGTCGACGCAACCGTGCGTCGCGCACGTGCCGCAGGCCTTCGCGATCTGGTTGCGCAGCGCCTCGCGTGCGCGAAACACGCGGACGCCGGCATTGCTCGCCGTGATGCCCGCGGCCTCCGCATAGTCCTTGACCGGCATCCCGTCGATATCGATCCGCTGCAGCGCATCCGCATACTCGGGCTTGAGCGTCGCCGCGAGCGTCGTGACGCACTTGCACGCGACGCGCGTCAGCTCGTCGTTCTCGGTCGTCGCCTCGAGCTCGGTCGCGAACCGCGACAGTCGCTCGTGTTGCACCGCCGCACGGCGGGCGCGATCGATGATCGCATTGCGCAGCACCCGGTAGAACCAGCCGAGCGACGACTCGCGGATCTCGCCCGCGCGGTCGAGGCTCTTCACGAGCGCCTCCTGCAGGATCTCCTCGGCCTCGGCACGGCTGCCGACCCGCCGCTCCACGAACGCGAGCAGCTCGCGGTGGCTCGCGACGAGCTGGGCCACGAGCTCCTCGGACGTTCGCGGAGTGGCTGGACGCTCCATCACCATCAGCCTACTTCTTGCTGCCACAGGCGCATGCCTCGCCGCACTCGCATTCCGGCTCGCACGGGCAGCGCTTCGCATCGCACGCGCAGGTCGCGCCCGTGCAGTTACAGCCGGTACCACAGCGACAGTCGTTCTTCAGGTCCTTCGTCGTTTCCATGAGTTAGCTCCGGTTCGTCGCGCTCCATTGCGCTGACACCCTCACGACGCAGGCCCTGCCGGTTCATTACACCCGGATTCGTTCGGCCCTCAGGGCGGCTCGGGTTCGAGCTCGTCGACCTCGACGACGGTGAGCCCCTCGTCGTCCTCGTCGTCCTCATCGAGGTCGTCATCGAGGTCGTCGTGGGCCAGGGTCGCGAGGAGCGTGCGAACCTCCTCGATGCGGGCCGAGGATGCCTCGCGCACCTCGCCGAACCGCGCCTCGTACTCGACGTCCTCCATCGCCTCGGCGATCTCGTCGAGGCTCGCGCCGGTGCTCACGAGCCGTTCGACGATCGTCTCGTCGATCGCGCGATCCTCCAGCAGCTCTCCGATCTCATCAGCGGTCGCAGCGGACATGCAGCGATCGCGATGCATCGTGCGCGCCACGCGGCCGCTGCGAGCGCTACTGCTGGGTGTTCTCCGACGGCATCCCGCAGGCGATCCACTCGCCGAGCTGCTTGCGCTCCGCGAGCGTCGGGAACGGCCCGTCGGGCGGCATTCCATCGTTCGTGGCGGCCGGTCCCGACGCCGTCGTCTCGTCGATGTGGTCCGCCACCGCCTTGATACCGAACAGCGTGTCGAAGTCGTGGAACGACGGCGCGCCCATCCGGTCGGCTCCGACGAGCTCGCTCGAGTGACACTTCGTGCAGTACTGGGTCATGAACCCCTTGCCGAAGTTCTCGTACGTCAGCGTCGAACCCTGCGGACACGTCGACTGCGTCGGCGGACCGAAGACGCTATCGGGGCCGCACGCGGCGAGCGCGGCGGTGACGAGGAGGGCAGCTACTCTTGCCATTGCCATTGCATGTTCCCATAGAGGCCGACCTGGATCTTCACGGCCATGTCCGTCGGTCCGCTGTTGCGGACAAGCAGGAACCAGTCGCCCTGCGCGCTCGGCGTGTACGCGTAGTCGACGGTCATCTTGTTGAGCTCCTCGTAGACGACGATCGTCCCGCCGTCGGGATGGCCATGGATGTTCCAGTCCATCTCCATGACCGGAGCCTCGAGGTGAATCAGCGCGAGGTCGGTGGGGCCGCCGGTCATGATGCCTTCGGCGAGCTCGCCGACCTGCAGCTGCCGGGTCTCGCTGACGAGCTCGCGCGGCGGCGCCGCGTCGACCATGTTCGAGTCGGCGGCGACGGCAGCGTCGATCGAGACAGGCGCGTCATCGCCGCACGCCGCGAGCAGGCCGAGCACGAGCAGCGCGCGCCTCATTGGCCGAACCCCGGCGGCAGGAGGTCGCACGGCAACACGTTGCCGGGGGGCCGCGCGATCGTTTCGGGCGTGTCGAGGCAGTGCTTCAGCGCCTGCGGATCCGACGCGTCGACACCGGCGTCGTCACGCGCCGGTGCGTCCTTGTTGTCTCCGCACGCGCCGGCGAGCACGAGGATGAGAGCGAGGCGCCGCATCAGTACTTCACCCAGATCTCGTCACCCGCGGCGAGGCCATCGGTGAGCGACGTGACACCCGGCGTCGCCGCGAGCAGGCCCGCGACCGCGGAGTTCGGCGTATACGCCGCGGTGCCGCGCCAGACGATCTGCGCGTTGCCGAAGAACGTCTGCACGTCCTCCTGCGACAGCGCCGCGGGGATCGTGAACTTGTTCCAGCCACCGACGTGCGGCGGTAGGACGTAGACGCGCGGTGCGGCGTTGCCCGTCGAGTCGTCGGGCTGGTCCCAGGTCGCGACGGTGTCGCCCGTCGCATCGCGACACGTCTGGACCACCGTGAACGGGATCGAGGTGAACGGCACGTCGGCGACCGTGACGCGCAGCGAGAACTCGGGATAGGTGTTGTCGCCGACCTCGAACGTCGCCTTCTCCCACGTGACGGAGGTGACGGCGGATCCGGACTTCTCCACCGTCGGAACGCCGAACGGCCCGTAGAGTCCGCGAACCCCGGAGATGCCGGGCGGGATGTTGACCGTCAGCTTGACCGTGTCCTTGCCCGAGCAGCCGTGGCTGACGCCGAACGTGATGATCTGACCACCGGTCGCGGAGCGAACCGGGCCGCTATCGATGTGGGGATGCGCGGCGGCCGGAGCTGCGAGCGCGACGAGGACAAAGAGAGACTTCTTCATGATGATTTCCTCAGGGAGTGTCGACGCCAGCGTCGGCGCCGAAGGTATGGGGGCGATTTCGTTCACACGCGATCCACTCGGCGAGCTGCTTTCGCTCGGCCTCCGTGGGCTTCGTACAGTTGATGTTCAGCGCGCCGCCGGCCTCGCTCGGGCACCGGTCCGGGGGCATGAACGTGTTGGTCGCATCCGGGCCCGAGCCCGCTTGTTCGTCGATGTGATCCGGCGTCTGGAGCACGCCGAGCAGCGAGTTGTAGTCGTGATAGAGCGGCGCGCCGTTGCGCCTGGACCGCGGCAGCGAGCTGTCGTGGCACCAGGTGCAGTACTTCGTCATGAACTCGCGGCCGAAGTTGTCGTACGTGAGCGTGCCCGGATCGGGATCCGGGCAGACGGTGCCGGTCGGCGTCGGATCGCTGCCGCAGGCGACGAGGAGCACGAGGACGAGCGGGAGACGTTTCATCAGAAGCTCAGCGCGGTCGAGACCACGCCCCTCACGGTGAA
The DNA here is from genome assembly GCA_023386455.1 of Pseudomonadota bacterium. Lineage (GTDB taxonomy): Bacteria > Myxococcota_A > Polyangia > Haliangiales > Haliangiaceae > JABFXX01. The sequence goes on along the minus strand of JAEWJO010000111.1, from coordinate 6,688 downwards.
AGGATCTCCCGCCAGGCCTGCCTGCAGCTCGGCACCACTCTCGACGCGCCCGTTGCGCCAGCCGACGCGCGCTGCGCCGATGACGCGGTTGTGGCCCGTGTCGACGAGCGGAATCCCGCCCGACGCCCGCAGACCCGCGCGCACGGCAGGCGTGATCGCGTAGTCGCCACCGGCGCTCCACGACACCTCTTCCATGTTCATCGGATCGACGAGCGGCCACGGGCCATGGTCGTGCCCGCTCATGTCACCGAGCGCGCGGCCGTAGCCCGCGGTGGCTGCGAGCGCGACGCGCCCGCGCGTCCACGAGCCGAATGCCGCCGGCATGATCATGACGTGGCCCATGCTGAGCCCCGACGTGCTGTTGCCGAGCGGTACGGCGACGCCGGCGACGAGGCCCGCCTGTGCGTGCTCGTTGCCAGCGAGGGTCACCTGACCGTGTACCATCGCGTCGCCGGCGCCCCACACGGCAGCGCCGTTCTTCTCCAGCCGATACATCGACGCGCTCGCGCCGACGCCGAACCGCTCGTTCGACCACCGGAACGCCGGGATGACGCCCTGGTAGTTGCCGACGTAGGCCATCGTCTCGAATGCCGCGGCGACGAGCGACACGTCGGCGCCGAACGCCGAGCGATCCGTCTCGGCGGTGCCGTCACCGTCACCGTGGTGATGCTCCATGGCGTGGTGGTGCTCCGCGCTCGCGACGGAGGTCAGTCCGGCGAGCGAGAGAGCAGCAATGACAGACTTCACGGACATGACTACGAGCTACATGTCCTTCTGGGTCTCGTAGTCCGTACAGGCGGCCGTGATCTCCGTCGAGGTCGCGCTCGACGTCGACAGGTTCGTCGCGAGGTACGTCATGCACGACGCCGCGCTCGCACCGCAGACCTCGGTGACGCCCGCGATCGGGTGCTCCAGGCAGCAGATGACGATCGCTTGCTGGGTCGGCAGCGACTCTTCGGTGTGGTGCTCGTCGAAGCACTGCTGGTAGGTGTCGAACGGCTCGGGCTTGTCGTGGTCGTGATCGTCGCAGGCGGCGACCGCCGCGAGCGACAGGCAGATGGCAATAGCGAAACGCATGACGCGCTCCTCCAATGAGAAGTGATCGAAACGAGTGAACGTGGGGAACGTTCGCGCTCGCTACGACGGTGCGTCGGGTCGCCTGGGTGCCGGTGCCGGATGCGGATCGGCGAGCGCGACGTGCGCCTCGCCGATGATGCGTGCCGGCGCGATCGAGATCGCGATCGCCGGCGGGACAAACACGGAGAGCTGCGCCTGCATGACCGCATCGGGGGCCTGCTTGCACGCGCGCATCGTCGACTGCGAATCGCCGCCCGGGTTGTGATCGGGGCACTTGCAGGCCTTGGGGTTCGGGCAGCAGCACGGCGGCGCCTCGGCGACCGTCTGCAGCTGGGCGAACGGGACGAAGATCGCGAGCACGATCGCCACGACAATCGTCGAGGCGGCGGTCGCGATACGTCGCAGGATCACCACGACATTTGGGCATTGCTCCCGCGGCATGTCAACGCGCGGTTCCCATCACACGGAATAACGGGGGTGAGGCCTGCGTTCCGCGCGCTATGTCTCCGCGATTTTTCGCGTTGTGGAGCCTGTTGCTCGTCGTCCTCGTGCGGCAATTCGCCACGACGCGCGCCCCGGCCGCGCCGGTCTCGTTCACGACCGTCCCGATCTCGATCCAGATCACACCCGCGCCGTTCGTCGCCCCCGCGCCGCCACCACTCGCGCCTGCCGCTGCACCGACCGCGGCGCGCGCGAGCTGCCCCGTGCCGCGCACCGATGCCGCACCGGTGCCCGCGAAGCACGAGCTGCCGCACGGCGTGAATCGCGTGACGACGTCGCTGACGAACGCCGGCTGGATCGCCGCCTGGGACGAGGAGCACGTCCACGTGTCGCTCGACGGCGGCCTGACGTTCCACCAGGTGCTCGATGGCCCCGGCGCGGTTCGCGACGTCACGTTCGACTGCTTCGGCCACGCGATCGTGCTGCGCGCCGCCAAGATCGGCATTCGCGATGGCACGCGCGAGACCTGGCGCGCCGTGCCGAGCATGCGAACGGACGAAGACACCCCGGCGACGCTCGTCGGCGGTGGCCCGGACGTGATCGTGCTCGGCATCGCCGAGGGCGATACGTGGAAGGCGCGCGCGTCCGTCAGCAGCGACCTCGGTCAGACGTGGTGGTTCCGCGAGCTGATCGATTACTGGGAGACCTCGTCGGCGACCGGCCGCCAGGACGCCGACGGCACGATCCATCTCGCGCTGACGACCGCCGACTGCATGCGCGATCCGGTCTACTGGCTCCGCATCGAGGACGGCGTGGTCGAGCGCGATGACCTCGGCAGCGTCGGTCCGATCGCGCTGTTCGATGACTACGCGCTGATCGCCGGCTACGAGGGCGTGCAATGGAAGAAGTTCGGCGAGGAGACCTGGCACGCGGTGAAGACGCCGGCCGGCCTCGACGATACGAGCAACGCGAGCCTGCTCCGTGGTCCACTGCCCCGCGTCGTGCTCGGCGACGGCGTCTACACGTTCTCGCGCGGTAGACTTTCACCGCTGCGGCCGTGGCCGCGCGGCGCAAGCGGCGGCGCCGTCGATCGCGCGGGTCGGCTGTGGGGCATCGACGAGACGATCGACGGCGAGGACGCGTGGCTCGTCGCGATGCCTGGCACGCGCGCGAAGATTCCGCCGCCGGAGCCGGCGCCACAAAACGAGTAGCTACGGGGCCTCGAGCAGCATGCCGCGGCGGGCGACCGAGCGGCGCAGCGAGCGCAGCCGGATGTGGTCGATCGTCAGGATCACGAACGACACGAGCCCGCCCGCGACGAACCCCGCGAACGCGAACTGCGTCAGGTGCAGCGCGACGAGCAGCACCGCGGCCCACGCGATGAAGTCGCGGCGCACCAGATACGGCGCGTAGGTCGCGAGCCACTCGAGTGGCTGCGGCAGCGGCTCCTTCGTCGCGATCGCCTTCGCGGCAGCGGGCGCGAGCCTCACCGAGTTCGGCTGCGTGCCGGGCACGACCTCGAACCGACCGACGTAGTCCTGGCTGTTGGCGGAGCCGACCGCGACGATGATGTTGTAGTAGATGCAGTAGACGCACCACGCGAACGTGACGACGGAGACCGCGATCGCGGTCGTCCACGGATCGACCGCGAGCTCGCCGAAGTAGTCCGGTCCGAAGTAGAGGTGGCAGTGCCAGCCGATCGCGACCATGTAGCCGATGCTCGACAGCTCGTCGACGATCGTGTCGATCCACGCGCCGAACCGCGACGACAAGAGCTTCACGCGCGCGACCTCGCCATCGCAGCAGTCGACGTAGCTCGCGGCGAGCACGATCACCGTGCCGATCAGCGCCATCGTCATCGAGCGATGCGCGGTGAACCAGCAGCCGACCGCGACGAGCGCGGCGACGAGATACGAGATCTGGTTCGGCGTGATCGGCGTCCACACGAGCAGCCGCGTCAGCGGGAACGACACCGGGCGATACAGGTAGCGCGTGACCGCGTTGTCCTGCGGCTTGACGAGGATGCGATAGAGCACGCGATGCGCGGTGCGCCGCTCGTCGCGCGTGCGGATCGGTGCGCGCGCGATCGCGCCGTGGGCCACCCGAACGGGGGATACGGCGCTCGCGACGAAGGCGGCGTCGTCGGGCAATGCGGCAAGCGCTGCCTTCGCGGTGGTGCCGGTCGCGACGAACGCGCCGGCGTAGGAGCCGACTGTCAGATCCGTGACGGCCGGATTCTCGGGCACGACGGCGATCGCGAGCCCGTCGTCCGGCAGCGCGTGGAGCTGCTCGACCAGCGGCTGGACGAGCGGCGTGTGGACGAGCTGATCGGCGCGGATGACGAGGAGCGCGGCCGGCGCAGCGAGGCCGGCGAGCTGCGCCAGGTCGTCGATGACGGTCACCCGGGTCGCGCCGACCCTCCGCGCGACGCGAATGGCGCGCTCGCGAGCCGAGAGTCCGGCGATCCGCTCGCGCGACACCGGATCGGTCGCGAGCACGATCGCCTCGAGCACTCGGTCGGTCACAGGTCGCGCTCCACCCACGGACGATGGAACTTCTACATGCCGGGCCGGTCCCACGCCAGTGTCGCGTTGCTCGTTGCCGGGTGACAGGAAGCTGTCAGCCGCGCGGCGCGACGGTGACTCACCTGGTGAAAGTTGAACAGCTCGGGGCCTCAAGTCTGCGAAACGTGTGCGCGCACACCGATTGCAATCAGCGGCCGTCTCAAACATGAAGGCAGTTATCCTTGCCGCGGGTTGTGCAACGCGGCTTCGTCCTTATTCGGATGACACCCCGAAGACCCTGCTTCCGGTCGGTGGGGTCCCGATCCTGCGTCGTACCATCACGAGCCTGCTTCGCTGTGGCTTCGACCAGTTCGTGATCGGTACCGGCTACCTCGAGCACATGGTTCGCGAGTCGGTCGCGAGCTGGTTCCCGTCGCTCGACGTCACGTTTGTCTCGAACCCGGACTTCCGCAGCACCAACAACGCGTACTCGCTGCTGCTGTGCCGCCCGCACGTCGAGAACGATGCCTTCATCCTCCTCGACGGCGACGTCGTGTTCGACCTCGAGGTGATCGAGGAGCTCGTCGAGCGTGGACCCGACTGCCTCGCGGTCCGCTCGGTCGGTGACATCGGCCTCGAGGAGGTCAAGGTGACCGCCGATAACGAGGACCGCGTCCTCGCGATTGGCAAGCACGTCCCCGTCCGCTCGGCGATGGGCGAGTCGGTCGGCATCGAGCTGTTCTCCCACGCCTCGTCGCGGCGCCTGTTCTCGGCGCTCGACGCCCGCGTGCGTGGTCAGGGGCTAGTGAACGAGTATTACGAAGCCTCGTTCCAGCAGATCATCGACGACGGCGCGACCCTCTACGGCGTCGACATCGGCTCGATGTATGCGACTGAAATCGATACGATCGACGACCTGATGGCGGCCAATGCTCGCCTCGCCGCCCGCCCCGCCTTCGACGTCAGCGTCGACGCGGTTCGCCTCGCGGTCTAGGCACCTCGGACCCCACGCATCGATCCGGTCAGCACGTCTCAGTGGTGGCCTGACCAGATCCGCGACCCGCAGGGGCACCATCCCTGCCATGAGGTCGCAGTACATTTGCCTCGCGTTCGCCCTCGCTGGCTGTGCATCGGCCGAGAGCCAGCAGCAGAACGTCGGCGTCGTCGACAGCGGTGTCGGCGGCGACCCGGACGCGGCGGGCAGCGGGAGCACGGATGCGGCGCCGACGGGTACCGACTCCGGCACCGGCTGCACCGTGACGACGCGCGACCTCCTGACGAACCCGACGTTCGAGGTCACCCCGGCGGCGTCGGGCTGGACCCCGGTGCCGATCGTCGCGAACGATCCTCTCGTCAGCAACACCGGCGGTATCGCGGCGCAGAGCCCGGCCTACCGCGCGTGGCTCGGCGGCGTCGCCCAGCCGAATTCGACCGATCGCCTCTACCAGGACGTGCTGGTCCCGGCGTCGACGACGATGCTCGCCCTCACCGGCTTCTACGAGGTCCGCACGAGCGAGAGCGGCGCGACCATCTACGACCGCGGTACGGCGGCGATCCAGACCACCGCCGGAGCACAGATCGAGCTCATCAAGGCGCTCGACAACGCGCACCCGACGACGGCCTGGACCCCGCTCGACATGACCTTCGCGAACCTGGCCCAGATGAAAGGCCAGACCATTCGCATCCACTTCACGTCGACGAACGACGGCCTGAACGCGACCTCGTTCTACTTCGACACGCTGCATCTCAACGCGACCGTTTGCGAATAGCCCCCGAATTCCGGGGTTCCGGCGGCTCGGGAGATCTGGCACGATCGGCCCATGAGGGCCCTCGCGCTGGTACTTGCACTTGCTGGATGTGCGTCGGCAGGCAACGGCGAGGCCACGATCGACGGCAACGGAGGCGGCAGCGGAAGCGGAAGCGGAAGCGGCGGCGGCAGCGGCGAGATCAACGACGCTCCGATGGCGCCGCCGATCGACAGCGGCCCGACGACGCGGACGCTGTCGCAGACGACCACGAACAACCTGAAGGCGCTCGGATCGATCGCGTGCGCGAACCAGACGAGCGGCACGACGCGCGCGAACAACTACTACCGCGTGTTCGATCTCGCCGCGGCCGGCATCACCACGGCCTTCACCGTCAGCCAGGTGTCGTTCCAGATCGAGCACTGCCAGCCCGGCACGACGGTCGCCGTCCGCGTCGGCACGTACAGCGGCACGCCGGGCGCGACGCTGACGCCGGCCAACATCGCGATCCTCGCCTCGAACCCGAACGTGGCGGTCCAGCAGGTCGTCGAGAACACGACACCACCGGCGTCGACCCCCGGCGGCACCGTCAACGCGCCGATCACCGCGACGATCCCCGCAGGCCAGAAGCTGCTCGTCGAGGTCGATGCCGCCGACGGCAACAACGTCTACTCGTTCTACATGGGCGCGAACGATGGCGGCGAGTCGGCGCCCGGGTACGTGATGGCGCCGACGTGCAACATCAACACGCCGACGAGCATCACCCAGGCGGCGGGCGCGCCCGTCCACCTGCTGTTGACCGTCACCGGCCAGTACTGATCTGGATCCCGGCGCGCGGGTAGCTCTGCCGCCGGTCCTCGGCGATCGCTTCGATCGTCGCGACGAACGCGTCGGTGTTCGCGGTGACGCGCGCGTGATTGT